>NZ_JAMYUQ010000013.1:0-249635 GCF_040323095.1 Mesorhizobium sp. M0058
GACAACGGGCACGCCTTGCAGAAGTTTTGCCGCTACGACGGGTTCGGTCGGGCACGGCCAGAATAGCCAACCTCGGACCGCCCATGCCCGGCAAGCCACATGACCCTGACTGGGAATTCTGTGCGCGCCCCATCTGCGGCCAGCGGGTCGACCGGCGTGACTTCCGCCAGGTCATGGGGCACGAGCAACCGGACCATGAGCCGCTCGAACTGGATCAGTGAGGCAGGAAAAACTGGGCAGCCTTCATTTTTCAGTATCGAACCAGCGTTTGCGCGCCACCGCTTCTAGGCGCATGGTGCATGGATGAGCTCTATCGATCGGAAGCTGTCGGAATTGAATCACATTCAGGAGGCCTTGACTGAAGAGGCCATAATCCTGCGCTATCTCTCCGAGATTTCGCGCCAAGACGCGAGAGAGATATGCGAAGAGCTCCGCCAAATGGTAGGTGTGGCTCGCAGCAGCAACAAATTCGCGTCCATCATCACCGGCTCGTGCAAAGGCTAGGCGACGGCGGCCCGCGCCACCCCAGGAAGGAAAGCACGGGCCCGACTGTTGCTGTCTTCCATCTTCCGGAGGGCGAAGACGATGGGCAAAAACTTGGCACCACTCCACGCATGACCTGATACTCTTGGGATTATCATTGGATAATCAGGTCCAACAGAGGCGGCTGATCCGACGGGGGCGAGTTCCCCCCAACGAGCGCCATGTGGGATCGGATGGCGCCACGATTTATAGCGAAACCACTGTCCTGGCCGACCGAACCGGCGGCTGGCTGGTCCGGGCCGGAATGAACCGGGGCAATGCCCGGCTCAACGGCTACGCTCTCGATCATTTGCAACTGGTAACGGCAGATCGTGCCGTGGAGGTCGGTTTCGGCGGCGCAGTTTTACTGCCGCAACTTAACCGTGAGGCAGCATTCGTTTGCGGTGTTGATCGCTCGCAGATGTCGTGAACGCTGCCTCCCACCGGTTCGCCGATGCAGTGCGCGCCGGACGAGCCGAGTTCCGAACCGGGCTAGTCGAGGACTTGCCCTTGCCGGATAGCACATTCGACAAGGCTCTCAGCGTCCACACAGTGTACTTCTGGCAAAGCCTTAGAGCTGGATCCGCAGAGCTCCATCGCGTCCTCAAACCAGGCGGTCGCGTCGTGCTGGGCTTCCTCCCGAAGGCACATATGGACCGGATGAACATGCCGGCCGATGTTTTTTACACCTCGCGAGCCGGATGAGGTCATTGCTGCCTTGCGAGAGGCAGGGTTCAGCGACCCTGAAGTGCGGAGACCGAGCACGGAAACCGCCTGGCTCGTTGTGACAGGCATACGAAGATAGGTTTCGGCGCCTGGAAGCGGAGAAGCCCGCTGCCGAAGCCAACTGGCTTTGTTGCAGGGCCGTGGTTTGCCTAGGCTCCTCTGGGTTCAACACTGGGTGCCAATTGCGCCGTCACTGCGCTGAGACGCCCACGTTTGGTCAGTACTGGCTTGCTGTATTCTTTCTTCACTGCAGTCCCTCTCTAGCGAATTTCGGCAAAGCGCCTTGGGGCCTAAAGGTTCTCACTCATCGGTGCAGGTTGATGGCGTGCACACAGCCGTTACGGCCGAGAGCTTCTCACGCTTCTTTAATTCGGGCTTCTGATAAGTCTTCTTCATGCAGGATCCCCAGGTTTGTCCCTCAACGCGAAAATGCGGTGCGCCGGCCACGATTGTCAACCAGAAACACTGAAGTAGCGGCCGAGCGACGCCAGGGGACCGGCACGCGCGGTCAGGGCGGCGTGCGCAGCGTGGATGCTGCAATTGCCTGGCCGGTTCCCATTGCCTGCTAACGAGCGCACACTGCTGCGTCGCCTCGAAAAATCAAAAACAAACAGGCACGAGGCGCTTGGGAGCGATCATCAGGCTTTCGCCCGACCAGGGAGAAGGCCCATGCCCACACCGGCACAGAGCCGGCTCATGTATTTTATGGGCCAATTCGTTCACAACGAGAGCATCGTTTCCAAGCAGGATATTATCGTTGGCTTACTGGATCACGAAGGCAGTCCGACGGCCGACGCCGACGAATTGCTGGCGAACTTGCATCAATCACTGCAACAGGCCCGGCAGAGCTTGCACGAGGCGCAAGAGATATAGAGATATATCGAGTCAGAAATGCGGAGTAGCGAAAAAACCGCTTCATTGTCAGGTTTGAGCAGCCAAATCGCACCGGTTGCGAAAGAGCTTGTGCCTGCGGCAAATCCAAAAAAGTCTGTGTTCGCGGATCACATCATCAGCCTGGAGCAACATGAGGAACGGCTGGCGGCGCTTTTCGCTGCGCCGCGTCCACCCTATAAAGCGGTGGTATGGGCCAAGGTCTCAGGACCCGTAAATAGCCACCTGTTCTTCGCACGATGTCGGCTTTCAGAAACCGCCTAAAGCGATCCCGATATTGGGCGCAATGGCCATCCGTTCTGATTAAGTCGTCTTGGCCAGCCGTGGTCTTCACTCGACCCCGCATGATGAGGTATGACCAAGAAGGATGTAGACTAAACCGGAAGAGACAAGGTGCAGGTGCAAGGCATTGAGAGAAATAGCAGGAACCGAACCAATCCACAGGAATATTTTGTTGGTATTTATGTTGGTAGCAGATGCGGCTAACATTCCCCTAAGTATCTGAAAGCAAAACGGGATTTTCTTCACTTGAATTCCGCCTCTGGGCACCATCTTTCTTGTTACCCCAACAAGATCAAGAAGATCAGCCAAATCAGCATGTTGCGCTCGCCTGACTGTGTTACAAAGGTGTGCAACTATGCTCTATCGGCTGGTCCGTCCCGTGAAGCGAACAGGTTCCTCTAAGCAGCAATTTGTCCAGCGCATCCCCGCTGACCTGCGAGATCGCATGGTGGGCATGAAGCTGGCTGTCCCGATCGGCGAAGAGACGGCGCTCGTCACCATCACACCGAAGACCGAAAGCATTCGCTTCTCGTTGAAGACCGGCGACCCCAGCGTCGTGAAGAGCCGACAGGCGGATGCTGTCGCATATCTGGAGCAAATCTTCCGATCGCTTCGGGAGAATAGGCCGGTCGCTCTCACGCATCGCCAGGCTGTCGCGCTTTCCGGCGAACTCTACCGTGCCTGGGCGAGTGATTACGACCACCGCAACTCCATCTCCTTTGTGCAGAACCCGGACGGCACCGTGGAGCGCGACGACAGCTTGGACCTCGACCTAATGGCGGCGGCCTATGCGTCCATCGTCGAGAAGCTAGGTAGGCTGAAGGAGGACGGGGATTCTGCAAACATGGAGAATGCTGTGGGGCAGCTCGTCAACCGGCTGCTGCTTGCTCGCGGCATTCCGGCCATTGACGCAGCGTCCCGTCCGATGGTGCTTGTGGAATTCGTGAAGGCGCTCCGCGAGGGGATGGAGGCCAGAGGTAGGAAGGTGGGCGGTGACTATTCTCCTGATCCTCGTTCCGAGCGGTTCCCCGAGTGGAAGTCTCCCGGCGGCCCGCAGACCGCATTGGGCATCTCGCTTACGGGACTGGTCGAATCCTGGTGGCAGGAGGCTAAAGCGTCTGGCCTGACTGCAAGCACCCATGAAAGCTACCAGAAGGCGGCTGTAACGCTGGCGGATTTCTCAAGCACGACGACGCTACCCGCGTGACCGCCGACGACCTCGTTCGCTTCAAGGATCACCTCTTGGCGAGCGTCAATCCGAAGACTGGCAAGACGCTCAGCGCCAAGACAGTGAAGGACAGCTACCTTTCCGGTCTGCGCAGCGTTTTCACCTGGGCGGTCAACAACAGGAAGATGGAGGCGAATCCCGCTACCGGCATCACCATCAAGGTCGGAAAGCAGCGACGACTTCGCGAAAGCTGGTTCACCCCCAAGGAAATCACGGGCATCCTCACGGCCTCGGCGAACGTCAGGAAGGGTTCGAAGGAGAAGCCTCAGCGCCATGGCCTGAAGCGCTGGGTCCCCTGGCTTTGCGCCTATACCGGCGCTCGCGTCGGCGAGATCGTCCAGCTGCGTAAGGAGGACGTCCGCAAAGAGGGCGACCACTGGATCATCACCATCACGCCGGAAGCGGGAACCGTGAAGGACAAGGAGCGCCGGGAGGTGCCGCTTCATTCGCATCTTGTCGAGATGGGACTTCCTGCCTTTGTGAATGCTGCGGCGGATGGGCACCTCTTCATGTGGTCGGGCGCGGAAAGGGCCGCCTGGAGGACCGCCAAGAACCGAATCACCGAGTTTGTGCGCACCGTTGTCAAAGACCCGAACATCCAGCCGAACCACGCCTGGCGGCATACCTTCAAGACCATCGGCTCAGAGGCTGGTATCCAGGACAAGGTGCTCGACGCAATCTGTGGTCACGACCCGCGTACGGTCGGCGAAGGCTATGGCGGTGTCACGCTGCTCACCAAGGCGAAGGCCATGGACGCTTTCCCAAGGTTCAAGGTTGGATGAATGATGACAAAAGTGTCGCCCGAAGAGATCAAAGCTAGCCGCCACATGCAGGCGCTCGTGAGATGGGGGCATGTGATGATGTGCGTGAGCAATGCAGATCACTACCTTCACAAAATGGAAACGCTCAAGATCGCCCGCACTCTGGACAATGTGCTGGAGATTGACGGGCTCTTGCTGGCCTTTACGGTCACGTACGGGCGGCTCTTCACCGACGCAGCTGAGGAATTTCCTCGGCTTAACCGCAATTCCGTCTACAGCACGGAGGGCCTCAGGGCGACCCACGACCGCATCATGGAGATACGGAACAAGCGGTACGCCCATGAGGGCGACGGCAGGGACATCGAGTTCTCGATGGAAGTCGAATTGAGGAAGGGCATTCTACGTGTGAAGCCTACTATTGCTTTCGGCATTCCGGGGAACGAGTTTCAGGACTTTCGAACCCTAATCGACGTCTTGCAAGCCTACACGTACGAGAAAATACACAAGGTCATAGAGAAGGGCTCTCAAGCGCTGGGCGTGAGGATCGAATTTCCGCACGGACCCCCGCCGGCGCACCGATTGAAAAGCGCCAATCCGGCAAGCGCGTGAGGCTTTGGCCTATTGTCGTTCATTGGGTCCCGACGCCCGAGTCAATCGTTCAAAATGATCTCGGCGCTGTGGTCGAGGCGCGACTTGATGGCCTCCCAGCCTGGCATAGAGCGCGTCAGAAGGCGGAAGAACTCGGGACTGTGATTGTGCTCCCTGAGATGGCAAAGCTCATGGGTGATCACGTAGTCGACCGCCTCGCGCGGGGCCTTGACGAGAAAAGGATTGAGCGTGACCGAACCGGCCGTCGCGCAGCTTCCCCATTGCCGCTTCATGTCGAGCAGTCGAAAGGGCGGCGGCTCCTGGACCCAGGGCAGCGAGTTTGAGATTGCCTCGATGCGATCGGCGAAATAGTCCCGCGCCTTGACACGATACCAGGCCCGCATGCGAGCCCGAAGCGCCGCCTTGCCGGTGTTGTCGGTCGCGACGACAAGCAGGCCGCGCTTCAGCTTGATGGACCGCTCGGCCTTGGGCGCCTGAATCACCTTCAGGACATAGCGGCGACCTAGATAAAGCGCCTGCTCGCCGCTGATATATTGCCGTGGCAGGACATGTTCGAAGCGCTTCCGGGCGTCGGTGACGTGCCGGAGGACCCAGCGGGCGCGTTTCATCACGGCCTTGCGGATAGCCTCCTCGCTGGCATCCTCGGGTGCCTCGACCTCGACGGCTCCATCGGGATGGACATGGATGGCAATGCGCTCGCGCCGGGCAGGGTTTATCCGCACGGCATAGGCGATGTTCTCGTCGCCATAGCGGAGCGTCGACAGGTTGCGCTCAGAGAGAGCCACGGGATGCCCCCAGGCGAACGATTTCGACGATGCGGTCTACCAGCGCCTGGGCCTTGTCCAGCCCTCCCAGCGCCTTGAAATAGCGCGGCAGGAGCCTGTTCCTGATGTCGGCCTCGATGTTGGCCGGATTGATCGAGAAGGTCGCTACCGAGTTGCTCACGATCCCGTCGATGTGGAAGGCTTCGGCGACAAGCCAGTCCTCACCTCGATCCCGCGCGGCGACCTCGCCCATGACGATAGGGAACAGACCGAAATAGGCCTGCGCATGGGGATTGTCCGGAAAACGGTCGGGGACATGGGGATTGGCCCGCATCCGCGCCTTCTCCTCCAGGTCCTTGAACAGAATGTATTGCTTGTGCGGATGATCGAAAAGGGATTCCGCCTCCCTGATCGCTTGGCGCAGCAGGTCGGAAAAGACCGCCTGGGCATAGGGGTCATCGGCCAACGTCTGTTCGATGGTTTTGGTCAGCCGGGTCTTGATGACATCGGTCTCGGCGCGGGCCTTATCGTCACTCCACCCTGACGCGTCATAGCCTGCCTGCGTGTGGTCGGTGAAGCCCGTGAGGTCGATAACTCCTTCCGACTCCCTGATCTCGACGCCGACGACCTGCTTGTCGACCAGCTTGCGTATCTGCTCCTCGTAGGCCGAAAAGTCGACGGTCTCCATAGCATCTTGCTTGGCCTGGATGCGCAGCTCGGTGAAGAACTTCAGGTCCTTCTTGTAGCCGGCAATCGTCGCCTCGCTGAAGGAGCCGTCCTCGAAGAAGGTGCGTGAGGAAAGGGCGAGCTTCAGGCACATGCCGAACTCGGTCAGCGCTGAATAGAAATCCTCGCGCACTTTCTGATTCCGATCGTAGCTTGCGCCGTCTTCGCCAAGAACCGAATCCGGGGTCAACACCAGGCGGAACTGCTCGCGGTCGCCCTTATTCTTGACACTGCCGAAGATTGCCCACAGCGAGGCATGAAGGCCAGGCAGGCGCTTGTACTCGGTCGCAACGCTGGCGAAGGTGCCTTCGATATCCTCGATGTCATAGCCGCCCTGCGTGCGCTCGGCGAGGTCCTGGTAGTCCTTCAGCGATGTGTCGAGTTCCGTCAGGATGCCGCGATAGTCGATCAGAAAGCCGAATTGCTTAGCCTCGTGAAGGCGGTTCACCCGCGCGATGGCCT
The DNA here is from genome assembly GCF_040323095.1 of Mesorhizobium sp. M0058. Lineage (NCBI taxonomy): Bacteria > Pseudomonadati > Pseudomonadota > Alphaproteobacteria > Hyphomicrobiales > Phyllobacteriaceae > Mesorhizobium > Mesorhizobium sp. M0058. Next base: position 6,972 of record NZ_JAMYUQ010000013.1, read on the forward strand.
GGAGAAGATTGTGCTCCTTCAGATATTTGTCGATGTAGAGCACCCCGTTGCGCGGCTCATCGAAACCGGTCAGCAGTTTGTCGACGACGATGAGGATGTCGGGCTTACCTAGCGTGCCAAAATCCTCGATGACACGCCGCTCATATCCTTCCGCATCGTTGCCAACATTGGCGGCCCACCATTTCTGGACTTCTGGGGTGTTCGCCTCGTCGGTGTCCTCATGGCCTTCGCGCGTGTCGGGCGGCGAGATGATGACCGCGCTGGAGACTTTGCCCGTCGCGTCGAGCGCCTGCTTGTAGCGGATGGCTGAGAGCTTGCTGTCGGTCGCCAGTTGCGCCTTCAGCCCGGTACCAAGCTCCTTGAAGTTCTGCGAGAAATGCACAGCGATATCCAAGGCGATCAGGTCGATACGGTTGCCGGCGCGGTAGACGCTGCCCCGGGTGGCGAACTTCTTCTTCAGGTCGGATTGCTGCTGATCGGAAAGCCCCATGGTGATCTTGTTGAACCATTTGTCGATCGCCTCGGCATTCACGTCGACCACCGGTCGGCGCTCCTCGTAGAGCAGCGGGGTGACCGTCCCATCCTCCACCGCCCGCTGCATTGTATAGGCGTGGAGGATCGGCCCGAACTTGTTCTGCGTCTTGTCGTCTTTCAGCAGCGGCGTCCCGGTAAAAGCGATGAAGGCGGCGTTGGGCAGCGCCTTGCGCATCCGCTCATGGTTTTCGCCACCATGGCTGCGGTGCCCCTCGTCGACCAGCACGATGAGGTCTTCGGACGCGTTGTGGCATTCCTCGAAGCGTGTCGCCGAATTGAACTTTTGCAGCAGCGTGAACATGATGCGTTCGGTGCCGGAGCCGATGCGCTGCGCTAAGTCACGACCTGACGACGCCTTGGCGTTCTCACCGTCCTTCTTAGTCGCCACCGCAGAGCCGAAAGCACCGCCCGCCATAAAGGTGGTCGACAGTTGGCGCTCCAGGTCGACCCGGTCGGTGATGACGATGATGCGGCAGCGGGCAAGTGCGTTGTGGATCAGCAGCGCCTTGAGCAGAAAGACCATGGTGAAGGACTTGCCCGAGCCGGTGGTGTGCCAGATGACGCCGCCCTCGCGTCCGCCATCGCGGTTGCGCTTTTCCATCCGCGCCAGCATCGACTTGATGCCGAAGACCTGGGGATAGCGGGCGGCGATCTTGCCGAGCTTGCGATCGAAAAGGAGGAAGTAGCGGATGAACTCCAGAAGGCGATCGGGCCGCAACAGACTGACGATGAGCCGATCTTGTGCGGTCGTGGCGACGGGTTTCGACCACAGGCCATCGAAGAAGGCGCGGACATGGGTCGGGCGCTCGGCGAAAAGCGCAGAGTGCTGGAGGACCGTCAGCTTGGTGTTGACCATTGCGTCGATGTCAGCGGCGGGAATTTCCTCCTCGCGCCACAGCGACCAGAATTTGGCCGGGGTTTCGGTGGTGGCGTATTTTCCGTCCTGCCCGGAGATGGAGAGGAGGAGTTGGGCATAGGCATAGAGCGCGGGGATGCCGTCAGGCTTCTGGTTGCGGAGGTGCTGCGAGACCCCTTCGGCCAGCATCAGCTTCTCGGCACGGCTTCCGGTGGGGCGCTTGGCCTCGATAACGGCCAAAGCGATGCCATTGACATAGAGCACGATATCGGGCCGGAAGCGGCCATGGCCGCCCTCCCGTTCGACGGAAAGCTCCTCGGTGACGTGGAGGCGATTGTTGGCAGGAACCGCGAGGTCAACCAGCGGCACGGTGACGGAATGCTTGTGCCCGTCCGCCATGAACTCGGATACGGTCACGCCAAGGGCCAGATGCTTCCAGACCCGCTCGTTGGCCGGCGTGAGGCCCTCGTTGAGGCCGGTGTCATTGAGCGCCTTCAAAACCTGGGCGACGCCGCTAGCGGAGAGCGCATGGCTCGCGCCGCGATAGCCAAAGCGCCAGGCCGAGAGATGGTCGCGCAGCATAGATTCCAGCAATACAGCCCGTTCGGTGCCGCGCAACCTCAGGCACTCCTGAGGCGACAGGTAGGACCAGCCGAGCTTCAGCAGCAAAGCGAGCGCCGGGACCTTGGCCTGGGTTTCCTCGTCGGTCCTTGGGCGCTCCGGGGCGTTCACACGGTGACCCGCGTTTTACCAGTGAGAAGCAGCTGCATCAGGGCGGATTTTTCATTCTTGAGAATGCGCAGGCTCCGCCGATGCTGCGTTACGGTTGCGGCTGCAGCGTCCAGCACTGTCCCAAGGGCTTCCTGTTCTGCGACTGAGGGGACGGGGACCCTCGTGCCCAGGAACTGGGCAGGGCTGATGTTCAAGAGACCATTATTTCGTACCCCCGTGTTCACCAAACGGCCGAGTTGTGGCCGAAGGTAGTCGGCAGAGAACAAAGCTCTGAAGAAGCGATGACTGAGCCCTTCGTTTAAGCGGAAGCAGACATAGACATGGGGGACAAGGCCGGTTTCGAATTCCTCCAGATCGAAAACACATCCGAACTCAAAAGTTTTCGAATTCCCCTTATTGTAGGCGAACTCACCTCTATGGAGGAGCAGGTAGTTCTCGACGCTCTTGCCGGCCATGTACCGACTGTATTTCTCGTCTTGCCTGATAAAGCCGGAGGTCGAAGAGATCGTAAGGATAGGATGGTTCCCGCCATCGGTCTTCCGTTGGATACGCGTGACAATCTCGGTAAGAGGCTTTTGCAACCATGGCCCCCCAAAGCCCTTCAGCCGCATCCTACCAGTGAGCAATTGTTGCGTCAGCGCTCGCTTCTGGGCTTCGGCATTGGCAAGTAACTTTTCGGTCGTTTCGACGGCACCGTCCCAGGTCGAGAGGATTTCGGCGATCTTCTTCTGTTCGGGGAGAGGGGGAATTTTTACTGGTGTATTGGCGACAACTGGTCCGGTCAGCTTGACCATTGAACTACTTGTTCCGGACGCAGCTGACTGCAGGTAGCTCAACGCTGTCTGTCCCCGAAGCGTTTGTTCCAGAAATTCCGCTACGACCTTCGCCGGATCAGCCCGGAATCGCATCATCAAGTCGGGATAGCTACATCTCTCTACCTCGCCTCGAAACATTGCAGAAAATCCGACCCTTTCGCGAGTATTAGAGCGGCTAATCAGGAAATCTCCATCCCGAAGCTCTGTCCGCAGTACGGCTTCAATCTCGGGCGCAGGTTTAGTAGCGGTGGCATCAAGACCTTTGGACGTCAAGGCCGACAGAGATAGTACACGCCGGGAGGTTTTCAGATCGGGGGGATTCGGGGAAAAGCCATTTCGAATGGCCCCATCAATTAGGTCTACCAACCTTTTCTCCTGCCACCCCTCAGGCACCATAGCCAAGCTCCCTCAGGTATCCGTCCATTCTGGCCTCAAGCTCGGCCATTTCGGTCTTCAGCTTAAGCCGTTCGGCCCTCACCGCCACCAGATCGATCTGCTGCTCCTCCTCGAAGGTGTCAACGTAGCGCGGGATGTTGAGATTGAAGTCATTATCTGCGATCTCCTTGGCCGTCGCCATATAGGCGTATCCATCGATTGAGATACGATCGTCGAAAGCGGCGAATATTTTCACAAGTTGCTCCTCGCCCAAACGGTTCTGATTGGCGTCGGCCTCGTATTCCCGCGAGGCGTCGATGAAGAGCACGCTGTCGTCGGGCTTCTTTTTGCGGAAGACGAGTAGGGCGGCAGGAATACCGGTGCCGAAGAACAGCTTTTCGGGCAGGCCGATGACCGTATCCAAAAGGTTCTCCTCGATTAGCTTGCGGCGGATTTCGCCTTCGCTCGAACCCCGGAAGAGGACGCCATGCGGTACGACAACAGCCATGCGGCCCGTGCGCGGTTTCATGGTCTCAATCATGTGTAGGATAAATGCATAGTCGCCCTTGGTCTTCGGCGGTAGACCCCGGCGGAAGCGGCCGAAGCGATCGGCTGCAGCCTTCTCAGATCCCCATTTGTCGAGGCTGAAGGGGGGGGTTGGCGACCACGACGTCGAAATGGCGCAGTTGGTCTTCCGAAGTGCGAAGCTTCGGGTTGCCGATGGTGTCACCCCACTCGATCTGATGATTGGTCTCGCCATGCAGGAACATGTTCATCTTGGCCAGTGCCCAGGTCGAGCCGATCGCCTCCTGGCCGTAGAGCGCGTATTTCCTTGAGCCAGTGTGACGGGCGATTTCTTGGCCGCACTTCATCAACAGCGACCCCGAACCGCATGTCGGATCGCAAATGTCGTCGCCTTCCTGGGGCTCGACCAGCCGCGCCATCAAGGTGGAAACTTCGGCCGGGGTATAAAACTCGCCCGCCTTTTTGCCGGCGGACGCCGCAAAACGCGAAATGAGATATTCGTATGCGCCGCCGATGATGTCTAGGCTGCCGACACGGCTTGGCCTGAGGTCCAGACTATCCTTTGCAAAGTCCTCCAAGAGCATGCGAAGGATATCGTTCTTCTGTTCCTCGTCGCCCAGTTTGTTGGCGTTGAAGGATATGTCCTGGAACACGTCGCGCAGCTTGTTGCCATTCGTCTCCTCGATGGCATGAAGCGCCTTGTCGATGCGCTCGCCGTTGCCAGCCTTGTGACGATCGAGGTGGAGATCGTAGAAGCTCGCGCCCTTGGGCAGCACAAACTGCTCGTTCTTCATCAGCGCTTCGATGAGGTCGGGATGGTCGCCGTGCTCCTTGCGGTAGGTCTCGTAGTGGTCCTTCCACACATCCGAGATGTATTTCAGGAACAGCATGGTCAGCACGTAGTCCTTGTAGACCGACGCGTCGACCGTGCCCCTGAAGGTGTCGCAGGCAGCCCACGCCGCCTTGTTGATTTCCGCCTGTGTGACTTTGCTTGCCGCCATGATGCCCCCTTCGGATCGGATCGAATACATCAGCCCGCGTTGCGCATTGCAATCTGAAACGCACAAGGCATTCTGCGGTCGGAGGGCAATTGAATGAAGGTGTTTGCAAAGTACTTCCACGGGTTCGATCCAATCGGGTGGCCGGCTGTGACTTTCAGTTCGGAGGCCGCCGCTCGATCCCTCCTCGAGGGATTTGAGCCCGGAAGCAGGATGGTTTTTCTAGCCACCAAAGGGGCCCGCATTGATGCGATGCGTGGCAAGATCGTAGGCATGATGGAATTTGGCGACGAGAGAGGGCGCGTTGAGCAATACTTTACGGAAGCGATGATCGCCGCGAGAACTGAAGAATTTGGGAAATTCCAATGGCCTTGGGCGGTCAGGGCGCTCCGAGCATGGCAGTTCGAAGAACCCTATCCCGTGACGAGGACTGAGATTGGTCGAGTTCCGATGAGTGCTAGACGCAATCCTTGGCTGCTGCCGAAGGGATTGGCATCTAAGATGCTGAGGCTTCCACATTTTGAAGTGCCGTTGTCGAGGCCGTTCGCACTCTCCGCTAGCAAGCTAATTGAGGTGAAGCGACGGACCTCAAGGCGACAGTCCAAAGGACCGCCTCCCACAAGTTACGAGGCGCTAGTTATCAGAAGCTGCGACGGCCCCTGTTTCACTTATCTGTTGAGGTTCGGCGCCCGAGATATTTGGAAAGTCGGTATGAGCGTCGATCCCGATCGCCGACTGGACGAAATCAATGCCCACATCCCAACCGAAATTTTGGATGAGGAGTGGCAGATCGAGCGACTTGCACGATTCGAGGCCCCCCAGACAGCATACGATGTTGAACAAAGGATCCTCGATCACTTCCGGGCCCACCGAACGACAGGCGAGCGCATCTCTCTCCCGTTACCCCAGGTTTCTGCGGGTTGGGATGCCGTTGTTAGTGCGGCTGGAGGGTCGTCCGATGCATGAGAATTTCCAACAAACGGTTGAGACGCTTGTGCCATCGTTCAATCGACTTGTTGAAATGGAGCCCGTTCGGGGCGATCGTTTCCCCTCGAAGGACCTGCCACCGGACAGGCGCCTTCGAGGCGTCTATCTGCTGACGGAGGATGCACGTCACTTATATGTGGGTCGCACCAACGACATCATCGGCCGGTTCTACGCACATCGTCGCGAAAGCTCTGGCGACGGCGTTGCTGCCTTCGCATATCGGCTGGCATGTGCGACGAGCGGGCGAACTGGCAGGTCTTACGTCAAGGGTCACATCGACACTCGTGCTGAGAAGATGAAAGACCTAGACTTTCGAAGACACTTTTCCGCAGCGAAGGCAAGGATTCGAACCATGGAATTCCGGTATGTGCTCGAACCCGACCCAGTCAACCAAGCCATTCTGGAGGTCTACTGCGCTGTCGCCTTAGGAACACCTCACAACACATTCGACAACCATTAGTGATAGTATTGCGGCGCTCAGCGCAACGCGGGCGATGGGAGGGAAGTATGGGATGGGAATCAGTCGCGGCGTTAGCTGCCGTGTTGTTTGGCACGACGACAGTCATTCAGTCTTATCTGGCTCTGCGGACTGACAAGCGTTACCGGGACGGGGAAAAGAAGGACAGGGAACGCCAGCGAGACACGGAGATGACACGGTGGGGCAGTGAGGTCATCGACGTTATGGCGGAAATCGAAACCGCGTGTGCGCCGCTGACAGAGGGGGGGCAGTTACAGTTTGGCCGCCATCGAGACGCTTAGCCATCGCGCCAGCGCATTGCTAGACCGAGGCAGACTATTCTTTCCGAATGTGCCATCTGGAGACGGATCACCGGCTGACGAAGGTGTTCGCGTACGTGTGTTGGATCAGGTGCTGAAGGCCTGCTATGTCGCAAGACATCTGGCGGTGCACGGTCACAGCCAAGGTATGGAGTTAAGGCAGCAAATCTGGCAGGCGCGAGGCGGTTTCGTAAGACTTCTGCAAAACGAGATGGCTGGCTCGCTCCGTCAGGTTGGTGAGGATAGCAAAGGCGACCACGTGCCCGTTGACCCACTGACTTGGGACCCGGTTACGCGCATTCTGCGACTTCCTGCTGTGGATGGGGAACCCTCAACGAACTCTGTGTTGCAGAGCCGTGCAACAACCAGACGCCAACGGCTAAAAAACTCATAGAAAAGTGCGGACGGCGATATCGCACGCGCAACCCGTCTCTGGGCACCAATCGCTTAGGCGGCCAGCTTTACGGCCTCCAGAAGCGCCTTCTCCGGCTCCTGCTCCGCATAGACATCCAGCGAGAGCTCAATGTTGCCTATGAGGTTCGGCATGGCGCGGATCCGCTCGCGGATGGCGTCTTGGCTAGTGGTGATGTTGTAGACATTGCACATGTGCGCCTCCAGCATCGCCCCGGTAAGCACCTACCCGGCAGGCCGGTGCAGGGTTCGAATTTCGTGCCGAAAGCCGACAGAAGAGCGAACGGCCTCCATGATCTCGACATTCGGAAATCTATCTGCCAGCGCCCTCAACTCCTCGCGACCTTCTTCCGGCATAGCGAGGCGGTCGCCCCAGAGGCTGGACCTGATGTGCGTACCTGAGGCCAGGCGGTGGGTCATCTTAGCGATCTGGACGTACTGGAACTCCTGGTGTGCTCGCGGGCCAAGTGCCGACTGGGCGGCCTTGATAGTCAGGGTGATCAAGAGGAGCTGCTCCCCAGACTTGCCCGCATGGTGGAGCCTCGCCAATGCGTTGCGAACCTTCTCCTCCGTGCCGGCCCACCGGGCATCCTGCGCAGTCCGAGGGGTGCCACTTCCGGCCAGAAGGCCATCGAGGGCAGCGACGACCTGCACCAAGTCATGGTCGCCCCGGTGCGCCTTGAGCCACCGCCTCGAACCCGCCTGGAACGGCCTTAGCTCTGCCATGGTGTAGCTCCTCCGCCAGTGGGTGCCATGGCGGCGTCTGAACTCGACGTGGCGCTTGCATAGGGTCTCAGAAAGGCCATTCCTGGCGGAGCGCTGGGTGAGGTTGTTGCAACCCCATGCGGCACAGCGGCGAGGTGAGAGATCGGAGGGCGCGGCGGCGCGGTACTCAATGTCGTGAGGAGACTTGCCGCTATCCATGGGCAGCCTCCAGGCGGCTTATCAGGCCATCCGGGTCAGGGTCGTTGTCGGTAGCCGCGATGAAGTTGAAAGGGTCCTTGTGCTGGGCGGCGATGGTCGAGATTATGCGAAGCATCTTGAGGGCGACACGGAGCCCGGACTTCGCGGACCGGACCGCGCGGTGGTATCCTTCTGGCTCCTCCACTCTCGCCTTGAACGGCACCAACCCCCACTCTCCGCGATCCCGGGCCTCCTGGATGGGCTTCAGAAACTCGAAGCCGTCGAAAGGCGCCTTAAGGTCGGCCTTGAAGCCCTTGCTGCGGGACACGTGGGCGAGCTGGCCCACCAGCCCCTTAGTGTGGACGAAGAGCTTGGTGTCCTTCTGCCGGTGCTCTAGGACGCGGAGTACGGCGGCAGCTCTGAGGGTATCGTCGCTCTTGGCGCAGCCGGCCCCCCAGAGGTGATGCAAGTCCCTCTGCCCCCACAGAACGACTCCGTAAGAACCGGCGTGTTGAGGCGGGGCAAAGGCTTCCGGTCGCGGCCCTCGATCAATTTCGATGATCGCGCGGAGGGTAGTCGGATCGTTTATCTCCTCAGGGTCGAATGGAACTTCTATGACAGACATTAGGTTGTCTCCTTCCTTGTCAGCGTTGGCATTGGGTTGGTCGCCGCGCCCGCTCCCGGCCTTGCCCAGGGCCTGGAGGGTGGGCGATGCCGCCACTCCATGGGTGGCCTTGGATTGCTTGTTGGGGGGCGATAGGTGCGCGGCTCGTGCACAGCGGTTTCGACACTGCCGTGTCATCATCAGCGGGAGGGCGTCACTCCCGGACCATTTCCACCCCTCATCCCGTGTTCTCCACCTAGCTACCTAAGCGCCGTATGGGAGGAGCAGCACCGACCCTCTTCGAGCCGAGTGGACAGATGGTATGTGCTTAGGCCCGTCTGTCAGAGGCCGCCCTAACCCTCGCGCGGAGGGCCGTAAGTCTGTGTGGTCCATCGCTTCAAGGGGAAGCGGAGTAGGCATCATCCTTGCTGTGCATCGGCGTGTCCAAATAGAGGGCGGCTCCCTGGACGTATGTCTTGGGCATATCCCGGCACCACCCTGTTGAAGGAGGGTGTTACGCAGTAGAGTTTCAATTTTTGTGAGTGATGTATTTTGGAATACGGCCTTCAAATAACGAAAGCTTCTGGCAACTGCAAGTAGGTTTTAGAAATTTCTCAAACAAACTCAATCAGTTGCTTAACAGTTGGCGGATTTACTAGACGCACTATTTTACCATTCCGAGGAATTTCAAGGGATTGCCCTCGATCAGTGGCGGCATCGTAGGGGCCCTACCGGGCGCGAGTAGACCTCCAATTCGCCCACCGTGGACCATCCGCAGCGCCGCCCTTTCAGCTCCTTAGCCGGGACCAGCCAACAGGCGGTCGATCTTCGCTATCAGGTCGCGCCCCTTGGCAGTCAGAAAGACGATCTTCTTGCGGCCATTGTCGGGATGTCGCGCGGTCTCCACCAGCCCGAGGCCAGGCGTTCCCTTCCGGTATCCGGGGCCAAGGTACCTAAGATGCTGGGACATTGTGGTGGGCGATACGTCCACGCGTTTCGCAAGCTCCTCTAACGTCATCGCATCACCGCCAGGGCTCCGAGGGTCAAATCCGCAGATGGCAGCCGCCAGGAAAGCGATGGAGATGCCCAGCGGCATGTCTCGGGCATGGGACTTGATGAGCCGGGTGGCTTCTAGGAGGCGGGTGATGGCTCAGCCTGCACCGAACCCCGAGGGGCTGCCAGTATCATCCGAGTCGAACCCGGCAACCTCCGCGCGTACGGAAATGACATGCTGGAGCCAACCCTCAAGGCCTCGCCTGGCCCTCCAGTCCATCAGGAAAGGACCAATCTCGAAGTCCTCTAGGCAGTCGACGGCGAAGGCAATGGCGGTTGTTGGGTCTTGGAATTCCTCGGAGGACACCGGGAGTGGTGCCAGGGTCGGGGCGGTCATGCGCAGTCTCCCTGTTAGAGTTGCGCTCCCCAGTATGGCCACGCCGAGCCCTCAGGCAACAAGTTTAACCTGTGCAATGACGGAGGGTGCCGGCCCTACGCCGACCGGAGAATGCGGAAGACACTCGCCCTCCCAATCCCCAGCTCCTCGGCGATGGCGTCCCCGGTCTTGCCCTCTGCCTTGAGCCTGATGACCTCGGCGGCCTTTCGCTGGGCCGTGGGAGCCCTTCCCTTGTACTTCCCCTCGGCCTTGGCCTTGGCGATACCCTCCCGTTGCCGCTCCAGCATCAACTCCCGCTCGAACTCCGCGATCGACCCCAGGAGGTTGAGCATGAGCTTTCCTGTCGGGGTTGCCGTATCGAGGTTCATCGCCAGGATGCGGAGGGCAACACTCTTGGCGCGGAGCTTGGCGGTGATATCCACGAGATCAGCCACGGAGCGGGCAAGTCGGTCAAGCTTGGTGACGATGAGGGTGTCTCCCTCGCGAAGGTAGTCCAAGGTCCTCTCCAGCTCGGGCCTCTTGGCGGCCACGGAGGAAAGCTCCTCGCGAAAGACCTTGGTGCACCCGACAGCGGAGAGGTCTCTTAGCTGGGCCTCAAGCCCGGCCTTCTGGTCGGTGGTGGAGGTGCGGGCGTAACCGACAAGCTGGCCGGCTCCGGCTGGCGTGGTCGCTGGGGTCTTCATCGCTGGACGCTCCGTCAGGATCGTTGAAGTCTTACACTCTTTGATACGATCGTCTCAAAATGTCAATGCCAATTCTTGTGAGACTGCATCAAGACCTTTTCGGCGGACTCACTAGGCCTTGCCCTATTGAGACGGTCCTTGAGGGATGCTCGTGCTTTGCTCGGGCGCGTCCAACGTCCCGTGAAGCACCGCACCGTCTGCCCGATCGGCCAAACCCGCATGCGTATCGACGCCGGTTGAGGCGGCAGGGGGGAAATCCGCCCGCTGTCACGTGAACAGAAGGCTTCGCGTGAGCTACCCCAGCCGGATTCCGGGCGCCTAGTGGGACCAACGGTCTACTGGCATGCCGATGGAGATGTCGCTACCCCACCGGAGCCCAGCAAGCTCAGCGCCGCGCCGCAACCATGTTTTCGTCTCCTCAGCTGAGTTGTTTGTTCCGAACCACCATCCTTCAATTAGGGGCTGGGCGTACTTGTGGGCTAGGTCAGCTTGATCAAAAAGGTGCAACGGGTCACGCGCTACGATCCGCTTCGTACGTGGCTTGATGGCGGATAACTTGTCGAGAACGCCAGGCTGATATGCTTCCAGAGACTTCAAGCCTGCTTCGAGTAGGTTTCTGAGCGACCAACAATCCGTCGTCGCGCCTTTGAATTTCAGCGTGTAGCTACCTGTCTGACGGGAGGCGCGGAAAGACCCGAGGGAGGCATCCGCCCCTGGAAGCTTCACCTCTCTCGGGGCTCCGTCGGGGCTGATTGACCGTACTGTCTCCCCAGAGAGATCGATCAAGCTTGTGGGGTTAAGCGGATCGACGCCGAGGGCCAGTTGATTGCTGGAAAGTACGCTGACGCTCAGATCGCCGCCCCCGTTGGCGGATTTGAGAAGCTCAACGAGCTTGGTTGCCTTGATGAAAGATACTTGGGCCATTGGTTTCTCCGAGGAATTGACAGCCAATTCTATCTGCCTTCCTTGGAAGGGTCAACCTCCCTTATAAGGAAGACACAGGAGGCGCGGCACCATGCGCTACCTCCGCGCGGCCTGCTTGAACCGAATCATTGCGTTTTTCAAAGGCGTGCCATAGAGGGCTGGTGCAGCCGCACTCGGGCACAAGTTCTGGGATCGGTACCGTAGTCGCGAGTAACCTAAGCACCCCGGGGGGGGGGAAGTCCTCGATCTGTTACGTGAATTGGAGGTCTCGCATGAGAGACCCCTCTGGCACTCCGGTGAGGAATGAAGGGGATTGCATATGACTCAGATCGCCCAGGCCTACATTCACACCCACCATTCCCAATCAGACTACGTTTTTGAGGAATGGGGGCGGATAGCAGAGAGCCTCTCGTATGAGACTGCCAACAGGGTATTTCCTGGCGGTGTAGAACTCGTTGTCTCAATTGAACCGGGAAGCACCAAGACACGCGTGAAGGTGTTTTTGGCCGGCTTAGCTGTATACGGTCAGATTGCAATCTATCCGGACTTTAAACAGGGTCTGGCCGAAATGGTCCATGATGCACGCGAGTTTGCTGGAACTTTCAACGAACAGTTCATCAAAACCGTGGGCGTTCCAAAGGCCGACATCGTACGCAAGGAACGGCGAACAGAGACACCTGGTCGGCTACTGCGGGCGATCAACAGGTTGGAGGATCTGCAGCGCCGTCTTCCGTCGGAGCCGCAACACCAGATGGAACAAGAACTGCAGCGAATTGTCGACCAGCTGAGGATCGGACTTTCTGATCTAGAATCGGCTGAGCGCGAGAGCGTGATTAGAACAATCACGGACGAATACGGGTCGCGTCTGCCTGCGCCCTTGGAACCGAAATTGGCTTTGCGACCATCCGAGTACAGATTTGAGGACGAGCAATATCCCATGCTGGCACTAGAAGGCGGTGAACCTCCGCGTGGCTTTCTTGGCCATCTCCGTACGGACAGACCTCTCGACCAACAACTCCTCCTGACGCGACAACACAAAACGAACGAGTAGAGCTCTCCTCGCCAGCCGGGCTTGGGAAATTACTCGTCTGGTGCGGTCCTAAGCGACCAGTTGATGAGCTGAGCCTTTCCGTAGCGCGGGACCTTGGTCCAAAGATGGACGTCTGTCAGGCGTCTGGCCGTAGCAAGTGCAACCAGATGATCCATTCCTCGACGGTCGACCCACAACGAGACCCGTACGACAGGCTTTACCGCAAATATCATTCCCTCTTTTAGCCAGCTCTCCCGAAGCGGGCTCCTTAACTCAGAGATCGAAACTCCCAAGGCAGTAACCCCTTTGAGCGGGGCCTCAAGTTCGCCCAACAGCTCGATATGGGTTCCTATGCGGTAGGGAGGCTCCTCCGACACGTCGTAACTAGGCCCCAGCTCAATCTCTTGGCTTTCGATCTTGGCTATAAGAAAGAGGTCTGGGTCTCGTTTCTTGACCTTGCGCTTTGCCATCCCGAATAGGCCCTTGCATGTTCTCCGCAATCACTGCCCGACAATCTTGTTGCGTCCGAGGCTGTGTCACAGACCTGTGCAACAATCGATGGACGGCGGATCGGAATATCGTTACAAATCAACGAGAAACGAACGTAAGAGCGCAATCCGCCTCTGGGCACCAGTTTTCTTTGAAGACATCAAATGCTTGATCTCGGCCTGCCGGCTGTGCCGGCAAGCCTGCGCAACCGAGTTATGAACTTTCGGGGCGCACGGTCTCCACGCGCAGCGAGCCGGCTGGAAGCGGCTGCAGCAGTTCGGCTTCCGGCTTCGTCAGACTGAGCCAAGCCGCCCAATCGCCGGGCCGAAGCACCACGACCTGCCGACTGTGATAGGGCGCAATATCCGGTCCAGGCTCGGTTGTCAGCATGGTGAAGGTTGGCGGCTTGTTGCCGGCAGCTTCACGCCAAAGCCCTGCGATGGCCATGAACGGCGAGCCGTTGAGCGTGAAGCGATGCTTTGCCTTCGGATACTTCGTGCCCGTGAACTCGAAGAAGGCGGATGCCGGCACGAGGCAGCGTTTGCTGCCGGCGAATTGCCGGCCTTCGGAGCGGAAGTTGAACACTGGTCCGCCTTTCGGGCCGGCCAGCGGAAATCCAAACGTCATCGACGTCAGTTCAACAACGCCAGTGTCGCCGGCGGCGCGCATGATCGGGGCTGGATCGTTGATATGGATGTCATCAACCCGCGGCAGGTCAAGTTCGGTCTGATGGGTCGGGATCTCGAGTGCCAGCGACTCCAGCATCCGGCAATATTCAGCCCAGAGAATATGCTGCTCATAGTCGTTGCACATGGAAGGCTCCCGACCGGTCTGCCAGTTTACCTCACGCCAAACAAAGAGGCGATGGACCGCTCAACCCTCGCGGTCGCGCTCGACCAGTATATCGGCCTCGATCGCCGCGTTGACGAAGGCGGCGCGGGCATAGCGCGCCTCTTGAAGGCCTTCCAGAACGCCAAGGCAGGCTTTGCGGGCGGCGACGTGATAGCCGCCTGTCTTCACGGGCCATCGGTTCATGAGGATGTCAGCGGCCTGCGCGACACGCTCCACCTTGTAGATCATGTTTCTGGACCTGCCGAGCGCCACGCGAACCGGCTCATCGAAATGCTGATCTTGCATGCTTCCCCTCCGAACGCGATCGCGAGTCAATTCGGGGGAGGCAAGTTCGGTTCCACGGGAGCGATTTGCCAACGCAATAAACCCGCCTTCTGAAATCACTTTGCGCGCATCGGCCAAATGGCGGATTTGATTTGCTTGGTGATCCCCTTTCCCTGGGGCAAACTGCCTGCCGGGGCTGCAGGAGGAGAAATGCGAGCACGCGCAGCTACGATCGGCGACCTCGAAAGTGTTTTCCGGGATTTGTCCACGCGGATGTCGGACGAGTATGTGGCCGCCGGCAAGGACAGCAAGGTTGCCTACGACAATTTGATGATGAATTTGAAGGAAGGCCGGGCGCACGCGCTGGTCGAGGGCGACAAGACGGTGGCGATCGTCGCCTGGCACGAGAACAGCGACGCCGCCGACACGCTGTTTGCCGCGCAGGAGGGTTTCTTCAGCGCCGCGACGGTCCGCTTCTGCAGGCGCCACATCCGCCACATTCAGGCGCTGGCCGGCAACCTTCCCATCCACTCGCGCAGCTGGCTGCAGCGGGCCGACGTCGGCAAATGGTTCCGTGTCATCGGTTATGTCGAACGCGGCCGAGAGAACGGCGCCACTGTGTTCGAATTGCCGCCGGCACGGGGAGCGTCAGCTGCGCGGGCTGCCTAGGGCTGCGCACCCACGGATGCCATCACGGAAAAGCCCCCCGCCAAGATGGCGATGGGCCAATATCGCCTGCAATGGCCTCATATCGGGGGCTCAGATGTCGGGGCTCAGATATCGGGCTGATCCAGCGCCTCGAAAATCACCCGTTCCAGCGGACCGAGATCCTCTTCGATCTCGCTGACCTCAAGGCCTAAATGCCGAGCATCCAGGGCAGCTCGCGTGGTTAGGGTTCGAGCCGTTGCCTTGTCGGCAGGCAGTTCGCCCGGCAGGTGCTCGTGGATCCAGCCCTGCAGGAAATCAACGCCGCGCTCGCTCATCGATTTATCCCTTCCGTTATCTGGGGGATCATTCCCCCAGAATGACCCCAGAAGCGACGATCTGAGCCGTCAGGCTGGTGAGCCTGCCTCGCTTCACGAGCGTCGGCTTTCGGTAGATTTTCTTCATGGCGGTGCCTTTCGCGACAAATCGCTCGTCGGCAACAACGTCCGTCGCGGGGCAGCGTTCCATGGCGGGCTGTTGAGCCCGACCCCCTGACACATCGTATTTGAGAACAGCCCCGCTCCCGCGACCCGTGATGTTGATGCCGCGGCAGGTTGCGAAGCCAATGCGGGGCGTGGCATTTGTCGATGCCGATCATTGGGATGACAAGCAGGACATGGCAAGGCCGCCAGACATCGTCCGACAACAGGCCGCGAGCGCAGGCGTCAGCCTGAACCGGGCGCTTTCCAAACTCGGCCTGTGTTCGCGCAAGCAGGCCGAGCTGCTGATCGCCGAAGGGCGCGTGCGGGTTGGCGGCAAGGTGGTGCGCGATCCGTCGCTGCGCGTCGATCTCGGCCGCGACCGCATCGCTGTCGACGGCGAGCAGATCGTCGGCGAGGCAAAAGTCTACCTGATGATCAATAAGCCGCGCGGACAGGTCACCACGCGCGATGACCCGCAGGATCGTGGCACCGTCTATGACTGCCTGGTGGATCTGGAGTTGCCTTTCGTGTCGCCGGTCGGCCGCCTCGACAAGGCCAGCGAAGGCCTGTTGCTGATGACCAACGACACGCGCTGGGCCAACGGCCTGCTCGATCCGGCCTCGCATGTCGCCAAGACCTATCATGTGCAGATCGGTACCGCGCCCGACGAAGCGATGCTGGCGCGCTTTCGCGACGGAGCGATCGTCGACGGCGAACTGCTGACCGCAAGTTCGATCGAACTGCTGCGCAGCGGCGGCCGCACAGCCTGGCTGGAAATCGTGCTCGACGAGGGCCGCAACCGCCAGATCCGCCGCCTGCTCGGGGCATTCGACATCGAGGTGCTGAGGCTGGTTCGGGTGGCGATCGGCGGTTTGCAGCTCGGCGAGCTCGCCAAGGGCAAGGCGCGGCATCTGACATCGGAGGAATTGGCGGTGCTCGCGCGTTAAGAGGCAGGCTTGCTGAGAAACACTACTTCTGGTTCCACCTGCGTATCACCGGCTCGCTCAGATCGTGCTCATAGCCGAGGATGCTGAGGCTCGCGGTATCAAGCACGAAGTGCGCACCGCCTTCGGGTGGCAGACCGAGCCAGCGCGCGGCCAGCACGCGCAGGAAATGCGAGCTTGAAAACACCAGCACATTGCCCTCGATTGCCCGCAGCCCGGCGATGATCCTGTCGGCCCTGGCACCAACATCCGCTACCGACTCGCCGTCGGGACAGCCGTCACGGAACAATTGCCAGCCGGGGCGCTGCACAAGAATCTCCTTGGTCTTAACGCCCTCATAGGCGCCATAGTCCCATTCCTGCAGGTCGTCCTTCTTGACGGCAGCAGCGCCGAAGCCGGCAAGCGTGCAGGTGCTGAAGGCTCGCTGCGACGGGCTCGACCACACCGCCTGGAAGGACAGATCCTTGAGCCGGTCCGCCAAGCCGCGAGCTGCCGCCTCGCCCTTTGCCGTCAACGGTATGTCGGTGCGGCCGGTGTGTTTTCCCGAAGCGCTCCACTCCGTCTCGCCGTGACGGACGAGGTAGATTTCGGGGTACGGATTGCTCATGCGCCGGCCTTTCGGTTTTACGTCCGCACCCTACCCGGGAGGGCCCGGCCAGCGCCAGCCACGTGCAGGCGGAAAAGGAAAGGCCGCAACCAAATCGGCTGCGGCCTTGTGCTCAAACGTCAGTGCCCGGAGCGGTCAGGCGGGCTGCAGATCGCCCGACAGCGCCAGGTCGGCTTCCTCGTACAATGTGCCGGCCATGGCGGCGGCGAACTTGGTCTGGTCGAGTTCGCCTTCCCAGCGCGCCACGACAATCGTCGCCACTGCATTGCCGACGAAGTTGGTCAGCGCCCGGCATTCCGACATGAAGCGGTCGACCCCTAGGATCAGCGCCATGCCGGCAACGGGTACCGTAGGCACGACAGAGAGCGTGGCGGCCAGCGTGATAAAGCCGGCGCCGGTGATGCCGGCGGCACCCTTGGAGCTCAGCATGGCAACCAGCAGCAGCAGAATCTGGTCGCCATAGGTGAGCGGCGTATCGGTCGCCTGGGCGATGAACAGCGCCGCCAGCGTCATGTAGATGTTGGTGCCGTCGAGGTTGAAGGAATAGCCGGTCGGGATGACCAGGCCGACCACCGAGCGGTTGCAGCCGGCGCGCTCCATCTTGGCCATCAGGCCGGGAAGAGCGGCTTCCGAGGACGAGGTGCCGAGCACCAGCAGCAGCTCTTCCTTGATGTAGCGGATCAAGGCGAGGATCGAGAAGCCGTTGTACCAAGCGACAGCGCCGAGCACGACCAGCACGAAGAGCAGCGACGTCAGGTAGAAGGTGCCGATCAGAAAGGCGAGGTTGGCAATCGCGCCGATGCCGTATTTGCCGACGGTGAAGGCCATGGCGCCGAAGGCGCCGATGGGGGCGGCCTTCATCAGGATGGCGACCAGGCGGAAGATAGGCGAGGTCAGCGCCTGCAGGAAATCGACGACCGGGCGGCCGCGCTCGCCGACCAGAGCGAGAGAGATGCCGAACAGCACCGAGAAGAACAGCACCTGCAGGATGTCGCCTTGCGCGAAGGCGCCGGTGATGGTGTCGGGGATGATGTTGAGCAGGAAGCCGACGATGGTCGTGTCATGCGCCTTCTCGGTGAAGGTGGCGACCTTCGAGGGGTCGAGCGTCGCCGCATTGATGTGCATGCCGGCGCCCGGTTGGACGACGTTGGAGACGACCATGCCGACGACCAGCGCCAGGGTCGAAAAGACCAGGAAATAGATCATCGCCTTGCCGGCGACGCGGCCTACCTTTTTCAGGTCGGAAACGCCGGCAATGCCGGTCGTCACCGTCAGGAAGATGACCGGCGCGATCACCATCTTGACCAGCTTGATGAAGGCGTCTCCGAGCGGCTTCAGCGAAGCACCGAGTTCGGGATAGAAATGACCGAGCAGCACGCCGGCGGCGATCGCCGTCAGGACCTGCACGTAGAGATGACGGTAAAAGGGTAGCTTGCCGCGCGGTTCGGCGGCAGCGAATGCTGGCTGCATGACGTCCTCCATGGCGCCCCGATCGAAAGCTCGACCTCCCGGGGCAGTTGTTTTCCGCAGCCTTGCGACTGCTGTATTGGCCACTGCAACTGCCGTGCCAGACTGTGCGGCATACCGCAGCCATTGATTTTGTTGGAGATTTTTGTCGACCGAGCTGGTGCGCCGCAACCGCAAGTGCGGACATCCGCATGATCGAATTGTGCTTTGTGCGAAATCATGCACAAATAGGGAATGCTGCAACGCCCTGCCGCGGTCCTGTCGCAGACGCCCGAGCAACTCGGCAAACGCGCGCGTCGCGCCTGGCTGCTGTTTGCGGCGATCGCGCTGGTGATCGTTGCCACGGCGCTCACCGGCGCCGGCCTCTACGCGCGCCGCGCCGAGGTCGCGGCACTGGCGGCGCAAGGCCGCACCGATGCCAATCTGAAGGTTGCGTTGCTGCGCGCCGTGCTGGAAAGCCCGCGGGCGCTGCCGCTGCTCTTGTCCGAGGACCAGCAGGTGCATGACGCCCTGCAGAACAAGGGCGCTGTCACGATCGACGTGCTCAACCGCAAGCTCGAAGGGCTGGTCTCCGGCACCAAGGCTTCGGTGCTTTACGTCACCGGCGTCGACGGGTTTGCGATCGCCTCCAGCAACTGGCGCGAAACAACCAGCTTCGTCGGCAACGACTATGGCTTCCGCGCCTATTTCTCCGGCGCCATGCAATCGGGAACGGCCGAATATTTTGCGCTGGGCAACACCAGCAAGCGCCCCGGCCTCTACATTTCGCGTCGCGTCGGCAATGCGGCGGCGCCGCTCGGCGTCGTCGTCGTCAAGATGGAATTCGACCAGCTTGAAGCCGACTGGCATGAGGCCAACCGGCCGGCCTATGTCAGCGACGACCACGGCGTCGTGCTGATCACCAGCGTGCCGTCCTGGCGCTTCATGACCACCGCGCCGCTGGCCGGCCCGGTGGCTGCCGCCATCCGGAGCAGCCAGCAATTCGGCAACGCGCCGCTGATTCCCTTGCCGATCACACGCCCCGAGGCATTGAGCCCTGACGTGTCGATGGTGCATGCGATAACACCGGGCGGCAGCGATGCCGAATATCTCAGGCTTTCGACACTGGTCCAATCGACGCCATGGCGGCTCGATTATCTCGTGCCGGTCGAAGCGCCGATCGCGGCTGCGGTGCGTGAGATGCGGCTGCTGGCGCTGGGCGTCGTGGTGCCGTTGCTGGCGCTGGCCGGCTATCTCCTGTGGCGCCGTCAGTCGGCGCAGATGCGCATCGCTGCCGAACAGGCAGCGCGCATCGAGCTCGAGCGCCGCGTCGTCGAGCGTACGCATGACCTCAGCCTGGCGCGCGACCGGCTGCAGGCCGAGATCACCGATCACCGCAGCACCGAAGCCAAACTGCAGGTCATGCAGCAGGAATTGGTGCAGGCCAACCGTCTTGCTACCCTCGGCCAGGTTGCCGCCGGGGTCGCGCATGAGATCAACCAGCCGGTGGCGACGATCCGCGCCTATGCCGACAATGCGCGTGTGTTCCTGGAGCGCAAGCAGACCGCCTCGGCCGAGGAGAACCTTGGCGCGATTGCCGCGCTGACCGAGCGCATCGGCGGCATCACCGAAGAGTTGAAGGTCTTTGCCCGCAAGGGGCGCACGGCAGCCGAACCGGTCGAACTGCGCGGCGTCATCGAGGGCGCCGTGGTGCTGCTCAGAAGCCGCTTTGCCGGCCGGCTGGACGCGCTCGATATCACACTGCCGCCGGTAACGCTCAAGGTGATGGGCAACCGTCTGCGGCTCGAACAGGTGCTGATCAACCTGTTCCAGAATGCGCTGGAAGCGCTGGACGGTCGCGACGGCGCCAGGGTGGAGGTTTCGGCCCAGGAGACGGCCGACGGCGTGGCGCTTGCCGTCGCCGACAATGGGCCGGGCATTTCGCCTGCCATCCTCAAGTCATTGTTCACGCCGTTCAACACCTCGAAGGAAAAAGGCCTCGGGCTCGGCCTCGTCATCTCGCAGGACATCGTCGCCGACTATGGCGGACGCATCGAGGTGGCGAGCGGCCAGGCCGGCACGCGCTTTACCATTCACCTCGCCAGGGCAGCATGATGGACACCGCACCGGTCGTATTGATCGACGACGACAGCGAATTGCTGAGGGCCACGCGGCAGACGCTGGAACTCGCTGGTTTTTCCGTCTCGGCCTTTGCGGTGGCGGCCGAGGCGCTGGCCGGGCTCGACGCCAATTTTCCCGGCGTGGTGGTGTCCGACATCCGCATGCCCGGCATTGACGGCCTGCAGCTCTTCGACCGCGTCTTGCAGCTTGATGCCGACATTCCGGTAATCCTGGTCACCGGACATGGCGACATCGCGGTTGCGGTCAAGGCGATCAAGGACGGCGCCTACGACTTCATCACCAAGCCGTTCGCCGCCGACCGGCTGGCGCAAAGTGTGGCGCGGGCGGCGGAAAAACGCCGACTGGTGATGGAGAACCGCGCGCTGCGCGAAAGCGCCGAACAGGCGCAGGACGGCCTGCCGCTGATCGGCCAGACGCCGGCGATGGAGCGGCTGCGCCGCACGCTGCGGCAGATCGCCGACACCGATGTCGACGTGCTGGTGACTGGCGAGACCGGCTCCGGCAAGGAGGTGGTGGCGAGCCTGCTGCACCGCTGGAGCCGCCGCGCCAAGGGCAATTTCGTGGCGCTGAATTGCGGCACGCTGCCGGATACGGTGATCGAAAGCGAACTGTTCGGCCATGAGGCCGGCGCCTTCACCGGCGCACAGAAGAAGCGCATCGGCCGCATCGAGCATTCGAGCGGCGGCACGCTGTTTCTCGACGAGATCGAAAGCATGCCGGCCTCGACCCAGGTGCAGATGCTGCGGGTGCTGGAAATGCGCGAGGTGACGCCGCTCGGCACCAATGAAATCCGGCCGGTCGACCTGCGCGTCGTCGCCGCCGCCAAGGTCGATCTCGGCGATGCCAGCCGGCGCGGCGCCTTCCGCGAGGATCTCTACTACCGGCTCAATGTGGTGACGATCTCGATCCCGCCGCTGCGCGAACGCCGCGACGACGTCGCCCTGCTGTTCTTCTACTTCGCAGAGCGTGCAGCCGCCCGCTTCCGCCGGCAAATGCCAGCCGTGCCTGCCTCAGTGCACCGCCATCTGAGCCAGCACGACTGGCCGGGCAATGTGCGTGAACTCGCGCATTTCGCCGAGCGTTTCGTGCTGGGACTCGAGGAAGCGGCGCAAGCGCCACCTTCCGCCCCGGCGGAGCCGGATGACGCCAGCTCACTGCCGGAACGGCTGGAACGCTATGAAGCCGATGTCATCCGCGAGGCGCTTGGCCGCAATGACGGCGATGTCCGGCGCACGATCGAAGCGCTCGGCATTCCGCGCAAGACCTTCTACGACAAGCTGCAGCGGCACGGCATCGTGCGCAGCGATTTTTCCAGGTAATTCATTTTCCAGGCAATTCAGGCGTGTGGACCCGAAAGCAGGGTAGATTTTGTGAACCGGCGCAAAAAAACCGTGGCAAGTCGGCATCAGAAAGTGTTGAAGACCGCATCGGCGGCCTTCGGCACGGCGCGATCCGGTTGCGCTCGGCAGATGTTGATGATTTGTTGCCGGTCAGCGGAGAATGAATGATGCGAGAACCTGTCGGTCAAGATGAATATGGATCGACCAATCCGTTCGATCCGGACGATCTGACGAATTTGAACGCGATCGGCCCGGCCATGGGCGGCGGCAACGACTTCGAGAAATACGCCGTTGCCGTGATCATCGTCTTCGGCGCGCTGATCATTGGCGGGCTGATGGCCGCTTCCATGACCTTTGGTCACCGGAACGGCTTCCTGTTTGCGCTTGGCGGCGCAACCGCGGCCTGGATATCGGGCAATGCGCTGCTCCTCGACCGTCCCCGCATCTACGCGGCGTTCGTCGTGATCGCCGCGCTGATGCTCGTCGGGTCGACGCTTACGCTCGTCCTCTGATAAATCTCTTGTTTTGATCAGTAGCCAATCGCCTCGCCGGATGCGGCGCGGCTGTCGATGGCGCCGTTGTAGCGGGAGCCGCCGCCCTTCTCGATTTCCGCCAGGCTCTTGCCGCCGACAAGAATGCCGGCCGCCTGCCCCCAAGTAGAATCCGCGAGATCGAGGTGGTAGCCCATGCCGGCCAGCAGTTTTTCAGTGTCGGGCGACAGGCCGAAGGGTTCGACATAGATCGTGTCGGGCAGCCATTGATGGTGGATGCGCGATGCGTCGATCGCCTCCTGGATGTTCATGCCGTGGTCGATGACGTTGACGATGGCTTCCAGCGTGATGGTGATGATGCGCGAGCCGCCGGGGCTGCCGATAACCATGAACGGCTTGCCGTCCTTGGCGACGATAGTCGGGCTCATCGATGACAGCGGCGTCTTCTTCGGCTGGATAGCATTGGCCTCTCCCTGCACGAGACCGTAGAGGTTGGGCACGCCAGGCTTCTGGGTGAAATCATCCATCTCGTTGTTGAGCAGGATGCCGGTGCCGTCCGCGACCACGCCGGCGCCGAACGAGCCGTTCAGCGTATAAGTGACCGCGACCGCATTGCCGTCATCGTCGGTGATCGAATAGTGCGTCGTTTCCTTCGACTCGCCGAAGCCCTTCGGCATCAAATCCTGCGAGACGCCGGCGCGGAACGGGTCGATCTTGTCGCGGATCTCCTTGGCGTAACCCTTGTCGAGCAGTTTCGAGACCGGATTGTCGACGAAATCTGGATCGCCGAGCGCCGAGTTGCGGTCCACATAGGCGTAACGCATCGCCTCGACCATGACATGCACCGTCTCGGCCGAGCCGGCGCCGAGATAGGACAGCGGGTAGCCCTCCAGCACGTTGAGGATTTCGCAGATGATAACGCCGCCGGAGCTTGGCGGCGGCGAGGACGTGATCTCATAGCCGCGATAGGTGCAGCTCACCGGTTGCAGCTCGCGTACCTTATATTGCTCGAAGTCTGCCTTGGCCAGAATGCCGCCCCTGGCGCCGCTCGCCTTGACGATGGCGCCGGCGATGGCGCCTTTGTAGAAGGCGTCGGCGCCTTTTTCGGAGATGGCGGCGAGCGAGGCTGCAAGATCGGGCTGGAGGAGACGCTCGCCGGCGCCATAGGGTTTGCCGTCCGGCTTCAGGAAGATGGCGGCGGCGGCAGGGTCCTTCGCCAGCCGTGCGGCATTGCTTGCGAATGAAGCAGCGTCGCCCAGGTCGAGGATGAAGCCATCCTTGGCATAGGCAATTGCCGGCGCCATCAAATCCTGGCGTGGCAGCGTGCCATATTTTTCACGAGCCATCTCGAACCCTGCCACGGAACCCGGTACGCCGACCGCAAGGTAGCCATCAAGGCTGGCGCCCTTCACCGGATTGCCGTCCTTGTCGAGATACATGATCTTGGTTGCCGCCAGCGGCGCGCGCTCGCGGAAATCGAGGAAGGTCGATTTGCCGTCCTTGAAGCGGATGGTCATGAACCCGCCACCGCCGATATTGCCGGCATTAGGGTAGACGACGGCAAGCGCATAGCCGACGGCGACCGCCGCATCGACGGCATTGCCGCCCTTCTTCAGCACCTCGACGCCGGCTTCCGACGCCAGATGCTGGGCAGTGACGACCATGCCGTGCTCGCCCTTCGCCGGTTGAGGCGAGGCGGCATGGAGCGCGCCGGATGGCGCGAGCGCAATTGCGAGCGAAAGGGTGACGCCAATCAGCGTCCGGCGGGTCAAGGGCATGGCGGTGCTCCAAGTGCGGTGTGCCTAGAAGAGCTACATGGAGCGGCCGAGTCCATCATCAATATGAGCGAACACATATTGGTGTTCGCCTGCCGGCAGAGGCAAGCTGATCTCCCCCCTGTGGTGGAGATTAGCCAATCTCAAACAATCCCGCCTGAACCGCCCACAACCGCCGGCCGTTCCGCCGCGACCTTCGCCCGGTAGCCCGCCGCGCGATATGCGGCGACTGGATCGATGGCGCCGCCTGTGTTCAGCCGCGCCATGGCAAGGATCGGCTCGACATCGGTGCGGTAGGCAGCTTTCAGAGTCTGCGTCGCCATCAGCGCATCATTGCCGTCTTGGAAACCCTCGAGCGCCTTGCGGTCGACCAGCAGCGCCTGCGCATAGGCGCGCTGCACCTCGACTGCCGACAGCATCAGGCTTTCGATCGGGTCGGTGACGTTGTGGCTCTGGTCGAGCATGTGGGCGGGATCGAAACCCTCGGCGCCGGAAAGCTCTGCATCAACCAGTTCGTTGAAGACCAGGAACAGCCGATAGGGATCGATCGAGCCGGCATCGAGATCGTCGTCGCCATACTTCGAATCGTTGAAATGGAAGCCGCCCAGTTTTTTGAACTGGATCAGCCGCGACACGATCATCTCGATGTTGACATTGGGCGCATGGTGGCCCAGGTCGACCAGGCAGAACGCCTTGTCGCCCAGCTCCTTGGCGATCATGTAATTGGTGCCCCAGTCCTGCACGACCGTGGAGTAGAAAGCCGGCTCGTACATTTTGTGTTCGGTGAACAGTTTCCAGTCGGCGGGCAGTCCGGCATAGATCTCCTTCATGGCGTCGAGATAGCGCTCGAAGGCTTTGGCGAAATTGACCTGGCCGGGGAAATTCGAGCCGTCGCCGATCCACACTGTCAGCGCCCTGGACCCCAGCGTCTTGCCGATCTCGATGCATTCGAGATTATGCTCGACGGCCTGGCGGCGCGTGCCGGCATCGGCATGCGAAAGCGAGCCGAATTTGTAGGAGAGCGTCTGATCCCTGGCATCCGAAAAGGTGTTGGAGTTCATGGCGTCGAAGCCGAGGCCGAAGCGCGAGGCGGCCTGCTTCAGCCGGTTCGGATCGGCCTTGTCCCACGGGATGTGCAACGAGACGGTCGGTGTCGCCTGCGTCAGCTGGCTGATGACGGCGCAGTCCTCGATCTTGTCGAAAATGTCGCGCGGCTCGCCGGCGCCGGGAAAGCGGGCAAAGCGTGTGCCGCCGGTGCCGACGCCCCAGGACGGAATGGCGACGGCGAATTTCTCGACCTTGCCGCGGATGGCGTCGATGGCGATGCCGCGACGGTCGAGGCGTTCCCCGAGCGAGGCGTAGTCGCGTTCGAGGTCGGGTTTGCGCTGGGCGTTGTGGCTGGAGACGAGATCGGCGGCGATGATGGTTTCGGACAAGTGCTATTCCTCCCAATGCGTTCAGTCAGCGCTGCCCCTCATCCGGCCCTTCGGGCCACCTTCTCCCCGTATAGTGACGGGGAGAAGAGAAGCGCTCCGCCCTTAACTCAGCGCGTAAAGCTCTGCGCGTTGCCGGCGTCGACGTTGATGATGTTGCCGGTGGATTTGGCCGACATGTCGGACGCCAGGAAATAAATCGCTTCGGCAATGTCTTCCGGAAACACCGAGCGCTTCAGCATCGAGCGCGAGCGGTAGTGTTCTTCCAGATCGTCGGTCGACATCTTGTAGGCGGCGGCGCGCTGTTCCTTCCACTCGCCGGTCCAGATCTTCGAACCGCGCAGCACGGCGTCCGGATTCACGACATTGACCCGGATCTGGGCTTCCGCGCCTTCCAGCGCGAGGCAGCGGGCGAGATGGATTTCGGCGGCCTTGGCGGTGCAATAGGCTGCGGCGTTGGGTGACGCGGCAAGGCCGTTCTTGGAGGCGACGAAGACGACATTGCCGCCGATCTTCTGGGCGCGAAACAGCCGGAAGGCTTCGCGCGAGACCAGGAAATAGCCGGTCGACAATATGTCTATGTTCTTGTTCCACAGCGCCAGCGTCGTCTCCTCGATCGGCGCCGAGGAGGCGAGGCCTGCGTTGGAGACGAGAATATCAATGCCGCCGAACTCGACGGCTGTCTGGGCGAAGCCGGAAATCACCTGCTCCTCCGCGGTGACGTTGATCAGCACCGGCCGGACGAAGTCCTTGCCATAGGCTTTCGCCAGTTCGTCGTTGGCGTTGGCAAGTGCGGTCTCGTCGATATCGGCCAGCACGACGCAGGCGCCTTCGCGCAGCAGGCGATTGGCGGTGGCGCGGCCGATGCCGCCGGCGCCGCCGGTGACCAGCGCGATTTGGCCGGCGAGCGACTTCGGCTTCGGCATGCGCTGCAGCTTCAAATCCTCGAGCAGCCAGTATTCGATGTCGAAGGCCTCCTGCGCCGGCAGGCCGACATAGGACGAAACGGTCGAGGCCCCGCGCATGACATTGATGGCGTTGACGTAGAATTCGCCAGAGATGCGGGCGGTGGCCTTGTCGCCGGCGAAGGTGAACATGCCGACGCCGGGCATCAGGTAGACCACGGCGTTGGGGTCACGGATCGGGGGCGAGTCCGGATGCTTGCAGCTGTCGTAATAGGCCTGGTAGCCGACACGGTACTCAGCAATATCGTCGGCGAGGCGCGCAATCACGGCTTCGACGTCGGGCTTCGCTGGGTCGAACTCGATAACTAGCGGGCGGATTTTTGTGCGCAGGAAATGATCCGGGCATGAGGTACCGAGTGCCGCCAGCGGGCGCAAATCCCTGGAGTTGACGAATTCGAGCACAGCGGCGGAATCGTCGAAATGGCCGAGCTTGTGGCTCTTCTCCGAAATCAGGCCGCGGATCCTCGGCATCAGTCTCGCCGCGATGGCGCGGCGCTCAGCGGCGTCTAGCGATTTGACGACTTCGCCGCCGAAGATGGCGAGACCCTCGGAGCGGCGCTCGAACCATTCGATCGCCTGGTTGATGACCGAGATCGTCGTCTCATAGCACTCCTTGGGTGTGTCGCCCCAGGTGAACAAGCCGTGGCTTTCGAGGATGACGCCCTTGGCCTCGGGGTGTTCGACGCAGAATTTCTCCAGCCAGAGGCCAAGTTCGAAGCCCGGCCGCTTCCACGGCAGCCAGCCGATGGCGTCACCGAATATCTCCTTGGTCAACGCCTTGGAATCCTTGGCCGCGGCAATCGCGATAATGGCATCGGGATGCATGTGATCGACGAACGGCTTCGGCACATAGGCGTGCAGCGGCGTGTCGATCGAGGCCGCGCGCGGGTTGAGATTGAAGGTGCAGTGGGGAAGATAGCCCACCATCTCGTCCTCATGCGCGACGCCGCGATAAAGGCCTTTCAGCGCCTGCAGTTTGTTCATGTAAAGCGTGGCGAAACCGTCCAGCTTGATCGAGGCGCTGTCGCCGCCCGAGCCCTTGACCCATAGCACTTCGACTTCGGCGCCAGAGAGCGGGTCCTTCTGCCGGATCTTGGACGAGGTGTTGCCGCCGCCATAATTGGTGACACGCTTGTCGGAGCCGAGCGTGTTGGAGCGATAGACCAGAAGCTCAGGCTCGCTCAGCCCCTTGGCTTTAGCATCGTCCCAAAGGTTGGCAAGGCGCGAGCCGGAGCGCTTGTCGAGCATGATTATCCTCCCTGGGACGCAAAAGGCGCGGTCCATTTTGCCGGAAATGTCTACGCAAGCATCTCGGTTGTCAATCATAAACGATCAAGATCGATCATATTGCACTGCACAATGAAATTATATGAGCGGAAATGATTGACACTGGTGGTTTTCTAGTGCCTCATGACCATGCAGGGAGGAACCATGCACGAAAAAGAGCGCCACAGGATCATTCTGTCCGCCGTCCAGGAAAAGCCTGTGGTGACGGTGCAGGAGATGGTCGACCTGACGGACTCCTCCGAGGCGACGATCCGGCGCGATATCGCGGCTCTTCATGTGCAAAAGCGCCTGCGTCGCGTGCGTGGCGGCGCCGAGGCGATCTCGCCACCGCAGTTCATCGGCCTCGCCGGCCGGCCCTTTTCCGTCAACGAAACGCTTAACGCTTCGCAGAAGCGCGCGATTGCGCGCGAAGCGGTGGAGCTGTGCAAGGACGGCGAACCGATCATCATCAATGGCGGCACCACCACCTTCCAGATGGTGCATTTCCTGACCGGACGCCGCATGCCGATCTTCACCAATTCGTTCCCCATCGCCGAGCACCTGCTCAAGCATTCGAAGAACACCGTCATGCTGTCGGGCGGCACCATCTACCGCGAGCAGAACATCATCCTCTCGCCCTTCGACAATGACGTGACGCGTAATTTCTACGCGCGCCGCATGTTCATGGGCGCTCAAGGGCTCGGGCCGCTTGGCCTGATGGAAGGCGACCCGCTGCTGATCCAGGCGGAGCAGAAACTGATCGACCAGGCCGACGAACTGGTGGTGCTGGTCGACTCATCGAAATTCCGCCAGCGCTCGAGCCTGATCCTGTGCGGGCTGAAGCGCATCGCCACCGTCATCACCGATGACGGCATCGAGGATCGCGAAGCCAACATGCTGGAGGCCGCGGGTGTGACGCTGATCGTCGCCCGCAAGTCGGCAAAGGAAGAATCCTCGCTGCAGGCCTGAGGCCAACCGCAGCGACGATGGAATGCAACGCTCAAGGGAGGAAATACGATGAGCTTTCTGAAGAAATTGATGGTGACGGCCGCGTTCTCGGCCGCCATGTTCGTGAATGCCGCCTATGCCGAGAACGTCAAGATCGCGCTGGTGGTGAAGTCGCTCGGCAACGGCTTCTTCGACGCCGCCAACAAGGGCGCCGAAGAGGCGGCCAAGGAACTCGGCGATGTCGACATCATCTACACCGGCCCGACCAAGGCGACCGCCGAAGCGCAGATCGAAGTGGTCAATTCGCTGATCGCGCAGAAGGTCAACGCCATTGCGATTTCGGCCAATGACGCCGACGCGCTGGTGCCGGTGCTGAAGAAGGCCATGGAGCGCGGCATCACCGTCATCTCGTGGGATTCGGGCGTCGCCAAGGAAGGCCGCCAGCTGCATCTCAACCCGTCCGACACCGGCCTGATCGGCGAGACCATCATCAAGCTGGCCGCCGACTATCTGCCGGAAGGCGGCGAAGTCGCCATTCTGTCGGCTTCGTCGACCGCGACCAACCAGAACGCCTGGATCGACGCGGCCAAGAAGATCCTGCCGGAGAAATTCCCCAAGATCAAACTCGTCGCCACCGTCTACGGCGATGACGATTCGGCCAAGAGCACCGACGAAGCCAAGGGCCTGCTGAAATCCTATCCGAACCTCAAGGCGATCATCGCGCCGACCACCGTCGGCGTCGTTGCCGCTGCCCAGGTCGTCACCGACGCGAACCTGATCGGCAAGGTCAATGTCACGGGTCTGGCGCTGCCGTCGGAGTTCAAGAAGTTCATCGACAACGGTTCCAGCCAGGCGGTTGCCCTCTGGAATCCGATCGACCTCGGCTACTCCGCCGTCTACCTCGCTCATGATCTGGCGGTGAAGAAGGAAGAGGCAAAGCCGGGCGCAACGCTGTCGATCGGCCGCGTCGGCAAGGTCACGCTCGATGACAGCAACTCGGCTGCGATGGCTCCGCCCTTCCAGTTCGACAAGTCCAACATCGAAAAGTTCTCCAAGATCTATTGATCTCGGACGTCTCGGACCAAGCGCGGCGGGACCAAAATCCCGCCGCGACTTTAAACGGACCTTGTTTCAGGGCTTGATACGGATATGGACACGACAGCCCAGCACGGCATTGCGAAGGAGGAGCCCACGGGTCCTGCCCCGCGCCTGACGCTGTCCGGCGTCTCCAAAAGCTTTCCCGGCGTGCGCGCGCTGCACAATGTCAGCCTGTCGCTTTACCCCGGCCAGGTTACGGCGCTGATCGGTGAAAACGGCGCCGGCAAGTCGACGCTGGTCAAGATCATGACCGGCATCTACCAGCCGGACGCCGGCACGATCAGCATTGACGGCCAGGCCGTCACCCTGCCCAGCGCGCATGCCGCCTTCGGCCACGGCGTCACTGCCATTCATCAGGAAACCGTGCTGTTCGACGATCTGAGCGTCGCCGAAAACATTTTTCTCGGCCATGCGCCGCGCACGCGGCTAGGCACCATCGACTGGCGCACCATGCGAAAACACGCGCGCGAAGTGCTCGACACCATGCATGCCGGCCATATCGACGCCGATGCGCGGCTGAAAGACCTCGGCATCGCCAACAAGCATCTGGTAGCGGTTGCTCGCGCGATGTCGATCGATGCGCAGATCGTCATCATGGATGAGCCGACCGCAGCCCTTTCAATGAAGGAGATCGAGGAGCTTTTCCTGCTGATCGAATTCCTCAAGGAGGAAGGCAAGGCGATCCTGTTCATCAGCCACAAGTTCGACGAGATCTATCGGATCGCCGATCGCTACACCGTGTTCCGCGACGGCGAGATGGTTGGCGAGGGCCTTATCAAGGACGCCGGCCAGAGCCAGATCGTGCGCATGATGGTCGGCCGCTCGGTCGACCACATTTTTCCTCAGCGCAAGGCCGAGATCGGCGCGCCGGTGCTGTCTGTATCCGGCCTGTCGCACCCGACCGAATTCAACGACATCGGCTTCGAACTGCACAAGGGCGAGATCCTCGGTTTCTATGGCCTGGTCGGCGCCGGGCGGTCAGAGGTGATGCAGGCGATTTCAGGCATCACCCGCATATCGGGCGGCACGATAACGCTGGAAGGTAAGGTGATCACGCCGAAATCGGCGGCGGATTCCATCGAAGCCGGCATCGTCTACGTGCCGGAGGAACGCGGCAAGCAGGGCGTGGTGATCGGCCTGCCGATCTTCCAAAACGTCTCGCTTCCCTCGCTCAAGCGCACCTCCAAATCCGGCCTGCTGCGATTGTCGGACGAATTCGCGCTCGCCCGCTCCTACACCGAGCGGCTAGACCTGCGCGCCTCGTCGCTGAGCCAGGATGTCGGCACGCTGTCGGGCGGCAACCAGCAGAAGATCGTCATCGCCAAATGGCTGGCGACAGCGCCCAAGGTGATCATCCTGGACGAGCCGACCAAGGGCATCGACATCGGCTCCAAGGCCGCCGTGCACGGCTTCATGGCGGAGCTCGTCGCGCAGGGCCTGTCGGTGATCATGGTGTCGTCGGAACTGCCGGAGATTCTGGGCATGTCCGACCGCGTCGTCGTCATGCGCGAAGGGCTGGTTGCGGCGGTCTACGATAATAAAGGGCTGGACGCCGAAACGCTGGTCCGGACGGCAGCGGGTATCGCGGCATGAAGGCTCTCCTGAAATTCCGCGAGATCTGGCTGGCAGCGGCGATCGTCGTTTTGATTGCTCTGATCTCGACGCGCTTCCCGGCCTTTGCCGACCCCGGCAATCTCGCACAGGTGTTCAACGACACCTCGATCCTGATGATCCTGGCGCTGGGACAGATGGTCGTCATCCTGACCCGCTCGATCGACCTGTCGATGGCCTCCAACCTGTGCTTCACCGGCATGGTGGTGGCGATGCTGAACGCCGCGCATCCGGCGATCCCGATCCCGCTGCTGATCGTCATTGCGCTGGCCGTCGGACTGGTGCTCGGGGCCATCAACGGCCTGCTGGTGTGGCGGCTGAACATCCCTTCGATCGTGGTGACATTGGGCACGCTCACCATCTATCGCGGCGCCACCTTCGTCCTCTCCGGCGGCGCCTGGGTCAATGCCGACAAGATGAGCCCGGACTTCATCGGCTTCCAGCGCGGAGCTTTCCTGGGCATTCCGGTTCTGTCCTGGATCGCCATACTGGTCATCGCGCTGTTCTTCGTGGTGATGACGCGAACCGCGCTTGGCCGTTCGATCTATGCCATCGGCGTCAACCCGACGGCGTCGGTCTATGCCGGCATCGATGTCGGCCGAACCAAATTCATCGTCTTCTGCATTTCCGGCATGATCGGCGGGCTCGCCGGTTATCTCTGGATTTCTCGTTATGTCATCGCCTCGGTCGAGGTCGCCAATGGCTATGAACTCAATATCATCGCCGCCTGCGTCATCGGCGGCATTTCGATTGCCGGCGGCATCGGCTCGGTCGGGGGCGCGGTGTTAGGGGCGCTGTTCCTCGGCATCATCTCCAACGCACTGCCGGTGATCAACATCTCGCCCTTCTGGCAGATGGCGATTTCAGGCAGCGCCATCATCCTGGCCGTCGTGCTCAACGCGCGCGGCGAACGCCAGCAGGGGCGGATCATTCTGAGGAAGGCGGAGGCGGCATGACCGACACCCCCGCCCCGCGCCACATTCCCGACCGGCTCGACAAGCCGCTCTCTTCAGCGATCTTTTCCTGGGAAGCGCTGCTGGTCGTCGTGGCGGTCGCCATCTTCGCCATCAACAGCTTCGCATCGCCCTATTTCCTCGATGCCTATTCGCTGTCGGACCTGACCTTCAATTTCACCGAGAAAGGCCTGATCGCCTTCGCCATGGCGCTGCTGATTATTTCGGGCGAGATCGACCTGTCGGTCGCCGCCATCATCGCGCTCGCCTCGACCATGATGGGCATGGCGGTACAGGCCGGCGCCGACACGCCGGTGCTGGTGGCTATCGGCATCGTCGTCGGGCTCGGTTGCGGCGCCTTCAACGGCCTGTTGGTGACGAGGCTCGGCCTGCCGTCCATCGTCGTTACCATCGGCACGATGAGCCTGTTTCGCGGCATTGCCTTCATCATCCTCGGTGACCAGGCCTACAAGGGCTATCCCGAGAGTTTTGCTTTCTTCGGCCAGGGCTATGTCTGGTGGGTGGTGTCGTTCGAACTGGTGCTCTTCCTCATCGCGGCCGTCGCCTACTGGTTCCTGCTGCATCGCACCAGCTTCGGCCGCCGTGTCTTTGCCATCGGCAACAATCCGGTCGCGGCACAGTTTTCCGGCGTTCGCGTCGGCCGCATCAAATTCATCCTGTTTTGCCTGACAGGGCTGATGGCCGGCATCGCCTCGGTGCTGATCACCTCGCGGCTCGGCTCGACGCGACCGTCCATCGCGCAGGGTTACGAGCTTGAGGTCATCACCATGGTGGTGCTGGGCGGCGTCAGCATTCTGGGTGGCTCCGGCAGCATTGTTGGCGTCGTGCTCGCCGCCTTTATCATGGGGCTGGTGACCTTCGGCCTCGGCCTGCTCAACGTGCCCGGCATCGTCATGTCGATCTTCATCGGCCTGCTCTTGATCTTCGTCATCGCGCTGCCGATCGTCTGGCGACAGCTGCGTGGTAACAGCTGATGCCTGAGAAATACGCCTTCAAGATGCAGCTCAAACCCGGCATGAAAGCCGAGTACAAAAAGCGCCACGATGAGATCTGGCCGTCGCTGGTGGCGCTGCTGAGAGAGGCCGGCGTCGCCGATTATTCGATCCATCTCGATGAAGACACCAACATCCTGTTCGGCGTGCTGTGGCGGCGCGACGACCATGGCATGGCCGACCTGCCGAAGCATCCGGTGATGCAGCGCTGGTGGGCGCACATGGCCGACATCATGGAGACCAGGCCGGACAACCAACCGGTGGCCATCCCCCTGGAAACAATGTTCCATATGGCATGAGTGCGCTGCGCCACATCGCCGTCATCGACATCGGCAAGACCAACGCCAAGGTGGCGCTGGTCGATCTCGTCACGCTGAGCGAGGTGGGGTTGCGCCGCATGGCGAACGCGCCGCTGCGACAAGCGCCCTATCCGCATCACGATGTCGAGGCGCTGTGGACGTTTATCCTCAACAGCCTTGCCAGCCTCGACCGCGAACAGCGTATCGACGCGATTTCGATCACCACGCATGGTGCGACCGGCGTGCTGGTCGACGCCTCGGGCGAGCTGGTGCTGCCTGTCCTAGACTATGAGTTCGATGGCCCCGACAGGTTGGCGGCGGAGTATGATGCTGTTCATCCGCCCTTCGCCGAAACCGGTACACCGCGCCTGCCGGTCGGTCTCAATCTCGGCGCGCAATTCTTCTGGCTTGAGAAGCGTTTCCCCACCGAATTCGCCAAGGCCGCCGCGATGCTGATGTATCCGCAATACTGGGCGCTGCGCCTGACCGGCGTTGCCGCCAACGAGGTGACCTCGCTCGGCTGCCACACCGATCTGTGGAGCCCTTGGGAGGCGGACTTTTCCTCGATGGTCGACAGGCTGGATTGGCGCAGGCTGATGGCGCCGGTGCGGCCGGCCAGGGACCAGCTCGGCCCGATCCTGCCGGCGCTTGCCGCGCGCACCGGGCTCGATCCGCAGACCCCGGTATTCTGTGGCCTGCACGATTCCAACGCCTCCCTATTGCCGCATCTTCTGTCCGACGAGCCGCCCTTCTCGGTCGTCTCGACCGGCACCTGGGTGGTATCGATGGCGGTCGGCGGCAGAGAGATTGCGCTCGATGCTGCGCGCGACACGCTGGTCAATGTCAGCGCGCTTGGCGCTCCCGTGCCCTCGGCGCGGTTCATGGGTGGCCGCGAGTTTTCCCAGCTGACCAAGGACAAGCCGCAGGACTGCAGCGGCAGCGAGGTGCTGGCCGTTCTGACCGGAAAAATGCTGCTTTTACCTTCTACGCAGCAGGGATCGGGACCGTTCCCGCACCATGCCGCGGAATGGCTTGATGCCGACGGCATCAGCAAAGGCGAGCGGTTCGCCGCCATTTCCTTCTATCTGGCACTGATGACGGCGACCTGCCTCGAGCTGATCGGCGCCGACGGCCCGACCACCGTGGAAGGACCGTTTGCTCGCAACCGGCTCTTTGTCGGCATGCTGGCGGCAGCGACCGCGCGCATCGTCATCGCCTCCGAGGCGGCCACCGGCACCAGCATCGGCGCGGCACTGCTCGCATCCGATCAGCCAGTGACGCAGGGCAAGGGCGAAAGAATTGAGCCGCAGACCGACCCGGTCTGGGCGGCCTATGTCACCGCGTGGCGCGCGGCAGTCGACGCGCAAGGCTGATCACAAAATCCGCTTCCCAAAGGCCGACATGACGAAGTTGACGGCGTCGGCGCCGATCCGCGGCTCCAGACCGGCGGTCAGCCCGGAAACATCCATCGACAGCAGACCGCCGGACAGCGAGATCGCCTCCATTGCCTGATGCGTCTCGCGCACCGTCAGCCCGCCCGAGCCCGCAGCCCAGCCGGTAAATTCGGTCGCCGTCGGCGAATAGCTGACGTGAAAGCCCTGCGTGCCCGACGTCGCGATGCGGATCGCCTCATGCATGAGGTCGCGCATGCCCATGGCGTCGATGTCGGTCATGGTGAAGGCCGAGACACGCGAATCCTTGAGCACCCTTGCCTCCGCCGGATCGGCATGGCGCAGGCCCACGATGACGACATTTTCCGGCGACAGCTGCGGCTGCAGCGCGCCGGGCTTGTGATCGAGACCGAGCGCGCGGGCCAGCACCGAGACTTCAGGCATGTCTTCGGCCTCCTCGTCCTCGGGCATCAGGGCGGCGAGGGAATCGATCCAGATCAGGCCAAAGGAATGCGTCGCCCGCGCCGTTGCGGTCAGCGCCTTGTGGGCGATACGGCGATCTGCGCCGGCGGCGAGACGGACGAGGCCCGAGGGCGGCCGCTCGACGTCGGCGAGTTCGACCACGTCGAAATTCATCGCCTCCAGCCGCGCGCCGGTTCCCTCGCGGGCGATAATCCCGCCGGCTTCCGGTTCGGCCGAGATCGACACCATCTTGCGGCCGGAGAAATCCGCGACGTCGTGCATCGGCGCCTTCTCGACATATTCCGAGGTCATCGCCAGAAGCATGGCGCCATAATTCATGCGGAAGGCGACGCGGTCGCCGACGGTGGGTCGCGGATCGGCATCCTGCACATCGAGCAGCAGATGGTCGCTGGAAGCGCCGAGCACCCTCACCCCTTTGGCGATCGGCGTCAGCCCTTCCACCAGCACGTCCTCGCGGCCTATATTGGCGATGGCGCGCAGCCGGTCGCCCTCGTCGGCAAAGACCGGCTGGTTGCCGAAGGCGTCGTAGCCGGATGTGCCGATCGGCCGCGAAGGCTTGAGTTTGACCTCGATGATGTCGCTGGTCAGCCGGCAGGCATCGGGTTCGAGTTCGGGCCACGGCACGTCGCGAAAGGTTTCGACACCGCCTTGCAGGATCGCCTCGCCCACGCGCAGATTGTTGATGCCGGGCGGCAGCTTGCCTTCGAGCAGCAGCGTCAGCGATGACGAGGCGCCGCCGGAAATGAAGTCGAGGCTTTTGCCGGACAGGCGCTCAGTCTTGTAGGCATGGGCGACGAGTTGGCCAAGGTTCTCCGGGGTCGGCATTATGGCGCCGAAGCAGCCGAGATTGGTGCCGATGCCGGCGATGCGCACGCCCTTGAATTCCAGGATCTGCTCGACGGTGGGGATCAGGTCGCTTGGCCAGATGCCTTCGCGGAGATCGCCGAGATCGATCATCAGCATGATGTCGTGGACGCGGCCCATGCGCTCGGCAATGCGCGATATCTCGCGGATGGTGGTCAGTTCCGACTGCAGGCTGATGTCGACGGTGCGCACGACCTCCTCGACGCGCGCCATGGGCGGGCTGCGCAGCAGCATGACCGGCGCATTGATGCCGCTGTCGCGCAGCCGCCGAATGTTCTCAAAACGCGATTCCGCGATGCCGGCAACACCGCCGCGCAGCATGGCCCGCGCCACCTGCGGCATGCCGCATGTGCCCTTGGTGACACCGAATACCTTGATATCAGACAATGCGCAGCGTTCGACGATGGTGCGGGCGTTGCGCTCGATGCGGCCAAGGTCGATAGCGACTTGCGGTCCCGACATTTCGTCACTCAGGGTTTGTAGAATCTGTCAGTCGGATGCATCTTCCAGATCGTCGTACGATATTTGTCAAACTTTGCGCAGTGACGGTCTCAATGTTGGAAACCAGAGCAATTGTATGTGGGCACGTCTTTCGATCGGAGAGGCCGGTGACGCTGGTCGTTCATCATTTCGATGGTGAGTGGCAACTGACCTGCGGCGAACATGATCACCCCGCGGACTGCGGAGGTTTCGAAGTTATCGGTCTCGGCCATTTGACCGCCAGGCAGGAAAACTTGGCACAGATTGGCCAGCTTGAGCGCGGATGGCTTGCCGAATGGGTGCACGACGAATGGACTCGATGCCAACACGACGACTAGAGCTCCCTCAGTTCCCGTAGACCAGCCCTTGCGGGTCGATCTCCGGCTTGCGGCCGGCGACGAGGTCGGCCAGGAACTTGCCCGAGCCGCAGGCCATGGTCCAGCCGACATGGCCGTGGCCGGTGTCGAGGTAAAGGTTCTTGTATTTCGCCTTGCCGATGACCGGCACCGAGTTGGGCATCATCGGTCGCAGACCTGCCCACAACAGCGCCTTCTTCTCGTCGAAAGCGCCGGGGAAAAGGTCTTTGCCGGTGCTCAGCATGGACTTGAAGTCGCTGAGCTTGAAGCTGCGGTCGAAGCCGGTGAACTCGGCTGTCGAGGACATGCGCAGGCGGTTTCCGAGCCTGGAGTAACCAACCAGCCGGTCCTCGTCGGCGCCGCCCATGGTCGGTCCCTTGCTCTCGTCCTCCAGCGGGATGGTCGCGCTATAGCCTTTAACCGGATAGACGGGCAGGTCGATACCGTAGCGGCGGCCGATCAGGCCGCTCTCGGGGCCCATGGCGATGACGACGGCGTCGCCCGTCACCGGGCCGGCCGATGTCATGACCGCACGCACCCGATCGCCTTCTATGTCGAGCCCCTCGACCGTGGTGTCGAACAGGAATCTGACGCCGAGCTTTTCGGCGGCATAGGCGGCCAGCCCATCGACGAATATCCTGGAATCGCCGGTCTGGTCGATTGGCGAATAAACGCCGCCGGCGATCTTTTCCTTCACTCCGGCGAGCCCGGGCTCAAGTTCGACCAGCCGGTCGCGGCCGACGATCTCGATCTGCAGGCCATGCTTCGCCAGAAACTGGTAGTTGTCGGTGCCGGTGTCGAGACTGTGCTGCGAGCGGAAGAAATAAAGAATGCCCTTCTTGCGCTCGTCATAGTGGATGCCGGTGGCGTCGGAGAGCGCGTTGATGCAGTCGCGCGAATAGAGCGCCAGGCGCAGTTTGACCTGGCTGTTGGCGCGCAGGCGCGCCACCGTGCACTGGCGCAGGAAGCGCAGGCTCCAGGCGAGGAAATAGGGATCGAAGCGCAGCCTGACCTTGATGCCGAGATCATGGTTCCAGAGCGCGCGCAGGAAGGTCTTCAGCGCCGCCGGGGAGGCCCAGGCGGTGGCGTCGCCCGGCGACACCAGACCGGCATTGGACTGGCTGGTGCCGCGCGCCGGCGCCGGATGGCGCTCGATAACGGTGACCTCATGGCCGTCGGCGGCCAGATAATACGCGGCCGCGGTACCGACAACACCGGCTCCAAGCACCGTTATCTTCATGCCACCCCCTCTTCGCGGCGCAGCGCCTCCACGCCGCATCGCCAATGCCTTCAATAGCGCTTCGCCGCGCGCCTTGCGAGCCCTCGGAAGTGCCCGGCTCAGCCTCGCGCGGAGTTCTTGCCGGTGAGGATGCGCTCCCAGGCGAGCGCATCGGCGACGATCTGGTCAAGGTCGTCGCGTTGCGGGGTCCAGCCGAGTTCGGCGCGTGCAAGGTCCGAATTGGCAACCACGGCGGCGGCGTCGCCGGGGCGCCGGTCGCCCGTCTTGACCTCGAAATCCCGGCCGAAGGCGCGCCGCACGCTGTCGATGACCTCGAGCACCGAATAGCCGTGGCTGTAGCCGCAATTGGCGACGAGGCTGCCGCCGCCGGCGCGCAGGCGCTGCAGCGCCAGCCGGTGGGCCGCGGCCAGGTCGCTGACATGGATATAATCGCGCATGCAGGTGCCGTCCGGCGTCGGATAATCGGTGCCGAACACCTGCATGAAGGGGCGTTTGCCGAGCGCGGTCTCGCAGGCGACCTTGATCAGATGCGTGGCGCCAGGCGTCGACTGACCCGTCCGGCCCCTGGGGTCGGCGCCGGCGACGTTGAAGTAGCGCAGGGCCGTGTAGCGCAAGGGATGCGCAAGCGCTGCATCGCGCAGCATCCATTCGCTCATCAGCTTGGACAGGCCGTAGGGCGATTCCGGCGCCAGGCGGGCATCCTCGCGCACCGGCTCCAGGCCGGCGCCGCCATAGACGGCGGCGGTCGAGGAAAAGATGAAATGCGGCACGCCCTCGCGCACCGCGGTTTCGATCAGCGTGCGGGTCTTGGAGGTGTTGTTCTCGTAATAGGCGAGCGGGTCGGCAACCGACTCCGGCACCACGATGGAACCGGCGAAGTGGATGATCGCGTCGACCTCGTTATCCCGGATGATCTGGCCGACCAATTCCCTATCGGCGACATCGCCGACGACAAGCTTGGCTTCCGGCGCTACCGCCCATTCGAAGCCGGTGGAAAGGCGGTCGAGAACGACGACGCTCTCGCCGGCATCCAGCAGTTCCCAGACCATGTGGCTGCCGATATAACCGGCGCCGCCCGTTACCAAAACCGTCATCCGCGTCCTCTTTTACTCATGATTTATCGGAAACTGTCTCAATCACCGCCTTACTGGAAAGCCTGCGGCAAGGCCATTAGAAACGCCTGAATGTTAAATCCGTAACAGTCTCACCGGCCTGCGGCATCGTACGGAAACAAAATTGATCCACATCAAGGGAATAGGCCACGATCCGGGGTCGTTAGGAACAGGCTTGGGGCGTGGCATTTTGACCAAAACGGCCCGGTGGACGACGAATGGGCCAACGATTATGATCCCGCGCAAAACTGGGAAGGCGACATGAACTATCAGCGGTTCTTCGAGGAAGCGATCGACCAGCTCCACGCCGAGCGGCGCTACCGGGTTTTCGCCGATCTCGAGCGCATTGTCGGCAAGTTTCCGCGCGCCATTTGGCGTTCCAACGGCCGCGCCGAGGAAATCACCGTCTGGTGCTCCAACGACTATCTCGGCATGGGCCAGAACCCCGATGTCATTGCCGCTTTCCAGAACGCGGCCGGCAAGATGGGTTCGGGCGCCGGCGGCACCCGCAACATTTCCGGCACCTCGAACCCGTTGGTCGAACTCGAGCTGGAACTGGCCGACCTGCACGACAAGGAAGCCGCGCTCGTCTTCACCTCCGGCTTCGTCTCCAACGAGGCCTCGATCTCGACCATTGCGCGGCTTTTGCCCAATTGCCTGATCATTTCGGACGAGCTCAACCATGCCTCGATGATCGAAGGCGTACGGCGCTCGGGCGCCGAAAAGAAGATTTTCCGCCACAACGACGTCGCGCATCTCGAAAGCCTGCTGCAGGTGGCGGGCCGCGAACGCGCCAAGCTGATCGTGTTCGAGAGCGTCTATTCGATGGATGGCGACATCGCGCCGATCAAGCAGATCGTCGAACTGGCCGAACGCTACAACGCCATGACCTATATTGACGAGGTCCATGCCGTCGGCATGTACGGACCGCGCGGCGGCGGCATCACCGAGCGCGAGGGGCTGGCCGACCGCATCGACATCATCGAAGGCACGCTGGCCAAGGCGTTCGGCACGCTGGGCGGCTATATCGCCGGCAACAGCGCCGTCATCGACGCGGTGCGCTCCTATGCGCCGGGCTTCATCTTCACCACGGCGCTGCCGCCGGCGATCGCCGCCGCCGCCACCAC
This sequence comes from Mesorhizobium sp. M0058, assembly GCF_040323095.1. Classification (NCBI taxonomy): domain Bacteria; kingdom Pseudomonadati; phylum Pseudomonadota; class Alphaproteobacteria; order Hyphomicrobiales; family Phyllobacteriaceae; genus Mesorhizobium; species Mesorhizobium sp. M0058. The sequence goes on from NZ_JAMYUQ010000013.1 coordinate 47,632, forward strand.
GTCCATCCGCCACCTCAAGCGGTCGCAAGCCGAGCGCGATGCGCAACAGCGCCAAGCGTCGCGGACCAAGGAGGTTCTGTCTGCAGCCGGCCTGCCGGTGATGGAATCGCCGACACACATCGTGCCGGTGCTGGTCGGTGACCCCGAACTCTGCAAGATGGCCAGCGACCGTCTGCTCGGCGTGCACGGCATCTACATCCAGCCGATCAACTATCCGACCGTGCCGCGCGGCACCGAGCGGCTGCGCATCACGCCGACGCCGTTCCATACCGATACCCTGATTGCGGGACTGCAGGACGCGCTGGTCGAGACATGGGATGCGCTGGGCATTCCCTACGGCTCCGCCGGACGGCCCACTGTCGCCAAGAGCGACCGGATTGTGCCGCTGCTTGTGCCGAAGTCGGGCGGCTGAAGCCGCCGCCCATTCACCTCAAACCGTCCTCATCCATCCCGCCAGCCGGTGTGCCGCTTCCTCGAGTTGGTCGAGGCGGCGGTGGAAGCACAGGCGCAAAAACGCCTCTCCGCCAGGGCCGAAGGCGGTGCCCGGCGCCAGGCCGACATTGGCCTTGTCGACGATGTCGAAAGCAGCCCGGCGCGGATCGGTGATGCCGTCGACCGTGAAAAACAAATAGAACGCGCCTTGCGGCACGGTGAAGCGCGCTTTGCCGGTTGCGCCGAGAATATCGCAGACCAGGTCGCGCGCTTTCCTGGCGCGCTCCACCTGCTCGACGATGAAGGCATCACCGTGGTCCAGCGCCGCGACGGCGCCGCGCTGCATGAACTGGGCGACGCCTGAGGTCGAATACTGGATCAGGTTCTCGAACACCTGCTGCAGCTCGGGATGGGTCTTGATCCAGCCGACGCGCCAGCCGGTCATCGCCCAGTTCTTGGAAAAGGAGTTGACGAACAGGATGCGGTCTTCCGCGGTCGAAATGTCGAGGAAGGACGGCGCACGGCCGTGGCCGTAGTGGAACAGCGAATAGATCTCGTCGGCGATGATCCACAGGCCATTTTGGCGGGCGAGATTCAGGATCGCCTGCAGCGTTTCCTTATCGGCCGTCCAGCCGGTGGGGTTCGATGGCGTGTTGACGAACAGCGCCTTGGTGCGCGGCGTCACCGCAGCCGCAATTTTGTCGATATCGCAGGACCAGCCATTGCCCGACTGGTCGAGCGTGACCGCAACCGGGGTAGCGCCGGAAATACCGGCGGCGGCGGCGAAATTCGGCCACGCCGGGGAGAGATAGACCACCTCGTCGCCGCTGCCGGCGACCGCGGCTAATGCCAACTGAATGGCATGCATGCCGGAACCGGTGGCGATGAATTCCTCTTCGGCGAAGCTCTTGCCGAAATGCCTGGCATAGTAGCGAGAAAGCGCTTGCCTCAGCTCCGGAATGCCTTTCTGCCAGGTATAGAAGGTCTCGCCATTGGCTAGCCCCTTGGCGGCGGCTTCCGAAATGAAGGCAGGCGTCGGCAAATCGCCTTCACCGGCCCAGAGCGGGATCATGCCCTCGCGCGTACGGCCGTAATTGACGACGGCGACAATGCCGCTTTCGGGGGCGGCCACCGCTTCGGCGCGCAAGCTATCGATCAGGGTCATGACAGGTCCGTTTTGATGTCCGCTTTGATGCATGTCATTATCCAGAACCGCTGCGCACTTATGGGCGACATGCATTGGCGGATGCTCTTAGCAGATGCGGCAACAGAAAACCCCGGCCGCGAACGACCGGGGTTTTGGTCCAGAAATCTGGCCTTGTCTATTTCCTGGCGAGGAGATCGCGAATTTCGGTGAGCAGTGCGACGTCAGCCGGCGGCGGAGCCGCAGGTGCGGCCGGCTTCTCGCGCTCGAGCCGCTTGCGCATGTTGTTCACGGCCTTGACCATAAGGAAGATGATGAAAGCCAGGATGACGAAATTCAGCGCCACGGTGATAAAATTGCCGTAGGCGAACACCGCGCCTTCCTTACGCGCGTCGGCAAGATTGGTCGAATGCACTGTTGATGAGAGGCCTATGAAGTAGTTGGAAAAGTCGACGCCACCAAGTGCGCCGATGAAAGGCATGATGATGTCATTGACAAGAGAATCGACGATCTTGCTGAAGGCCGCGCCGATGATGACGCCGACCGCAAGGTCCATCACATTTCCTTTGGAAATGAATTCCTGGAATTCTTTCAGCATTCGACCCTCCTTGTCATGACGGACCGCGCTGCCGCCGTCCCTCCGGCGTCGGCCCGTGCGCACCATAACAAAAACCTGCGGTTGCAACAGAAGCAAAAGCTGGAAAACACCGCTTTCTCCTTACCTTGGGTCACGGTTCGACAGGGCCGCGTCGCGGCCATGCGCCGGAAAGCCGCGATGGACTTGACCTTAGAGCTGTGATTGCCTCTGGGCAGGCCGGGGTGAAAGCTGGCCGAGGAGGATTTTCGGGCCGTGCAGGGCTGGTTCATCGTCATCATTGCGGTCGCCTATGTAACGCTGCTGTTCGTCATCGCCAGCCTCGGCGACCGGCGTTCAACGGCGCTGGGACCCGGCCGCGCCCGGCCCTTCATCTATGCGCTCAGCCTCGCCATCTACTGCACCTCCTGGACCTTCTTCGGCTCGGTCGGCCTGTCGTCCGAGCGCGGCCTCGAATTTTTGGGCATCTACACCGGGCCGGTGCTGGTGTTCGTGTTCGGCTTTCCGCTGCTCAATCGCATCGTGCGGCTGGCCAAGAGCGAGAAGATCACCTCGATCGCCGACTTCCTGGGCGCCCGCTATGGCAAGAGCTTTGCCGTCTCGGCGATCGCCACGCTGATCGCCACCATCGGCGCGGTGCCCTATATCGCACTGCAATTGAAGGCGATCTCCGGTTCGGTCGGCCTGATGGTCGAGCATTATACGGGATCGCCGCCCTCCTTCGATCCCTTCGTCAGCGACATCTCGCTGGTGGTGGCCATGCTCTTGGCGCTGTTTGCGGTGCTGTTCGGCACCCGCCATGCCGACGCCACCGAGCACCAGGACGGGCTGGTGCTGGCGGTGGCGGTCGAAACCGTGGTCAAGCTCGCCGCCTTCCTGGCGATCGGCCTGATGGTCACCTTCCTGATCTTCGGCGGCCCGGGCGACATGATCGACAAGCTGGCCGAAAACAGCCAGGTGCGGCAGGCCATGGGCTACGACACCTCGCTCGCCACCTGGCTGGTGCTGACTTGCCTGAGCGGCTTTGCCATCATCATGCTGCCGCGCCAGTTCTACGTCACCATCGTCGAGAACCGCGGCGAGGCCGAACTGCGCACCGCGACCTGGGTGTTCCCGCTCTATCTCGTAGCGATAAACCTGTTCGTGCTGCCGATCGCCTTCGCCGGCCTGGCGCTGGTCGGCACCAAAACCACCAGTGACCTCTATGTGCTGGCACTGCCCTTGTTCGGCGGCCATGACTTCCTCGCCATGGCCGCCTTCATCGGTGGGCTGTCGGCGGCGACCGCCATGGTGATCGTCGAAAGCGTGGCGCTGTCGATCATGATCTCCAACGACCTCGTCATCCCGCTGTTCGTGCGCCGCCTGCTCAAGACCACGACCTCGGAGAATGAGGATTGGTCGACGCTGATCCTCAACGTGCGGCGCGGCGCCATCTTCATCCTGTTGTTCATTGCCTTCCTCTACTACCGCGAAAGCACCAACTCGGCGCGGCTGTCGTCGATCGGCCTGATGTCGTTCGCGGCAATCGCCCAATTCGCGCCGGCGCTGATCGGCGGGCTGATCTGGCGCGGCGCCAATGGCCGCGGCGCGGCCCTTGGCATGGTCGCCGGCATCCTCGTCTGGGGCTATACGCTGCTTTTGCCGTCGCTCTCGGCAGCCGACGCGGACATCGTCGTGCAGGGGTTGTTCGGTTTCGAGGCGCTGCGGCCGCAGGCTCTGTTCGGCACCGTCGCCGAACCGTTGAACCACGGCGTGCTCTGGAGCCTGTCGGTCAACACGCTGTTCTTCGTGCTCGGCTCGCTGTCGCGCGCGTCAGTGCCGCTGGAGCGGATCCAGGCGTCGATCTTCGTGCCGCGCGAATCCGGCCCGATGCCCAGCCTGCGCCGCTTCCGCACCGCCATCACCGTCAACGTGCTGAAGGACACCATCTCGCGCTACCTCGGCGTCGAGCGCACCGAGCGCTCCTTCCAATCCTTCGAGAAAAGCAATGGCGTCTCGCTGCACGGCAATGAGCAGGCCAGCATGGATGTCATCCGCTTTTCCGAGCAGCTGCTGGCGAGCGCGGTCGGCTCGTCTTCGGCGCGGCTGATCCTGTCGCTGCTGTTTCGCCGCAACGACCGCGAGTCCAAGGACGCCTTTCGCCTGCTCGACGACGCCACCGAAGCGCTGCAGCACAATCGCGACCTGCTGCAGATCGCGCTCGACCAGATGGAGCAGGGCATCACCGTATTCGACCGCGATTTTCGTCTGATCTGCTGGAACAGACAATATCGCGCGCTGTTCGACCTGCCCGACGAGATGGGCCAGGTCGGCGTCTCGCTCGACCGCATCCTGCGCCACCTCGCCGAGCGCGGCGATATTCCGGCCGACCAGCGCGTGGCGATGCTCAACCGGCTGACCAGTTTCGTCAGCCCGTGGCAGATGGAGTTGAAGACCAGCGGCCGCATCCTCGAACTGCGCTCAAACCCGATGCCGGACGGCGGAATCGTCGCCACCTATGCCGACATATCAGGACGCGTCGAACAGGATTTGGCGCTGAAGCGGGCCAATGAATCGCTGGAGCAGCGGGTCAAGACGCGCACCATCGAACTGACTAGAGTCAACGAGGAGTTGACCCGGGTCAATGAGGAGCTGGCGCAGGCGCAGATGCTGGCCGAGGAGGCTAATCTGGGCAAGACGCGCTTCCTCGCCGCCGCCGGCCACGACATCCTGCAGCCTTTGAACGCCGCCCGTCTCTACTGCTCGTCGCTGATCGAAAAAGCCGGCAAGGGGCCGGCGGGCAAGGCTGCCGTCAACATCGAATCCTCGCTCGAATCGGTCGAGACGATCCTGGGCGCCGTGCTCGACATTTCGCGCCTCGACGCCGGCGCAATGAAGCCGGACGACAGCGCCTTCCGCCTGGACGGGCTGCTGCGCCAGATCGGCAATGATTTTCAGCCGCTCGCCGCCGAAAAGAAACTCGATCTGACGATCATAGCCTCGTCGCTCAGCGTGTTGACGGACCGCAACCTGCTGCGCCGGCTGATCCAGAATCTGGTCTCCAACGCCATCAAATACACCCCCCATGGCCGCATCCTGGTCGGCGTGCGACGGCGCGGCGAACTCGCCGAAATCCAGGTGATCGACACTGGCATCGGCATTGCCGGCGACAAGCTGAACACGGTCTTCAACGAGTTCACCCGGCTGGACGAAGGCGTGCGCGAGGCCGAAGGTCTCGGCCTTGGCCTGTCCATCGTCGACCGCATCGCGCGGGTGCTGCGGCTCGAGATCCAGATCTTTTCCAACCCGGGCAAGGGTACGCGCTTTTCCGTTATCCTGCCGGTTGCGGCGGTTGAGGCGCCGCGGCGCGAGGTCGAGCCGAAGGCGCCTGCCCGCACCGCGAATTCGCTGGCCGGCCTGCGCGTCATGTGCATCGACAACGACGCCCGCATCCTCGACGGCATGCGGCTTCTGCTCGAGGGCTGGGGCTGCAGCATCGGCACGTTTTCGGGTTCGGAGGATTTTGGCAGGGCCGATCGTCCCGACATCGTGCTTGCCGACTATCATCTCGATGGCAGAAGCGGCCTCGACATCATCGCCCGCCTGCGTGACATCCATGGTTCGGACCTGCCGGCCGTGCTGGTCACCGCCGACCGCTCCACCGAGGTCCGTGCCGCTGCCGCCGCCCTGGACGTGCCGGTGATCAACAAGCCGCTGAAGCCGGCCGTGCTGCGTTCCATGATGGCAAGGGTCAGGCCGCTGGCATCGGCGGCCGAGTAGGGTTCAATGCATGTCGCCCAGAAGTGTGCCCCGGTTCTGGGACCACGACATGCATCGAACAAGAGCTAAAGCGGGTCGCATGAATCCGTTCAGCGCGATGCGCTTTAGCCTGCTGGCTGCAACGGATCGCTGCCGATCTTGGACAGCTGGATCACCGCCTGGGTGCGGCTGTCGACGCCGAGCTTCTGCAGGATGGCCGAAACATGCGCCTTGACCGTCGCTTCGGAGACGCTGAGCTCGTAGGCGATCTGCTTGTTGAGCAGGCCTTCGGCCAGCATGCCGAGGACACGCGTCTGCTGCGGTGTCAGCGCCTGCAGCCGCTTGATCAGGTCGGATATTTCCGGGTCGCGCTCGACGCCGAGGTCGATGCCGACGGGGGCTGCGATATCGCCTGCCAGCACCGATTGCACAGCGCTGCGGATTTCCTCCATGCTGGCCGATTTGGAGATGAAGCCGGATGCGCCGAGATCGAGCGCGCGCCGGATGGTCACCGGGTCGTCGTGGGCCGATACCACCACCAGCGGCACCGCCGGGTGGATGCCGCGCAACGCGATCAGACCGGACAGGCCGCTGGCGCCCGGCATCGACAGGTCGAGCAGCACCAGGTCGACATCCTCATTGGCCACGACCAGGGCCTTGGCGCTTTCGAAATCGCCGGCCTCGTGAATGGCGGCGACATCGCCGACGCCGGCAAGCGCCTCTTTCAAGGCGCCGCGGAACAGCGGATGGTCGTCGGCAATGACGAAGGTGTAACCCGACGGCAAATCTTCCTCCCAAATCCCTTATCGATTATCGGCTTTTACGGGACCGGACGATTATGCGGCGAAGCGCTTTGTTTCAAGCGGCAATGGCCGGACGGGGCATTTCCCCGCCGGGCAGTTCAGGTCTTTTGCGAGTTGAGTTTGGCGCCGTCGCCATTATCCTTGTCCATCTCCTTGACGATGCCCATGAAGCCGCGCAGCATGCGCTCCATATAGCTCATCGTCTTGTCGAAATCCTCTTCGCTCGGCAATTTCGATTCGAGACGGGCCGACAGCGAATTCTCCAACCTGGTGACGCGTTCGTCCATGGCCTTCATCGAGGACTGCAAACGATCGACCTCGTCCTGGAAGGCAGCGCGTTCGTCGGCCGCGATCTTGCAGACGAGCTGGCCGGAGCGCTCCTCGCAGATCGACATGGCGCCGGTCCGGGTGTCCATGCGGACATAGCCGTTGGCCGATTTTTCCAGCCGGTAGCGGTCGGTCTCTTCGGACCAGGCCGATGCCGCAACCAGCGAGACCAGTGCGGCGGGGATCAGTATGTGCTGCAGACGCATGTTCCATCCTCCACGAGCCAGTATGCGCAACCTATCACAGCTTTGCGCCGTAAATGCGGACGAGTTGCCCTTCCCCGCATGATCGGTTCGGATTATAGCGCAACCATGTCTCAGATTATCTACAAGATCGCGCCCGAAGCGCTTTGGCGCGAGGCCGAGAAAAACGGCCGTTTCACCGGCGCTCCGATCGATATCGCCGACGGCTTCATCCATTTCTCCACCGCTGATCAGGTCAGGGAGACGGCGGCGAAGCATTTCGCCGGCCAGATGGATTTGCTGCTGATCGCCATCGACGGGGCGCTGCTCGGTGACGCGCTGAAATACGAGGTCTCGCGCGGCGGCGCGCTGTTCCCGCATCTCTATGGCGTGCTCGATATGAGCGCCGTGCTGTGGGTGCGGCCACTGCCGCTCGGGGCCGACGGCGCCCATCAATTCCCGGCGCTGGAGGCCGAATGATCGTGTTCGATCGCATCGGCCAGAAACTGCTGTTCACCTTCGATCCGGAAACGGCGCATGGCATGTCGATCGCGGCGCTGCGATGCGGTCTGCCGGTCGGCGCGCGGACGGTGCGCGACGACAGGTTGAAGCTCAGCCTCTGTGGCATCGCCTTCCCCAATCCGCTCGGCATGGCCGCAGGCTACGACAAGAACGCCGAGGTGCCCGACGCGCTGCTTGGCCTCGGCTTCGGCTTTGCCGAAGTCGGCACCGTGACGCCGCTGCCGCAGGCCGGCAATCCGAAGCCGCGCATTTTCCGGCTGACTGAGGATGATGCGGTGATCAACCGCCTGGGCTTCAACAATGAGGGCCACGAGGCGGCGGAAAAACGCCTTGCCGCGCGCCAGGGACGCGGCGGCATTGTCGGCGTCAACATCGGCGCCAACAAGGACAGCGCCGATCGTGTCCGTGACTATGAGTTGGGCGTTTCCCGTTTTGCGAAATACGCCAGCTATCTCACCGTCAACATCTCGTCGCCCAACACGCCCGGCCTGCGCACCATGCAGGCGCGCGAACAGCTCGGCGAACTGTTGTCTCGGGTCATGTCGGTGCGTGCAGCAGCTTCGGCGCAGCCGCCCCTCTTCCTCAAGATCGCGCCCGATCTGGTCGAGGCCGAGCTTGAAGACATCGCCGCCGAAGTCAGCGAGAAGCAGATTGACGGCGTCATCGTCTCCAACACGACGCTGGCGCGAACCGGATTGCGTAGCGCCACCAGCGAGACCGGCGGGCTCTCCGGCAAACCGCTGTTCGAGCGTTCGACCATCGTGCTGGCCAAGATGCGCAAATTGCTCGGGCCGGAGCGCGCCATTATCGGCGTCGGCGGCGTCGATTCGGCCGAGAACGCGCTGGAGAAAATCCGCGCCGGCGCCGATCTCGTCCAGCTCTACACCGGCATGATCTATGCCGGGCCGGCGCTGCCGGGGCGCATCCTTGCCGGGATGGTGCGATTTGCCGACAAGGAGCGGCTGAAATCATTGCGCGAACTGCGCGACAGCCGGCTCGATCAGTGGGCTGCCAGGCCGCTCTAAAACGCCGTGCGCAACCGGAGCCGCAGGATGGCCAGCAGGCTGAAGCCGCGCACCAGCAGGAAAACGTGCAGCGCCGCCCACAGGCCGTGATTGCCGAGAGACGGCGCCAAGCTGAACAATGCGGCGCTGAAGGCCAGGAACGACACCAGCATCATGTTGCGCATGTCGCGCGACCAGGTAGCGCCGATGAAGACGCCGTCCATCTGGAAGGCCAGCACGCCGCTCAGCGGTGTCAGTGCCGCCCACGGCAGATAGATGTCGGCAACAGCACGAACATCCGGCGACGTGGTGATCAACGAAATCAGGCCGGCGCCGCCGAGCCAGAAGATCAGCGTGGCGGTTCCGGCGAGGCCGAACCCCCAGAATAAGGTCAGACGTACCGCCCGGCGGAACGCCGTCTCGGCACGTGCGCCGATCGCGCGTCCCGCCAACTGTTCGGCCGCGGTGGCGAAACCGTCGAGAAAATAGCCGGCGACGAGGAAGAAGTTCATCAGCACGGCATTGGCGGCCAGCGTCAGCGTGCCGAACTGCGCGCCCTGGCGGGTGAACAGCGCGAAAGCGGCGAGCAGCGAGAACGAGCGGATCATGATATCGCGGTTGAGCGACAGCATGCGCAGGAAAGCGGGCATGTCGAGCAGGCGATGCCGCGGCAGGCGGGGTGCGGCCCGGAAGCGCCAGACAACGATGGCGAGACCCAGCAGCATGGCCAGACATTCGCCGGTGACGGTCGCCCAGGCCACGCCGGCGACGCCCCAGCCAAGCTTCAGGCCGAGCAGGATGCAAAGCACGATGTTGATGCCGTTGAGCACCGCCTGCAGCATCAGCCCAAGCCCGCCCTCGCCGCGTCCAAGGACATAGCCGAGGATGGCGTAGTTGATCAGCGTGAAGGGGGCGGCGAGCATTCTGATGTGGATATAGACGCCCATCGCCTCGCCGACGCGCGCTTCGCCGCCGATGAATTTCTGGCCGGCGATGGCAATCAGCGGCGCAAGGACGACAAGCACGATGCCGGCGGCGACCGCGATCAGCACGGCGCGCCAGAACACCGCCTGCTCCTCCAGTTCGTCGCCGCGCCCAAACGCCTGGGCGACGAGGCCGGTGGTACCGGAGCGCAGGAAATTGAAGGTGCTGAAGACCACGTCGAAGACCAGCGCCCCGGCCGCCAGGCCGCCGAGCAGGGCGGCATCGCCGAACTGCCCGACCACCGCCGTGTCGACGATGCCGAGCAGCGGCGTCGTCAGATAGGCGAGCGTCATCGGCACGGCGATGGCGAGCACCGAACGGTTGGTGACGGCGAAGGGTCTCGCGTCGGCTGGGATTGCACCCGTGTCCAGGGGACTGCTGCCTTGCTGATTGCGGCTTGATCGAACAGCCGATGTGCCCCATTTTCCGGCCACCGCGCAATCACTCTTGCCGTGACGGCCAACCGAAATGTTCTTCTGGCGCGAGCCCGCCGGATCCGAGTACTGGTTTTAAGCAATTCCCAAGGGGAAGCGCTACGCGCTTCTCCCGGGAAAACCGCTGCACACTTTTCCTGGAATTGCTTTAGCCATGCCCCTGCAGATCGTCCATCATCCCGACTACGATGCCGGCTTCGCCGTCAATCATCGCTTTCCGATGAGCAAATATCCGGTGCTGATGCAGGCCTTGCATATCAGGGGTCTGATCCATGCGGGGGCGCTGTCGATGCCCGAGCCGGCGCCGGCCTCCTGGCTGAAGCTCGCCCATGCGGCTGATTATGTCGACCAGGTCATCACGTGTTCAGTGCCTGAAAAGATCGAGCGCGAGATCGGCTTTCCCGTGGGACCGCGCGTTTCGCTCAGGGCGCAACTCGCCGCCGGCGGCACGGTGCTGGCGGCGCGACTGGCGCTTATCGATGGCATTGCCTGCAACAGCGCCGGCGGCAGCCACCATGCGCGGCGCGCGCAAGGCGCGGGCTTCTGCACCTTCAACGATGTTGCCGTCGCTTCGCTGGTGCTGCTAGCCGAAGACGCGGTGAAAAACATCCTGATCGTCGATCTCGATGTGCATCAGGGCGACGGCACCGCGGACATCCTGAAAGACGAGCCACGCGCGTTCACCTTTTCCATGCATGGCGAGCGCAATTATCCGGTGCGCAAGATTGCCTCCGATCTCGACGTTGCCCTGCCGGACGGCACCGGCGATGGCGCCTATCTCGAACGGCTGGGTGTCCTCCTGCCGGAGCTCTCGGCCAAGGCGCACTGGGACATCGTCTTCTACAATGCCGGTGTCGACGTGCATGCCGAGGACCGGCTCGGCCGGCTATCGCTCAGCGATGACGGCGTGCGTGCCCGCGACGCCATGGTGATCGGTCATTTCCGCGCGCTGGGCATCCCGGTCTGCGGTGTCATCGGCGGCGGCTATTCGACCGATGTCGCAGCGCTCGCGGCGCGCCACGCCATCCTGTTCGAGGTGGCGTCGGACTTTGCCTGAGTGGCCTTTGGTTTGAGCACAATCTTTTCCGAAAACCGGTTTCCACTTTTCGGGATCGTGGTCCGCTTCACTTCCGGTAGTTCGCGAGCCTGAGCAGGATGAACACCGGCACGACGATCGCGGCGCCGAGCAGGATATAGCCCAAGAAGCGATAGACCGCGTTGAAGCCGAGGTTCCAAAGATCGATGAAGAAACCCTGGATGCGGTAGAAGACGTCCATCGGCGTCCAGCCGAACGCATTCATGACCAGGCCGACCAGGAACGACACGACCAGCAGCTTGACGATCACCCTGACGGGCGAGTCACCGAGAAAGCGCGTCACTGTGGACAAGGGGCCTGCCTCCAGATTGGTGTGCCCGGATTCGGGGTACAAACCCACGAATACGCACTTGCTGCGCCCGCATCAAGGCGGGCGGACGGCGCAATCGGTCGGGTTTCCAACAGCCGTTTCCGAACAGCTGTCCAAGGGCGATTGCCCGAAGCACGCCCATCATGATATCGAGAGGCCGACGCGGGTATGATGTAATGGTAGCTTGTCAGCTTCCCAAGCTGAACGCGAGGGTTCGATTCCCTCTACCCGCTCCAGTTCCTATCCCACTTCCCGCAAGATAAAATCGTGCAGCATCTTGGCTGCCGGCGACAGCACGCGGTTCTTCACCGTGATCAGGCTGTAGGGGCGGACCTCGATGTCGAACTCGGTCTGGACGACATCGATGGCGCCGGCGAGACCGTCGGGGTTCTGGATGAATTTTGCCACCTGGATCGACACCGGGGCGATGGCGTCGGACTGCGCCACCATGACCAGTGTGAGCAGCAGCGACGAGGTGTTGAGGATGCGGTCCGGCAGGGCGATGTTGCGGTTCAGGAAATTGCTCTCCATCGCCTGGCGCAGCGGCGACCCGCCCGACTGGAACACCCAGTCGAAGGCGGCGGTGTCCTCCAGCCTCACCGCCTTCCCATTGTTTAGAGGATGGCCGTTGCTCAGCGGGTGGCCTCGGCGCACGATCAGGCAGGCCTTCTCGACGCCGATGACGCGCGATTCGAACAGGCGCGGATTGAGGTCTTCGGGGACACGGGCGATGATGAAATCATGGCGCGTGGCGATCAGTTCGCGCGCCAGCACATTCGACGTCTCGACCTGCATGGTAATCTCGATGCGCGGATAGAGGCGGCGTATCTCGCGGATCGCCGGGACCGCCAGTTCGATCGCCGGCGCCGTCACCGCGCCAAGGAACACCGAGCCGCCCTTGCCGGCCTTGAGCTCCGATATTTCGCGGTCGGCCTCGCGCATTTCGAGCAGGATCGAGCGCGCGCGCCGGGCCAGCGCCTTGCCGTAAGGGGTGAGTGTGATGCCGCGCGGCAGCCTTTCGCAGAGCTTCACCTCGAGCACCGCTTCCATCTCGGAAATCATGCGCGAGGCCGCCGGCTGCGAGATGTTCATCACCTGGGCGGCAGCACTCACCCGACCGTGATCGTCGAGTGCTGCGATCATGCGCATGTGACGCAGGCTCAAGCCGCTACGCAGAAGTGTCTCGCCATCGCCCGGCAATTCATCGTAACCGCTTGAAATTCCCTGAGGACCTCGTAAAGCCGCCATGCCTTTTCCCGCTTCCGCCACTGTTCCAGCCCGGTTTAGTCATATACCGGTTTTGGTATAGCAACCACCGAAGATCGCATTTGACAGTTATGGCAAAGGGTCACACTTTCGCGCGTCCTCAAGACTTGACGGTCGATGACGAGCAAAATCGTATCGATTTAAATCAAGACTGAGGGCCGATTGGGAGGATACCGGAGATCGATTATGACGGCGGCGGCGCTTTGGCGCATCCGCCCGACTGCGCGGCCCGCGAAGCCCCGAGGTGTCGCGTCCATCAACCAGGGAGAGTTTTACGTGAAAATCATCAAGACACTGGCCGCCGTCGCGGCCCTTGGCATCGCTGCCATGACCTACTCGGCGCACGCAGCCGACAAGGGTCTTGTCGGCGTGCTGATGCCGACCAAGACCTCGCAGCGCTGGATCAATGACGGCGATGCCGTCAAGTCCCAGCTCGAAGCTCTCGGCTACACGGTCGACCTGCAGTACGCGCAGGACGACATCCCCAACCAGCTCAGCCAACTGGAAAACGAAATCACCAAGGGCCCGAAGGCGCTGATCATCGCTTCGATCGACGGCACGACCCTGTCGGACGCGCTGCAGAAGGCCGCTGACGCCGGCGTCGTCGTCGTCGCCTATGACCGCCTGATCAAGAAGACCGCCAATGTCGATTACTACACCACCTTCGACAATTTCGGCGTCGGCGTGATCCAGGCGAACTCGCTGGTCAAGGGCCTCAAGGAGCGCTTCCCGAACACCAAGCCGTGGAACGTCGAACTGTTCGGCGGCTCGCCGGACGACAACAACGCCTTCTTCTTCTACAACGGCGCAATCTCGGTGCTGCAGCCGCTGATCGATGACGGCTCGATCAAGATCAAGTCCGGCCAGACCGGCATGGACAAGGTCGGCACGCTGCGCTGGCTCGCCGCCACCGCCCAGGCGCGCATGGACAACCTGCTGTCGGCCAACTACTCGGACGGCAGCCGCGTCGATGGCGTTCTTTCGCCCTATGACGGCCTGTCGCGCGGCATCACCGCTTCGCTGCGCGCCGTCGGTTACGGCACCGACGCCCAGCCGTGGCCGATCGTGACCGGCCAGGACGCCGAGACTGCTTCGGTCAAGCTGATCATCACGGGCGAGCAATACTCGACCGTGTTCAAGGACACCCGCGAACTGGCCAAGGCCACCGTCGAACTCGTCGACAAGGTGCTCTCGGGCGGCAAGCCGGACGGCCTCGATGAAAAGACCTACAATAACGACGTCAAGGTCGTTCCCTCGATCCTTTTGACGCCGCATGAGGTCGACAAGTCGAACTACCAGGCACTGGTCGTCGACTCCGGCTACATCAAGGCCGACGAACTGAAGTAATCCGTTTATAAAGACAGGGGTCCTGCGCGACGCAGGACCCCTTTCCGTTCACAAGCGACCCCGGTATTGTTTCTACCGGACTTTATTTCCGTGCATGTCGTTGTCTCAAACCGCAAGCACTTTTGAGCGACATGCAACAGGAGGAGCTTGCCCTGATGACGACGATTTTGGAGATGCGCGACATCACCAAGACGTTCCCCGGCGTGAAGGCGCTGTCGAACGTCAACCTCAGCGTCGAAGAAGGCGAGATCCACGCCGTGGTTGGCGAGAACGGCGCCGGCAAGTCGACGCTGATGAAGGTTCTGTCGGGCGTCTATCCCGCCGGCACATATGACGGCCAGATCATTTTTCAGGGTCAGGAATGCCAGTTCAAAGGTATCCATGACAGCGAACACAAGGGCATCGTCATCATCCACCAGGAGCTAGCGCTGGTGCCGATGCTGTCGATCACCGAAAATATCTTCCTCGGCAACGAAAACGCCCGATACGGCGTCATCGACTGGGATGCCAACGAGGCGCGCACCGCTGCCCTGTTGAAGAAGGTGGGCCTCAAGGAGGACCCCAAGACACTGATCACCAATATCGGCGTCGGCAAGCAGCAGCTGGTCGAGATCGCCAAGGCGCTGAGCAAGGACGTCAAGCTTTTGATCCTCGATGAGCCGACCGCGTCGCTCAGCGAGAAAGACAGCCAGGCGCTGCTCGATCTTCTGCTCGAATTCAAGCGACAAGGCATGACCTCGATCCTGATCTCGCACAAGCTCAACGAGATCAACCGGGTCGCCGACAAGGTAACCGTCATCCGTGACGGGCGCACCATCGAGACACTGGCCAAGAAGGATATCTCCGAAGACCGCATCATCACCTCGATGGTCGGCCGTTCGCTCGACGACCGCTATCCGCCGCGCGAGCCCAAGATCGGCGAAGTCGTGTTCGAGGTGAAAAACTGGTCGGTCTATCACCCGCTCCATGCCGAGCGGCAGGTGATCAAGGGCATCGACATCAATGTGCGCAAGGGCGAGGTGGTCGGCATCGCCGGGCTGATGGGCGCCGGCCGCACCGAATTCGCCATGAGCCTGTTCGGCCGCTCCTATGGCCGCCGCATCACCGGCGAAGTGCTGCTCAAGGGCAAGCCGGTCGATGTCTCCTCGGTAAGCAAGGCGGTCCAACACGGCATCGCCTATGTCACCGAGGACCGCAAGACCTACGGCCTGAACCTCATCGACCATATCAAGCATAACATTACGCTGGCCAATCTCGACGGCGTGTCGCGCCACAGCGTGATCGACGACATGCGCGAACTTGCGGTCGCCAACGACTATCGCAAGAAGACCAATATCCGTGCGTCCAGCGTCTATCAGATGACCGGCAATCTTTCCGGCGGCAACCAGCAGAAGGTGGTGCTGTCGAAATGGTTGTTTGCCGACCCTGACGTGCTGATCCTCGACGAGCCGACACGCGGCATCGATGTCGGCGCCAAGTATGAAATCTACACGATCATCGCGCGCCTTGCCTCGGAGGGTAAGGCGATCGTGGTCATCTCGTCGGAAATGCCGGAATTGCTAGGGATTACCGACCGCATCTACGTCATGAACGAAGGGCGCATGGTGGGCGAAATGCCGGCGGCGGAAGCAAGCCAGGAAAAGATAATGCGCGCCATCGTCCGGGGAGAAGGAAAAGCAGCATGAGCACCGAAAGCGCCCCCGCCCCGCAGGGCAACGTCGCCGACGAACAGCGCCCGCGCATCGCCGTCTCGGCGCTGGCGACGAATTTGCGCGAATACGGGCTGATCATAGCGCTGATCGTCATCATGCTGTTCTTCCAGTTCACCACGTCGGGAACGTTGTTCAAGCCGGTCAATCTCAGCAATCTGGTGCAGCAGAACTCCTTCATCATCGTGATGGCGCTGGGCATGCTGCTGGTGATCGTATCGGGCTATATCGACCTCAGCGTCGGATCGGTCGCCGGTTTCATCGGTGCGCTGGCGGCAAACATGATGGTTATCTGGCAGCTCGGACCGCTGAGCAATCCGCTGGTGGTTTCGATCGTCTGCCTGGTCGCGGGTGGCCTGATCGGCGCCGCGCAAGGGTATTGGATCGCCTATCACCGGATACCGAGCTTCATCGTCACGCTGGCCGGCATGCTGATCTTCCGCGGCATTTGCCAGGCGTTGCTTGGCGGCGGCTCGTCGGTGGGTCCGCTTCCCGACGACTTCAAGATGCTCAGCTCCGGCTTCATCCCGGATGTGATCGGCCCACTGACGCTCGTCCCGCCGGTCGTGAACGCAGCCGGCAAGACCATCATGGGCAGCGGCGTGACCCTGCACATGACGACGGTCGTGCTGGGGCTGATCGCCGTGCTCGCCTATGCCTATTTCGGGGTCCGCACCCGGCGCAAACGAGAACGCCATGGTTATGAGGCCGAGCCCTTCACCCTGTTCGTGGTCAAGACGCTGGTCGCCAGCGCGCTGGCGCTGTTCCTGGTCTATGAGTTTGCCAGCTACCGCGGCCTGCCCGTGGTGCTGCTGGTCATGGGCGTGCTGATCACGCTGTTCGTCTTCGTCACCAAGCGCATGACCATCGGGAGGCGCATCTACGCCATGGGCGGCAATCCCAAGGCGGCGCAGCTGTCGGGCATCAACACCGAGCGGCTGACGCTGATGGTGTTCATCAATATGGGCGTGCTGTCGGCGCTTGGCGGCCTGATCATCGCGGCTCGTCTCGGCCAGGCGGTGCCGGCGGCGGGTCTCGGCTCGGAGCTCGACGTCATCGCCGCAGTGTTCATCGGCGGCGCCTCGGCGATGGGCGGCGTCGGCCAGGTCATCGGGGCGGTCGTCGGCGGCTTCATCATGGGCGTGATGAACAACGGCATGTCGATCATGGGCGTCAATGTCGACTGGCAGCAGGTGGTCAAAGGCCTGGTGCTGCTCGGCGCCGTGATCTTCGACGTCTACAACAAGAACAAGGCCTGACAAGCTTCAGGCGAGGCAAGCAGGAGGCATACGATCGCGGCGCAGCCGGCAAGTTGTCGGCATAAGAAGTCCCCCGAGGGATCAAGTTCGCGAGCGCAATCCGGACGAAGAGTTCAACCCGTGGCGCGGCTAGGTCCGAGCCGCGCAGGTCAAGGTTTGCCAAGAGGCATCCAAGGCCAAGCACATGAGAGAGGATTTAATCATGCTGATCTCCCAGATCCTCGACGACGCCGAGACCATCCGCGTCGTCGCCCGCAATGGCGGCGGCAAGACCAGGATCATCAATGGCGCCCGCAGCGTCTATTCGCTGGCCATGGAAGCCGCGCGCACCGGCACGGGCCTCGCCGCGCTGATCGAGCGCAAGGGGTTCGGTGAAGCGATAGACCTCGACGCCGTCTACAAGAAGGGCCGGCTGGTGTCCCCGATCAACCATCCCGATCCCGCGCATCTGCATCTGACCGGCACCGGCCTGACCCATCTCGGCTCGGCGGCGACGCGCGATTCCATGCACAAGAAGCTCAGCGATGGCGGCGAGGAGCAGCTTACCGATTCCATGAAGATGTTCCGCATGGGGCTCGAAGGCGGCAAGCCGGCCAAGGGCCAGACCGGCGTGCAGCCGGAATGGTTCTACAAGGGCAACGGCACCATGGCGGTGGCGCCGGGCGCCGCACTGATGTCGCCGGCCTTCGCGCAGGACGCCGGCGAGGAGCCGGAAATCGCCGGCATCTATGTCATCGGCGACGACGGCGCGCCGTTCCGCGTCGGCTTCACGCTGTCGAACGAGTTTTCCGATCATGTTACCGAGCGGGTGAACTATCTGTTCCTGGCACATTCCAAACTGCGCAACGCCTCGTTCGGGCCGGAAATCCTGATCGGCGACCTGCCGGCCGACGTCAGGGGCTCATCGCGAATCTATCGCGACAGCAACTTGCTGTGGGAAAAGCCGTTCCTGTCGGGCGAAGCGAACATGTCGCACACAATCGCCAATCTCGAACATCATCACTTCAAATATTCGGCCTTCCGCCAGCCGGGCGACGTGCATGTGCACATGTTCGGCACGGCGACGCTGTCCTTTGCCGACGGCATCAAGACTCAGGCCGGCGACGTGTTCGAGATCGAGGCCGCGGATTTCGGCCTGCCGCTGCGCAACCCGCTGGAGATTGAGCAGCCGGTTAAGGTGGCGGTGAAGGCGCTTTGAGGCAGCATCACAATTTGGGAGCCGGAAATGAACGGAATGCGGCTTGTCATTGTGTTCACGGGCGTGGCCCTGTTCCTGACCCAACCGTCGGTGGCCTTTAGCGCCGGCCAGTGCAGCCCGAAGTCCTATCGTGAAGCCCGTTTGGCGATGACGAGCCGTCTTCTGGCAACCGGCTATTCGAAAGCCCAGGTGAGCTTTCTGATGCGCAACACGGATCACATGACATCAGCGCTTCGCAGCGACAGGCTGAACAACAATGGCAAGGTCTGCGGCATCGACTCCGCCAAGGCCCATGTTCTCGGTTGCCTCGACAAGCAGTTGTTCCCGTTGAAGCGCGGCTCAAACGCTTCGCTCGACGAGGTCAAACTGACCGAAGGCTTTTGGGGCAGGAAACGTTTGGCCGCACGCGAACTGCTGTTTATCGGCCATTTTCATGCCTGCCTTGGCGCCGCGAAAGAGTATCTCTTTCGCGGCTGACGCCGGCGGACGGGACTCAATAAATATCGAAATCGAAATACTTGGCCTGGATCTTCTTGTAAGTGCCGTCGGCGACGATGGCGTCTATCGCCGCATTCAGCTTGTCGCGCAGCGCCGTGTCCTCCAGGCGGACAGCGATGCCGGCTTGCGTCTCGGTGCCCTTGACGTCGCCGACAAGCTTGCAGCAGCCTTCGCTCGCCTTCTTCAGCCAGTCCATCAGCACGAATTTGTCGGAGATGACGGCGTCGAGACGGCCGTTCTGCAGGTCGGTGATCGCCTCTTCCTGGGTGGGGTAGAGTTTCGCCTCGGCGCCGGCCTTGCCATAGGCGTCCTGCGCATAGTCGGCCTGGGTGGTCGAGGCCTGCGCGCCCACCGTCTTGCCGGCAAGGGCTGCCGGTTCGGTGGAAGTGAGGTCGCTGTCCTTCGGCGCCACCAGCGCCAGCGGCGTCGTGTAGTATTTGTTGGTGAAGGCGACCTGTTTCTTGCGCTCCTCGGTGATGCTCATCGAGGCGATGATGGCGTCGAACTTTTTCGCCTGCAGCGCCGGGATGATGCCGTCCCAGTCCTGGGTGACGATCTCGCACTCGACCTTCATCTGCGCACACAGCGCATTGGCAATGTCGATGTCGAAGCCCTCGATCTTGCCGTCCGCGGTAATGGTGTTGAAGGGCGGATAGGCGCCCTCGGTGCCGATCTTCAATTTCTCCTGCGCCTCAGCCAGCGAGCCGGCCGATATCACCAGCATGGCAGCGCCCGCTGCCGATATGATCCATCTTGAAATCTGCATTTTGGTTCCCCTTGCGCGCCGTTCTCTTGCCGGCCACCGAAAGGCAGCCAAGCATGGTGAGGCAGCGCAGGCAAGTATTTTGCCTGACGGTGATCGAAGGTTCAGCCGGCGGGGCGGAAATGCTTGGAGAGCTTGAGGCCTTGCGCCTGGTAATTCGAGCCGAGATCGGTGCCGTAAAGCGCCTGCGGCCGCTTCAGCATGTGTTCGTAGACCAGCCGGCCGACGATCTGGCCGTGGTCGAGGATGAACGGCACTTCGTGGCTGCGCACTTCGAGCACCGCCCGGCTGCCGGTGCCGCCTGAGGCCGAATGGCCGAAGCCCGGATCGAAGAAGCCGGCATAGTGAACACGGAATTCGCCAACCAGCGGATCGAAGGGCGTCATCTCGGCGGCGTAGAGCGGCGGCACGTGCACGGCTTCGCGGCTGACCAGGATGTAGAACTCGTCCGGGTCGAGCACCAGTTCGCCGGCGCCGCTCTTATAGAGCGGCTCCCAGAAATCGACGGCATCCTGGGCGGCGCGCTTGTCGACATCGACCAAGCCGGTGTGATGCTTGCCGCGATAGCCGACCAGGCCGTTCTGGTCGCCGTCGAGATCGATCGACAGCGCAATGCCGCCGCCGGAAATGTTGGGCGGCTCGGTCGCCACCAGCATCTCGGCGCGGTGCAATTCGTTCAGTTCTGCCTCCGACAACAGCGCGTTGCCGGTGCGAAAGCGGATCTGCGACAGCCTCGATCCGGCGCGTACGACGATCGGGAAGGTGCGCGGACTGACTTCGAGATAAAGCGGCCCGTGATAGCCGGGGGCGATCTTGTCGAACTCATGGCCGCGATCGGTCATCACCCGGGTGAAGATGTCGAGCCGGCCGGTCGAGCTCTTCGGGTTGGCCGAGGCCGACACGTTTGCGGGCAGCGCCAGGCTTTCGAGCAGCGGCACGATGTAGACGCAGCCGGTTTCCAGCACCGCGCCCTCGGCGAGACTGAACTCATGCAATTTCAGCCGGTGAAGCTTGTCGGCCACCAGATGATCGGGACCCGGCAGGAAGGAGGCGCGCACGCGAAAAGCCTTGTCGCCGAGCCTGAGATCGAGGCTCGCCGGCTGCACCTGGTCGACATCGAGCGCGCGCGGCGACTTGAGCGCGCCGGACTGAAACAGCGCGGAAATGTCCTGATCGGGAAGAATGCCTGTCTGCCGCAAAAGGCTGGCTCCGCTCCAAGGTCGGTCTCTTTGTGGCAGGTTCTTGCCGCAAAACCGCTGGATATTATTGCGGAACCTGCCTGGTACAAACCTCTTAATGAAGCCGGCAATTGACGCAAGCGCAGGTGAGGTCTAAAGGGTCGTTATCCCGTGGTGATTTGGCCGGTCGGCTTGCAGCCACGTTAAACAAGTCGCTAAAGGACCGTCGGGCCGCAAGGCCATATGGACCGGTTGCGACTTTCGCGGCCGGTTTTTTTGTGTCTGGAACAAAAGCGATGAGCACCAAGAAGCGTAACTGGAAACCTCAGACCGCACTCGTGCACGGGGGAACGCTGCGTTCCCAGTTCGGCGAGACGTCCGAAGCGATGTACCTCACCCAAGGCTATGTCTACGAGACGGCGCAGGCTGCCGAGGCCCGTTTCAAGGGCGAGGAGCCGGGCTTCATCTATTCGCGCTATGCCAACCCTACCGTCGACATGTTCGAAAAGCGCATGTGCGCGCTGGAGGGTGCCGAAGATGCGCGCGCCACGGCGTCCGGCATGGCGGCGGTGACGGCAGCGCTCCTGTGCAGCGCCAAGGCCGGCGACCATATCGTTGCGGCGCGCGCGCTGTTCGGCTCCTGCCGCTGGGTGGTGGAGACGCTGGCGCCGAAATACGGCATCGAGGCAACGCTGGTCGACGGCACCGACATCGCCAACTGGGAAAAGGCGGTGCGGCCGAACACGAAACTGTTCTTCCTGGAAAGCCCGACCAATCCGACGCTGGAAGTGGTCGACATCGCAGCGGTGGCGGCGCTCGCCACCTCGATCGGCGCCAGGCTGATCGTCGACAATGTCTTTGCCACGCCCTTGCAGCAGAAGCCCTTGCAGCTCGGCGCCCATATCGTTGTCTACTCCGCGACCAAGCACATTGACGGCCAGGGACGCTGTCTCGGCGGCATCATCCTGTCGGACAAGAAATGGATCGACGAGAATTTGCACGACTATTTCCGCCACACCGGCCCGAGCCTGTCGCCGTTCAACGCCTGGACGCTGCTCAAGGGCCTGGAGACGCTGCCGGTTCGGGTGCGCCAGCAGACGGAAAGCGCGGCCAAGATCGCGGATTTCCTGGCAGGACGGCCGGAAATCGCCCGCGTCATCTATCCCGGCCGCGCCGACCACCCGCAGGCCGACATCGTCAAGAAGCAGATGACGGGCGGATCGACGCTGATCTGCCTCGACGTTAAGGGCGGCAAGCAGGCGGCCTTCGCCTTGCAGAACGCGCTCGACATCGTGCTGATCTCCAACAATCTCGGCGACGCCAAGAGCCTGATCACCCATCCGGCGACCACCACGCACAAGAACCTCAGCGACGAAGCTCGCGCCGAGCTTGGCATCGGGCCGGGAACGCTCAGGCTGTCGGTCGGTCTTGAGGATACGGACGATCTGCTGGAGGACGTTGCGCAGGCGCTGAAGGCCGCCGGATAGGCCGCGAGGCGTCACGCTCCCGACGAAACCTCTTCCAGTTCGGCCGTCTTGGTGCCGATGGTCATGATGTTGCCGCGCCAGTCGACGGCGCCGCTCAGCCAGCCGCGCGCCCAGATGGCGGGAAGCATCATGTCGCGCACCATCATCGCCGGGACCATGCGCAGCGACAGGTGCCAGCCCTTGGCCGCGGCCAGCGCGCATTCGGGAATGTAGGCCGCCGTCAGCACGGCCAACACCGTGGCCGGCAGGCTGATGCCGGCACTTGCGGCCGCCACCAGCGCCAACGCCAACGGCACGGCGACGCCGGTCAGGATCTCGGGTGCGAAAAACAGCGGGAAAGTGACGCGGCGCAACCGCGCCCAGCGCGCCTGGCGCGACCAGATGTCGGCAAGTCGGCGCTGCCCCAGTGGTTGCTCGAAAGGCGAGGCAACGAGATTGACGCGCAGGCCCAGTCCGTTGACCAGCTTGGTTGCAGCAGCATCCTCGGCGATCTCGGCGGCCAGCGCGCGGATACCGCCACTGGTATCGAGCATCGGCTTGTTCCACAGCATGCTCTTGCCTTGGGCAAAGCCGAGACCGAGCGCCTCGCCGGCATATTGCCAGCGCGCCTGCAGCGTGTTGAGGAACGCGCATTCGACCTCGGCCCAAAAGCCATGCGGCCGAGAGCCGATCGGCGTCGAGCAGATAAGCCCGGTATTGGTCCGCCAGGCCGCCATCAGGTGCTGGACGTAATCCCTTGGCATCAGCACGTTGGAATCCGCCAGAATAACCCAATGATAGCGCGCCGCTTCCCAGCCCTTGACGCAGTTGTTGAGCTTCGGGTTGCTGCTGACGCGGTCGTCGCCGATCAGCAGCCGGGCCGGCACGTTGGGAAACAGGACGATCGCCCTGTTTATCAGTTTGACGACGGGATCGTCGGCGTCAGCGACGCAGAAGATCAGTTCGTAGCGCGGCCAGTCGAGCGAGAAGGCTCGCTGCAGCGTCTCTTGTGTGAACGGCTCCACGCCGCGCGACGGCACGACGATCGACACCGGCGGCTGCTCGTTGGACGGCGGAGGGATGAGACGGCGCGCTTTCAGCTTCGACGATGCAAGCAGGATGCTGGCGAGATTGGAAAGAAGCAAAGCGGAGGAAGCGAAGGCGGCTGTGAGAGCTGGTTCCATCGAGATCTGGTCACTCCGGAAAGGCCGCTCGCGGCTGCTTTGTCAGTCGACAGATGGGCCTTGAGTCGCCGGCAAGGTTTGCGCACACCAACATTGTCATGTGTCACTTAAATGACATTGTTTGTCGGCACCTGCGCTTTGAGGCTGGCAGGACATGCCGCTCTGCGCGTATCAAACCGCATGGCGCGACAAATGTTCCCTGCCGCGCAACCGGAGCAGCCCATGTACCGCGCCGTCACGCGCAACATCGAAGTGCAGGTCAGACCGTTCTACCTGGAGGACCGCTCGGACCCGGCGGAGAACCGCTATGTCTGGGGCTACCAGGTGACGATCGACAACCAGTCGGACGATTTCGTGCAGCTTATGGCGCGTTACTGGCACATCACCGACGGCAGCGGCCGGGTCGAGGAAGTGCGTGGCGCCGGCGTGGTCGGCGACCAGCCTGAGCTCAATCCCGGCGACAGCTATCAATACACGTCAGGCTGCCCGCTCTCGACGCCGTCCGGCTTCATGGTCGGCCACTACACCATGCGCAACAAAAAGGGCGAGACGTTCGACGTCGCTATTCCCGCGTTTTCGCTGGATCTGCCGGGGACGCGGCGGACGGTGAATTAGGGGTTTTCTCCCCATCTCTATACGGGGAGAAATGCCCGGCAGGGCAATGAGGCGCCGCGGACTCATGAGGTTATCTTCCACGCACATGACGTAGGCTATGCGCGGCCATTCACCAAAGTTCGCGCTGCCCCTCATCCGCCCTTCGGGCACCTTCTCCCCGTGAACGGGGAGAAGGAAGAGATGCTACTGAGCTGCAAACTCCGCCGGGTCGAAGTCGTACTGCTTCGAGCAGAACTCGCAGGCGACGTGGATGCCGCCATCTTCGGTGCTGTCCTTGATCTCCTGCGCGGAAAACCCCTCGAGGATGCCGCGTATCTTGTCCCTTGAGCAGGAACATTGGTCGGCGACCGGCACGCCGCCGAAGACGCGCACGCCATGTTCGTGGAACAGCCTGTAGAGCAGCCGCTCGGCGCCGATGGTCGGGTCGATCAGCTCGGTCGGCTCGATGGTGCCGAGCAGCGCCACCAGCTCGCGCCACGAATTGTCGGCCGGCTCCTGCGTCACGTCACGCGGATCGCCGTCGCCGCCCGAAATGTCGGGCACGCGCATGCGCTCGGGCGACTGCGGCAGGAACTGCGCCAGGATACCGCCGGCGCGCCACTGCTCGCGCGCACCGCCGGGGCCGGGCGTCAGCAGCTTGGCCACCGACAGCCTGAGGTCGGTCGGGATCTGCTCCGACTGGCGGAAATAGGTGCGCGCGGCGTCTTCCAGCGTCTCGCCGTCGAGCTGGACGATGCCCTGATAGCGCTGCGTGTGCGCGCCCTGGTCGATGGTCAGCGCCAAAACGCCGCTGCCCAGCAGCGTCTGCTGCGAGGTCTGGCCTGCGGCCACCAGGGCCTCCAGCCGGTCGGCGTCGAAACGCGCATAGGCGCGCAATGACGAAGGCGTGGAGAAATCCGCGACCAGCATGTCGACCGGCCCGTCGGTGCGGGTCTGCAGGATGAACTTGCCTTCGAATTTGAGCGAGGTGCCGAGCAGCACCGTCAGCACACAGGCTTCCGCGAGCAGGCGGGCGACCGGCTCGGGATAGTCGTGACGGTTGAGGATGGCGTCGAGCATCGGCCCGAGTTGCACGGTGCGGCCGCGCACGTCGAGCGGGCCGACCTCGAAGGGTACGACATGATCGTCGCCGGCATAGCCGAACTCGCCGAGTTTGGGGTGATGTTCAGTCACTTGATGCGTTTCCAACATGACAAAGCTCCAGGGCGCGGCCATGCGGCCCGGAGGGGTGCATGCGTCCAAACGCGCTTGATTTGCGTGATGCGGCGCAAATAGGCATCACGCCGCCCCGGATCAAGCGCTTGGAGATCAAGCGCCTGGAGATCAAGCGCCCAGACACCAGGCCAAAACCGCCTTCTGGGCGTGAAGCCGGTTCTCGGCTTCGTCGAAGACCACCGAATGCGGACCGTCGATGACCTCGTCGGTCACTTCCTCGCCGCGGTGCGCCGGCAGGCAGTGCATGAACAGGGCGTCGGGCTTGGCCCTGGCCATCAGCGCCGCATTGACCTGATAGGGCGAGAAGACATTATGGCCGCGGGCGCGGTGTTCCTGGCCCATCGACACCCAGCAGTCGGTGACGATGCAGTCGGCCTGGTCGACGGCCTCTTCGGGCGAGCGGGTGAAGTGCAGCTTGCCGCCATTGGTCTTCGACCAGTCGATGTGCTTCTGCGCCGGCTCGCTGCCTTCCGGCACTGCGACGTTCAGGTTGAAGCGGAACCGCGCCGAGGCCTCGAGCAGCGAATGCAGCACGTTGTTGCCGTCGCCGGTCCAGGCGATGGTCTTGCCGGCAACCGGACCGCGATGCTCCTCGAAGGTCATGATGTCGGCCATCAGCTGACAGGGATGGGTGTCGTCGGTCAGCCCGTTGATGACCGGAATCGTGGCATTCTCGGTCAGCTCGAGCAGCCGCTCATGCGACGTGGTGCGGATCATGATGGCGTCGACATAGCGCGACAGCACCTTGGCGGTGTCGGCAATGGTCTCGGAGCGGCCGAGCTGCATTTCGGTGCCGGTCAGCATGATGGTCTCGCCGCCGAGCTGTCGCATGCCAACGTCGAAGGACACGCGCGTGCGCGTCGACGGCTTGTCGAAGATCATGGCCAGCACCTTGCCTTCGAGCGGTTTGGTCCGTTCGCCGGCCTTGAGGCGCGCCTTGCGCACCACCGCATCGTCCAGCATCAGGCGCAGATCGCCTTCGGAAACGGCGGAAAGATCGGTGAAATGGCGAAGGCTCATCGGGAATGGTTCTCGGGATTACTTCGCGGCGGCCGCGGCGATGGCGTCGGTCAGGCCCTTGGCGCCGGCGCGGATGCGATCGAGCGCTTCGCCAATCTCGGCGTCGGTGACGGTCAGCGGCGGCAGCAGACGAATGACGTTGTCGCCGGCCGGCACCGCCAGCAGATGCTGGTCGCGCAGCGCCATGTTGACCTTGGTGTTGGGCATGGCGCATTTCAGGCCAAGCATCAGGCCGCTGCCCCTGATGCCTTCGATGACATCGGGAAATTCGTCGGCGACCGCCGCCAGGCCCTGCTTCATCAGCAATGCCTTGCGCTGGACGTCTTCGAGGAAGCCGTCTTCCAGCACGACGTCGAGCACAGCGTTGCCGACCGCCATGGCCAGCGGATTGCCGCCGAAAGTGGTGCCATGCACGCCTGCCGTCATGCCGACGACAGCGTCGTCGGTGGCGAGGCACGCGCCCATCGGAAAGCCGCCGCCAATGCCCTTGGCAATCGCCATGATGTCGGGCGTCACGCCGGTCCATTCATGCGCGAACAGCTTTCCGGTGCGACCGATACCGCACTGGACCTCATCGAAGATCAGCAGCAGGCCATGCTGGTCGCAGAGCTGCCGCAGCCGCTTCAAGGATTGCGTCGGCACCGGGCGGATGCCGCCCTCGCCCTGTACCGGTTCGATCAGGATCGCGGCGGTCTCTGGTGTGATCGCCTTCTCGGCGGCGTCGATGTCGTCGAAGCCGACCTGGTCGAAGCCTTCGACCTTGGGGCCGAAGCCTTCGAGATATTTGTACTGGCCGCCGGCGGCGATGGTCGCCAGCGTGCGGCCGTGGAAGGCGCCTTCGAAGGTAATGACCCGGAAGCGCTCGGGATGGCCCTTGACGAACTGGTAGCGCCGCGCCGTCTTGATCGCGCATTCGAGCGCCTCGGCGCCGGAATTGGTGAAGAACACCTTGTCGGCGAAGGTGGCGTCAGCCAGCCGCTCGCCGAGCCGGGCCTGCCCCGGGATCTCGTAGAGATTGGAGACGTGCCAGAGCTTGGCCGCCTGTTCGGTCAGCGCCGAGACCAGATGCGGATGGCTGTGGCCCAACGAATTGACCGCGATGCCGCCAGCGAAATCGAGATATCGCTCGCCCTTGTCGGTAACCAGCCAGGTGCCTTCGCCATGGTCGAAGGCCAAAGGGGCGCGGGCAAAGGTCTCGTAAAGCGCCGAACCGCTCATTATATGCGTCTCCGGTACCGGAAAAATCAAAAAAGCCGCCAAAGCGGCGGCCTTTGCGGCTTATCGTGTTTTTCGGCCATGAAGTCAACGAAAACGTCGTGCAGAGGCGCGCGGCAAGCTCCCGACGAGACGCTGGCTCATAAGCGACCGGGCAAGTTGGGGAAAACCTAAAAAACCGATTCGTGTTGCACCTGGGACTCTTGTCACCGAGTCAACACATGAGGTAATTGTAGTCGGGAAATAACTAGATTTCGTGCGGCGGACCTAATCACCTAATATATGTGGTGTCTGCCCCGGCAAAGATTGCCGGGTCGGGAACGGATTCCGGCTGCCGCACACTTAGCAGGAGCGCGGTCTCATGAACTGGACTGACGAGCGGGTCGAACTTCTCAGGAAACTGTGGTCGGAGGGCTTGAGCGCAAGCCAGATCGCCGCCCAACTCGGCGGGGTCAGCCGCAACGCGGTCATCGGCAAGGTGCACCGGCTGAAGCTGTCGGGCCGCGGACGCTCGACCGCGACGCCGGCGCGTCAGAAGAAGACAACGCAGGGATCTTCGATCCAGAAATCGGTGCCGCGCGCCGCAACCGCGCAGCGCCATGTCACGACTTCGATCGGGGCGAACGCGCTGCAGGCGCAGTTCGACGCCGAGCCAGTGGCGCGCCACTACATCCGCCCGGTCGAAAACGTCGTCGTGCCGATCTCGCGGCATCTGCAGCTCACCGATCTCACCGAGCGCACCTGCAAATGGCCGAATGGCGATCCGCTGTCGGAAGACTTCAACTTCTGCGGCAACGAGGCGGCTGAAACCGGACCTTACTGCAAGTACCACGCAAGGGTGGCGTTCCAGCCGGCTTCAGAGCGGCGCAGGAGCCGGTAGTTAGGAATAGGGATTGGGGACTGGGCAGTAGGGAATGGGGTAGCGCTCGTGAGGCGCTACCTTATTCTGCCTACTGCCTACTGCCTACTGCCTACTGCCTACTGCCTACCATCACAGCCACCCACTCTTCCGAAATCGCCAATACAAAAACGAGCAGATCAGCGCGATCGAGACCAATACGACGGGATAGCCGTATTGCATCTTCAGTTCCGGCATGTCGTCGAAATTCATGCCGTAAATGCCGGCGAGCGCCGTCGGCACCGCCAGGATCGCCGCCCATGAGGCCAGCTTCTTGGTGTTCGCGGTTTCCTGGCTCTGGCCGACCAGCAGGCTGGCTTCGAAAGCGAACGCCAGAACCTCGCGCAGGCTGTCGATCTTTTCCTGCACGGTGCGGATATGGTCGGTGACATCGCGAAACAGCGGATGCATTGCGGTATGGATCTGCGGCAGTTCGGCGCTGGTCAGCCGGCGGCAGACCTCGACCAGCGGCAGCGCCGCATTGCGCAGGCGCAACAGATCGCGGCGCAGCATATAGAGCCGCTCGATGTCGGGACCGGTCATCGGCTTCAGCAGCACCCTGTCCTCGATCGCCTCGACCTCGTCCTCGATCTGCTCTAGCACCGGCATGTAGTTGTCGACGATGAAGTCGAGGATGGCGTAGAGGACGAAATCCTCGCCCTTGGCCAGTGAGTGCGGACAGCTTTCCCAGTGCTGGCGCACGGCGGCGTATGAGGTCGAGGGACCATGCCTGACGCTGACGATATAGCCTGAGCCGACGAACAGATGCGTCTCGCCGAAGGTGACGCGTCCGTCGATCAGCTGTGCAGTGCGGGCAACGATGAACAGCGCATCGCCATATTGCTCGATCTTCGGCCGCTGGTGCGGATGTTCGGCGTCTTCAATCGCCAGCTCATGCAAATGGAATTGCGCCTTGACGCGCAGCAGAAGCTCGCGGTCGGGTTCGAGCAGCCCGATCCAGACGACATGGCCCGACTTCTTGGCCCATTCGCCGGCTTCTTCGATCGGAATGTCGGCGATGCGCTTGCCGGCGGTGTAGACGCTCGACGCAATGATGCCGGACGATGCCGGCGCCGGCTTGAACTCTCGGACATATTCCATCGCAGCCTCCTGAGCGCCTGGCCTTGGCCAGGAACCGAGACGCTAACATCCAGGTAGTTTAGCGCAATATGATTAAGCGTTCGAGGGGAGCGCGATCACTTCACTGGCAGCGCCGGAAGGGCAACCTTGTCGGTCTTGTCGCCCTTTGGACGCTCGGCCGGCAACTGCTCGCCGGTGACGATGTAGTAGATCGTCTCGGCAATGTTGGTGGCGTGGTCGCCGATGCGCTCGATGTTCTTGGCGCAAAACAGCAGATGCGTGCACGGCGTGATGTTGCGCGGATCTTCCATCATGTAGGTCAAAAGCTCGCGAAACAGCGAGGTGTACATGGCGTCGATCTGGTCGTCGCGGTCGCGAACGAAGCCTATTTTCTCGACCGAGCGCGAGGCATAGACGTCGAGCACTTCCTTGAGCTGGGTCAAAGCGAGTTCGGCAAGCGCCTCGAGGCCGCGAAACAGGCTGGTCGGCTGGCGGCCGTCAATGACGCTGACCACACGCTTGGCGACGTTCTTGGCGAGGTCGCCGACCCGTTCGAGGTCGGCCGAAATGCGGATGGCGCCGACGATCTCACGCAGATCCGTCGCCATGGGCTGGCGCTTGGCGATGATGACGATGGCTTTGTCGTCGATTTCGCGCTGGCCATCGTCAAGCACGATGTCGTCACGAATGACCTTCTGGGCGAGGCCGGGATCGGCATTGACCAGCGCCTGGATCGCCTGCTCGACCATGCGCTCGGCATGGCCGCCCATCGCAGCGATGCGCTTCGCCAGGTATTTCAGCTCTTCGTCATAGGCGCTGACAATGTGTACGGACTGCATGGGCGAAATGCCTTCCTTAAATCTTTGGCCTTTTGAGTCGTTTCCTCGACCCCTGTGCTGATACGCTAGCCGGATGACAGAAAGAAGAAACAGGCAGTTAGCAGATAGTACCGCCTCAGCCTGCCGGCAAATGGACCGTGAACGCCGCGCCCTTGCCAACCTCCGACTTGATCGAAAGCCGGGCGTTGTGGCGCGTCAGAATATGCTTGACGATGGACAGGCCAAGACCGGTGCCTTTCTGCGTGCGGCTGCTCTCCACGTCGACGCGATAGAAGCGCTCGGTAATGCGCGGTATGTGCTCTTCCGGGATGCCCGGGCCGTAGTCCCTGATGGTTACATCGATGCCCGGTTCCGGGCCGGCCTCGCCCCGCGCGATCGACACCGTGACGCGTCCGCCAGGCTGGCCGTATTTGCAGGCGTTTTCCAAGAGATTCTCGAACACCTGGAACAGCTCGTCGCGGTCTCCGGGCACGTCGAGCGGCCCCTCGGCGTAGTCGCGTTCGATGACGACGCCGTTCTCGCTGGCGAGCGGGCCTAGTGAATCGATGACGCTGTCGATGGTCTGGCGCAGATCGACCTCGGTTCCCGGCCTCAGGTAAGGCTTCATTTCAAGCCGCGACAGCGACAGGAGATCGTCGATCAGGCGCGCCATGCGGCCGGTCTGGTTCTGCATGATCTGCAGGAACTGCTCGCGGGCCGCCGGATCGTTGCGGGCCGGGCCGCGCAACGTCTCGATGAAGCCCGAGATCGAAGCAAGCGGGGTGCGCAGCTCGTGGCTGGCATTGGCTATGAAGTCAGCGCGCATGCGATCGATGCGGCGCGTCTCGCTCTGGTCCTTGAACACCAGCACATAGAGATCTGTGGCGTGGCCGACCGAGGATGCGCTGACCCGGTAGGCGCGTTCCACCGGCAGCTTCTCGGTGTAGTCGACGGCATCGGAGGCGGCGGTTCCCGACAGTACGCCGTCCAGCAATGCCTGCATTTCCGGGGCGCGGAATTTCAGCGACAGCGACAGGCCGGGCGCGATGCCGCCAAAGGCGGCATAGGCGGCGGCATTGGCGTGGACGATGGTGGCGGTGCGGTCGAAGATGATCAGCGGATCGGCAACGGCAGCCGCAAGATATTCGCCGGAAAGCCGCTGCAGCCCGCTCGCCTCGACCGTGGTAATGGTCTCCGCAGACCGGCTGGCGCCACCGGTTGGCAGAAGCGCGGCGGCCAGCAGCACCGTCAACGCAGCCAGGACGACATAGGCGGAGATACCGGCAAACCCATAAACGGCCATGATGGCGATCGCACCGGCGGCAAGCAGCCATCGGCTGTTCCACAGCCGGCCGGCGACGGCCTGCCCCGTGGTTGTCCGCTCTGCGCCGGTGTCAGCCATTCGTGCTTTCCGTGCTTCTGCGCCGGTCCCGCCGAAACTTCCGCTGGACCGGGTTTGAGGCCCCCCATAGCATGAGTCCGCAAGCTGGAAAGGTTCGTCTCGATGAAAAAAGCCAAGGAAAGTCCCGCCGCAGAGCCGGCAAAGGGGCCGCTGAAGATCAAGGTGGACGGCAAGGAGCAGGAGTTCGACATCGAAAACCCCGAGCTTCCCAGCTGGATCGAGGACCACAAACTGACCGCAGGCGACTACCCCTACGACAAGAAAATGAAGAGCGAGGAGTATGACGAGACGCTGGAGCGGCTGCAGATCGAACTGGTCAAGGCGCAGGCCTGGCTGCAGGCGACCGGCAGCAGAGTGATGTCGCTGTTCGAGGGGCGCGATGCCGCCGGCAAGGGCGGCACCATATCGGTGCTGCGCCAGTATCTCAATCCTCGAACCGCGCGCAACGTGGCGCTGACCAAGCCGACCCCAACCGAAGTCGGGCAATGGTACTACCAGCGCTACGTCGCCCATTTCCCGACATCGGGCGAATTCGTCACCTTCGACCGGTCCTGGTACAACCGCGGCGGCGTCGAGCCGGTGATGGGCTTCTGCACACCGGAACAGCATGCAAAATTCCTCGACGAGACGCCGCATTTCGAGCGGATGATCTCAAATGAGGGCATCTATTTCTTCAAATTCTGGCTCAACATCGGCCGCGAGACCCAGCTCGAACGGTTTCACGACCGCCGCTGGTCGCCGCTGAAGAACTGGAAGTTCTCGCCGATCGATATTGCCGGCATCACCAAATGGGACGACTACACCAAGGCGCGCGACCAGATGGTCGAG
Organism: Mesorhizobium sp. M0058; assembly: GCF_040323095.1. Taxonomy (NCBI): domain Bacteria; kingdom Pseudomonadati; phylum Pseudomonadota; class Alphaproteobacteria; order Hyphomicrobiales; family Phyllobacteriaceae; genus Mesorhizobium; species Mesorhizobium sp. M0058. Next base: position 80,162 of record NZ_JAMYUQ010000013.1, read on the forward strand.
CGCACGCACAAGCAGTTCGCGCCCTGGATCATCGTGCGGGCCAATGACAAGCGACGCTCGCGGCTGGCCGTCATGCGGCGCATCCTGTTGTCACTGCCCTATGATGGGCGCGATCTCGACGCCATCGGCAAGGAAGACAAAAAGATCGTCGGCGAAGGGCCGTCGTTTCTCGAGAAGTAGAGACTGGCCTCGATAGGCAGAGGCTGAAATTACAGAGCCCACCCCCACACGGAGGTGGGCTCTGTGGCCATTGTCTAAAGCGCATCGCATTTGAACGGATTCACGCGACGCGCTTTAGGTCTTTGTTTCATGCATGTCGTTCTCTCAAAACCGGGGCCACTTTGAGCGACATGCATTAAAGCGCGTCGGGTGAAGACAGTCTCACGACGCCTGCCGCATGCCGAGCATGTGGGGGGTGCCCCTGGCCAACACCGGGGCGTGATGGTTGCGGCGCGAACGCACGACATCCAGCGTATGCTCGTTGAAGGTCAGCAGTGTGGCGACGACCTGCTGGTTGCCATAGGTGCGCTGGTAACCGAGCGGCGTCGCCAGGAAGTGCAACTGCAGCGTCCGCAGCACCCACACCGGCTCGACCTCGATAATGACCTGATCGACATTGCGAGCAAGGCCCCATTCGACGAAGCCGGCGATCAGTTCGGTGCCGACCGTAGACACGCCGCGCTTACCATCGCGAAAGCCTGGCGCCACCGCGTAACGGGTTAGCTCCCAGACATTCGGTCCCGAAGGGCGCTTTCCCTCGCAGAGTTCCGGCATCACATCGCTAAGGAGATGCGGCCGTGTGGTCGGCAGCATCCGATGATAGCCTGCAAGCTCGCCATTGCGTATGACAAGGTGGTGTTCGGCCTCATCATGGTCGAATTGATCGATTTCGAGGCCGTCCGGGCGATCGAGATCGGTCCACCGCATCTCATCGACGAAGACCTTGTAACGCAGGCGATGGACGGCCTCCCATAGGTCGGGACGTTCCATCAGTTGTTGAGTGGTAAGGGAAAATAGCATTAGCCGTCTCCTGGGCTTAAGAGGAAGATACGGCCGGGCTTTCCCGAAAAAATTGCGCGAAGGTGTTGGCAAGGATTTCCAGGCTGCCACAGCCGACATGGCTAATATAGCTGCGCCTAAACGCCTCCGCGATGGCGTGCACCCTGTTGGCGGCGCCGAGTCTGCTTTTGGCGTTAAGAAAGCATTAGCCGTCTCAAGAGGACGACAGGGGCCGGTCTTTTCTGAAGATATGACGCCAACAATGCGGCCATAAATTTCGGGCCGCCAGAACCGGCCTAGCTGATATAGCCGTGCCTGACTGCTTCGGCGACTGCCTGCACACGGTTGGCGGCGCCTAGTTTGCTCTTGGCGTTGAGAAGGTGTTTCTCAGAGGTATGCTCCGAGATGCCGAGGATCTGCGAAATCTCCCACTCGGATTTTCCGACCGCCGCCCATTGCAGGCATTCGCGCTCGCGCGGCGTCAATTCAATGTGATCGATAGATTTGCCGGCCGTCGTTTGAAGCTGCATGGCGCGGCCGATGGCATAGGTGGAGGCCAGCGAGACCATTGCGAATTCGGCTTCGGACAGTTCGACCGCCTCACCGCCCAGCGAGACCAGCGCGATCTGGCCTTCGAGCGTGATCAGCGGGAAGGCGAGGCCGTCACGCAGCTTGAACTGGCGGGCGTCGCGCATTACCTCGGCGCTGCTCTTGTCGGCGGGCATGCTTTGAACGGCATCGCGCCATTGGAATGGCGCCCGAAACTGCTTCAAATGGCTGACGACCGGATCGTGGTCGACGTAGTTGCGCGATAAGTAACGCTCCAGCCATTCGCTAGGCCAATCGCAGAGCAGCACATGGTCCTTCGTCTGGCTGCTTGGTGTACCGGGCTGCGGCACCGTTGCGGCTATCAGGGCCGTCAATCCGAAATTCGAGGTGACACTAAGTAGCTGCTCGCACACCGCAGCCGACGTGTCGGCACGCTGCACCCGGTCAATATATTCAAGTGTCCGGTCAAAATAACCCATCGCAACATCTACCCCATGTTGCCTACCGCTCTTGAGACCGATGCTACGTGCCTGCCCCGCACTTAGCCATCAACCCCGGATTGCAAAGCCACATCCTTAGCTTTTCTAACGCCAGCGACCGCCAACCCCGGGCCGACTCTGTGCGGCTATTTGCAACCTCGCCAAAGCATAACCCGAAATTTGCCCTTTGAAATCAAAAACAATTGTGCCTGCGCCGTTTTCGTATCACAAGCCAACGGCCAAGACGGGCGGAGTTTTTTGTGACATCACGCTGGATAACCATCGCCTTGCTGTCGATGCTGATCGGAGTGCAGCCGTTTGCCGGCGCTGTGCGGGCAGCGGAACCGCAGGTGCCGGTGCTTTGGGATGCCAAGGAGCGGCTGCCGAAGCCGGACCTTGCGGCGCTGCCGAGGCTCAGGTTCCTCACCACAACCGATTTCCCGCCCTTCAATTTTCTCGACGGCACGGGCCGACTGTCCGGCTTCCACATCGACCTGGCGCGGGCGATTTGCGCCGAACTCGACATCGCCGACAAATGCCAGATCCAGGCGCTGCCCTGGGCCGAACTCGACGACGCGTTGCAGAAGGGCGAAGGCGAGGCGATCATCGCCGGCATCGCCGCAACGCCGGAGACGCGGGCGAAGTACAGCTTTTCGCGCTCCTATCTACAGTTTCCGGCGCGCTTCATCATGCCGAAGACCAAGGCCTTCGCCGAGCCGATCCTCGACAAATTGCGCTCGAAGCGGGTCGGCGTGCTGGCCGGCTCGGCGCATGAAAAGATGCTGCGCGATTATTTCGGCACCGTGCAGATCATCCGCTTTCAACGGCCGGAAGACCTCTACAGCGACTTGAAGAGCGCCAAGATCGATGCCGCCTTCGGCGACGGCATGCGCTTTTCCTTCTGGCTGGGCGGCACGGACGCCGCCGGTTGCTGCCGCTTCGCCGGTGGACCCTACCTGGCGCCGGAATATCTGGGGTCCGGCATGACCATTGCCACCCGGGCCAGCGACCCAGCGCTGGCCGCAGCCATGGACTACGCGCTGCAGGAGATATCGGTGAAAGGCACCTTCGCCGAATTCTACCTGCGCTATTTCCCGGTCAGCTTTTTCTGATCCGGTCCCGGTCAGCTTCCTCTAGGGGCTGGATCAGGTCAGCGTGCGCAGGCGGGCCTTCGCCCCGCGCGCGATGGCTGCGGCGGTCAGCGTGTCGAGATCGAGCTCACGCCGGATCAACTGCAGCACCCGCAATTCCTCCATGCGCATTTCTAGATCGACGGCGGCAACCTCGAAGGCCGCGGCATAGGCGGTGTCGTGCAGCCGTTCGGGCAAAGTCTCGGCGACACGCTCGAGCACGCCTTCCAACCCATCCTTTTCATGCAGCATCTTCTGGCAGTCCTGCGCAATGGCGATCAGCCTGTCCTGCTTGAAATCCTCGAACACCGGCCAGCTGCGGACGACGTCGCCGATGCGCGCCAGTTCGATATCGGTCATGTCGCGATCGGAAGCCGAGGTGATGACCATCAGGTAGATCAGGGCTTCATGGGTGGACGGCAACGGCATTCAAAACTCCTTGATAGTGAGGGTCGAAGGTAGGGACGCCACGGCGCCGTCGCAACGAAAACGCCTGATATCGTTGACGCTCCGCCCTGTCGCGCCTAGAGACCCGGTTGAAAAATCTTACCAGCCGCGAAAGCCGGCCATGACTGGAACTTTGACATGACGGGATCAAACATCGCCGATCTCAACCCCGAAATGCTTGCGGCAGCCGCCGAAAGCAAGGCCTGGCCGTTCGAGGAAGCCAAAAAGATCATCGAGCGCTACAAGGGCGGCGACTTCCCGGAGATCGTCCTGTTCGAGACCGGCTACGGCCCGTCGGGCCTGCCGCATATCGGCACGTTCGGCGAGGTCGCGCGCACCTCGATGGTGCGCCATGCCTTTCACGTGCTGACCGGGAACAAGGTCAATACCAAGCTGCTCTGCTTCTCCGACGATATGGACGGCATGCGCAAAATCCCCGACAATGTGCCGGATCGCGCAGCGCTCGAGCCCTATCTGCATATGCCGCTGTCGGCGGTGCCCAATCCGTTCGGCGGCGACTATCCGAGCTTTGGCGACCACAACAACGCGATGCTGTGCCGCTTCCTCGACACGTTCGGCTTCGACTACGAATTCGCCAGCGCCACGCAGTACTACAAGGCCGGCCGCTTCGATGCGATGCTGGTGCGCGCCGCCGAGCGCTATGAGCAGATCATGGCGGTGATGCTGCCGACGCTGGGGCCGGAGCGGCAGGCAACCTACAGCCCGTTCCTGCCGATCTCGCCGAAGAGCGGGCGCGTGCTCTACGTGCCGATGAAGCATGTCGACGCCAAGGCCGGCAACATCACCTTCGACGATGAGGGCACCGAGACCACGCTTTCGGTGACCGGCGGGAAGGTCAAGCTGCAGTGGAAGCCGGATTTCGGCATGCGCTGGGCAGCGCTCGGCGTCGATTTCGAAATGTTCGGCAAGGACCACCAGACGAACGCGGTGATCTACGACCGCATCTGCAACATTCTCGGCGGGCGCGCGCCCGAGCATTTCGTCTACGAGCTGTTCCTGGACGAGAACGGCCAGAAGATCTCGAAGTCGAAGGGCAACGGGCTGACCATCGACGAATGGCTGCGCTACGCGCCGACCGAAAGCCTCGGCCTCTATATGTATCAGCGGCCAAGGCAGGCGAAAAAGCTCTATTTCGACGTCATCCCACGCGCCGTCGACGAGTACTACACCTTCCTCAACGCCTATCCGCGCCAGGACTGGAAGGAGCGGCTGGGCAATCCGGTCTGGCACATGCATGACGGCAAGCCGCCTTCCATCGACATGCCGGTGCCGTTCTCGCTGCTGCTCAACCTGGTCAGCGCCTCCAACGCGCAAAACAAGGATGTGCTGTGGGGCTTCATCTCGCGCCATGCATCTGGCGTGACGCCGGCGACGCATCCCGAACTCGACCAGCTGGTCGGTTTCGCCATCCGCTACTTCGACGATTTCGTGAAGCCGACGAAGACCTTCCGGCCGGCCGACGATGTCGAACGCGTGGCGCTGGAAGCGCTTGGCAACGCGCTTGCTGGCCTGCCGGCCGGCGCCGACGGCGAAGCGATCCAGAACGCTTCGCTCAACGTCGCGCGCAAGATCGAACGCTATCAGGACCATTCGAAGAAGAGCCCGGACGGCGGCCCTGGTGTCTCGGGCGCTTTCTTCCAGATGATCTACCAGGTGCTGATCGGCCAGGAACGCGGACCGCGCTTCGGTTCGTTCGCAGCCCTCTACGGCATCGCCGAAACCCGCGCGCTCATTGAGCGGGCGCTGGCTGGTCAGCTGGCGGCATAATTTCCGTCCCGGCCGGCGGCGTGTCTATCGCCGGGGCATCGAGGATCGGTTGCGACGCCGTCGGTGCCGCAACAGGCGTTGGCGCCGGTGGCAGGCCGCCAAGATCGGGCGCGGCGCCGAAGACGCCCTTCTTGGCGGCGCGCGCCTTGTCGCCCGCTTCGACATAGGGGCCGCCTGCCGTGGCGCGCGCCCAGCCGTTTTCGACCAGCCACTGGCCGACATCCAGCTTGCCGATGCGGCATTCGGCGGCGATCAACGCACGGTCGGCCTCCGGCGGCACCTTGCAGGCAACGGCCCGGCCGCGCAGGAAAGACCGGAACGCGGTGCGCGCCCTGATACCGCAAGCCCAGGACTTGCCGCCCTCGGTGCAGGTCTCGTCTTGCCTGACGATGTCGATGCCGGAGACCGTCACGGAATAACCATTGGCTTCGATCAGGCCGGCGGCGGCCGCGACCGGCTGGAACAGTTTTGTTCCTCCCCAGTCGTCGACCGCTCTGCGCCCACGCGGCTTGGGCGGTCCGGCCAGCGCCAGGTCGCTCAGCGGCGCGCGTGGCTCGACCCGTTCAAGTTCTTCTGCCGGCAGCGGCGGCGGAGCGATGGCCTCGGGATCGATCGCCCTCGAATGCACCGGAGGCGAGTGCATCGGAGGCTTGACGGGCTGGACCTCGGGGATCGCCGACGTCGCCGGCTCCTCGGGCACGGCCTCGGTGTCCGGGTCGATCTGGTCGACGGTGATGGCGGTGCTTTCGTGATGCAGCGCGCGACCGCCGGCGACGACAATGGCGACCATCACCGGGATCGCCAGGAGGGCTATGAGGATTTGAAGCAGACGCACCGCGAGACCTACTGGCTTGCCCAGACGATCCGCGCCACCCATTCGACATCGCGCATCGCGATGTCGCGGTCCGGGTGGTCGGGGTTGAGCGAGATCAGCACGATCGATTTCGTCGTCTGGCGCTCCAGCACCTTGGCCATGACTTCGCCGGCATTGGTCTTGACGACGACGCGGTCGCCCTTGCGGGTAGCGGCGCCCGGCTCGACGATCAGCACATCGCCATTGCGGTAGAGCGGCAGCATGGAATCGCCCTGCACCTTCAACGCATAGGAGGTTTCGGTCGCCCGTGCCGGAAGCTCGACAAGGTCCCAGCCCTGGCCTGAGGGATAGCCGGAATCGTCAAAGAAGCCGCCGGCGCCGGCCTGGGCAAAGCCGAGCAGCGGCACCGCCGAACGCTGCGAGGCTAACGGGCCCGAAGCTGTCTTGGCGCGGCCTTCGACCAGCCCGGTGAATTCGTCGAGCGAAGCGCCTGTCGCCTCGATGATCTTGGCCAGCGATTCGGTCGAGGGCCAGCGCGGCCGCCCATCCGAGGACAGCCGCTTCGACTTGTTGAAGGCGGTGGAGTCCAGACCGGCTCGCCGGGCCAGGCCGGAGGCCGACAACGAATAGCGCTCGGCGAGAGCGTCGATGGCTGCCCAAACTCGGTCATGCGAGAGCAATTCGCTCTCCTCAAAACAGGAAAAAATACCTTTTCCTTCTAACGCGCGGTTATCCGATTGTCCACCGGCGCGCGGCCCGATCTCTCAAAAAGCTGCGTGCGGCGAAGTCGTCATGGATGCCTCAAACTGCCTTGGGCAGGCTGCGCAATCCCTGGTGGGAGGTCATGCAAACCCGCTCGGCCTCGGTCGGCGGTCGCGGTTGAACGGAGCGGGCAAGCGTCCTATTGGACGCGCCAAGGACGCTGTAGCATTTTGATTTGGCGCATGATCCTTTCCGAAAATCGATTCCGATTTTCGGGTTATGCGCGAGGTCGGCGAGCATCATGTAGCGGGCGTTGTTGAGATGGAGGTTGAAGTCGATGTCGGCAGGCAGCGAAAAGCCAGCCGACTTTCGCTGCCGACCGCGTAAGGGCCACGGCGCCTTGCCGTGGCCATGCGCGCAAGGCGCCCCCAGACGTACATGGGGCGCTAGCTCAAGCGGCCTTCTGCACTTCGCCTTTCGCATAGGGATCGAAGCGCTGGTAGAAGGTCTCGCCCTTCTCCGCCAGGTCGAGTAGCAGCTTGGGCGCCTTGAACTCGGCGCCGTATTTCTTCTGCAGGCCCTTGGCTATTCTGACGAACTCCCCGGCGCCGATGCCGTCGATATAGGACAGCGCGCCGCCGGTGAATGGCGCGAAACCAAAGGCGAGTATCGACCCGAGATCGGCCTCGCGCGGATCGGTGACGATGCCTTCCTCCATCACCCGGGCCGCTTCCAGCGCAATGGTTACCAGCAGGCGCTGCTGCAGTTCCTCATAGTCGACCTTCTCGGCCTCCAGCTGCGGATAGAGATCCTTCAGGCCCGGCCACAGCTTCTTCTTGGCAGGCTTGGCGGGATAGTCGTAAAAACCCTTGCCGTTTTTGCGGCCGAAGCGGCGATGGGTGTCGACCAGCGTGTTGATCAACGCCATCTGCCTGGGGTCGACAGACTTGTCTCCGAGGTCCCTGATGGTCTGCTTCATGATCTTCTGGGCAAGGTCGATCGCCGTCTCGTCGGTCAGCGCCAGCGGGCCGACCGGCATGCCGGCGGCCTTGGCGGCGTTCTCGATCATCGGCGCCGGAACGCCTTCGATCAGCATCCTGTAGGCTTCCGACATGTAGCGCAGCACGCAGCGGTTGACGTAGAAGCCGCGCGTGTCGTTGACGACGATCGGCGTCTTCTTGATGGCGCGCACGAAATCGATCGCGGTGGCCAGCGCCTTGTCGCCGGTCTTCTTGCCCAAAATGATCTCGACCAGCATCATCTTGTCGACCGGCGAGAAGAAGTGGATGCCGACGAAATTCTTCGGCCGCGCCGAATTCTTGGCCAGCGCGGTGATCGGGATGGTCGAAGTGTTGGAGGCGAAGATCGCCGACGATTTCAGCACGGCTTCGGCCTGCTCGGTGGCAGCCTTCTTGACGGCCGAATCCTCGAACACCGCCTCGACCACCAGATCGCAGCCGGCGAGATCGGCATAGTCGGCCGTCGGCGTGATCAACGACAGAAGTCTGTCCTTCTCCTCGGGCTTGGCGCGGCCCTTCTTGACCTGATCGGAGATCAGGCTGTCGGAATGCGCCTTGCCCTTTTCGGCCGACGCCATGTCGCGGTCGAGCAGGACGACCGGGATGCCGGCCTTGGCGGTGACAAAGGCGATGCCGGCACCCATGAAGCCGGCGCCGAGAATACCGATCTTCTTGAACTTGGTCTCCGGCACGCCGGCCGGGCGGCGGGCGCCCTTGTTGAGCTCCTGCAGCGACACGAACAGCGAGCGGATCATCGCTGCTGCTTCCTTCGACTGCATGATTTCGGTGAAATAGCGCTGTTCGATCCGCAGACCGGTGTCGAACGGCACCAGCAGGCCCTCATAGACGCATTTCAGGATGGCCGCGGCGGCCGGATAATTGCCGTAGGTCTCGCGGCGCAGGATGGCGATGGCCGGCGGCCACAGATTGAAGCCGGCCGGCGTATAGATTTGGCCGCCAGGCAGCTTGAAGCCCTTCTCGTCCCAGGGCTGGACGGCTTTCAGGCCGTTCCTGATCATCGCTTTGGCGGTCTCGATCAGCTTGCCGGGTTCGGCGATCTCGTGGATCAGCCCCATCGCCTTGGCTTTCTGCGGCGACAGCGTCTGGCCGGTGGTCAGCATCTGCAACGCCTGCTGCTGGTCGGTCAGGCGCGGCACGCGTTGGGTGCCACCGGCGCCGGGGAAGATGCCGACCTTGACTTCCGGCAAGGCCATCTTGACCTTTTCGGAGTCAGCTGCAACGCGGCCATGACAGGCCAGCGACAGCTCGAACGCGCCGCCCATGCAGGTACCGTTGATCGCCGAGACCCAAGGTTTGCCCGACGTTTCGAGCTTGCGCCACAAGCCACCCATGCGGCCGGCATTGTCGAACAGGAGCTGTGCCGCCTTCTCCGGGTCCTTGGTCTTCTCCTTGGCAAATACGGCCAGCATCTTCTGCAGCATGGTCAGGTCGGCGCCGCCCGAGAAGCTGTCCTTTCCCGAGGTGATCACCGCGCCCTTGATGGCGGCGTCGGCCACCACCTGGTCGATGATCTTGTCGAGCTCGTTCATCACCTCTTCGGTGAAGACGTTCATCGAGCGGTCCGGCATGTTCCAGGTGACCATCGCGATGCCGTCTGCGTCCGTGTCGACCGTGAAGTTTGTATAAGTCATGTCTCTCTCCTTCCGGCCGAAAATCAGACGCGTTCGATAATCGTTGCGGTGCCCATGCCGGCGCCGATGCAGAGCGTCACCAGAGCGGTGTTCAAATCGCGGCGCTCGAGCTCGTCCAGCACCGTGCCCAGGATCATCGCGCCGGTGGCACCGAGCGGATGGCCCATGGCGATGGCGCCGCCATTGACGTTGATCTTGTCGTGCGGGATTTCGAATGCCTGCATGTAGCGCAGCACCACCGAGGCGAAGGCCTCGTTAAGCTCGAACAGGTCGATATCCGACAGCTTCATCTTGGCGCGCTTCAGAAGCTTCTCGGTGACGTCGACCGGACCGGTAAGCATCAGCACCGGCTCGGAGCCGATGTTGGCAAAGGCGCGGATGCGGGCGCGTGGCTTCAGGCCCATCGTCTTGCCGGCCTTCTTCGAGCCGAGCAGTACGGCGGCCGCGCCATCGACGATGCCGGACGAGTTGCCGGCATGGTGGACGTGGTTGACCTCTTCCACCTCAGGGTGCTTCTGCACGGCGACCGCGTCGAAGCCGCCCATTTCACCAGGCATGACGAAGGACGGGTTGAGCGAAGCCAGCGACTGCATGTCGGTCGACGGCCGCATATGCTCGTCATGATCGAGGATGGTGAGGCCGTTCTGGTCCTTGATCGGTATGACGGAGTTCTTGAAACGGCCATCGGCCCAGGCCTTGCCCGCACGCTTCTGGCTCTCGACCGCATAGGCATCGACGTCGTCGCGCGAAAAACCGTATTTGGTGGCGATCAGGTCGGCCGAAATGCCTTGCGGCACGAACCAGCCGGGCAGGCCGACGGACGGGTCCATGAACCACGCGCCGCCCGAGGCGCCCATGCCGACGCGCGACATCGATTCCACGCCGCCTGCAATGACGATCTCGTCGGCGCCTTGAGCGATCTTGGCGGCGCCGAAATTGATGGCGTCGAGGCCTGAGGCGCAGAAGCGCGAGATCTGCATGCCCGGCGCCTTGTTATCGTAGCCGGCCTCGAAGGCGGCGGCACGCGGAATGACGGAGCCGGCTTCGCCGACCGGATCGACGCAGCCGAAGATGATGTCGTCGACGTTTGCAGTGTCGAGGCCGTTGCGGTCGCGCAACGCTTCAAGCGTCCTGGCCGCAAGCCGCACCGCCGGCACCTCGTGCAGCGAGCCATCCTTCTTGCCCTTGCCGCGCGGTGTGCGCACGGCGTCATAGACATAAGCTTCAGCCATTTGCTTGCTCCTTGCTTTGCCGACGTCGCTCTCAGAGAGAGCGGCCGATCAGCAATTTCATGATCTCGTTGGTGCCGCCGTAGATGCGCTGGACGCGGGCGTCGCGGAACATGCGGGCGATCGGATATTCATTCATGTAGCCATAGCCGCCATGCAATTGAAGGCATTCGTCGACGACTTTTCCCTGCAGGTCCGAGAGCCAGTATTTCGCCATCGACGCCGTCACTGGATCCAGCCCGCCATTGATGTGGCGGGTGACGCAATCATTGTAGAAGACGCGGCCGATGGTGGCCTCGGTCTTCAGTTCGGCGAGCTTGAACTGGGTGTTCTGGAACTCGATGATCGCTTTGCCGAAAGCCTTGCGATCCTTGACGTAGTCGATGGTCAGCGCCAGGGCGCGTTCGATCATGGCGATCGCGCCGGTGCCGATCTGCAGGCGCTCCTGCGGCAATTGCTGCATCAGCTGGATGAAGCCCTGTCCCTCTTCGTGGCCAAGCAGGTTCGAGGTCGGCACGCGCAGATCATTGAAGAACAGCTCCGACGTGTCGTTGGCTTTCAGGCCGATCTTGTCGAGGTTGCGGCCGCGTTCGAAGCCGTCGGCCTCGTCGGCCTCGACGACGATCAGCGAGGTGCCCTTGGCGCCTTTGGCCGGATCGGTCTTGGTGACGACGATGATGAAATTGGCCAGTTGGCCATTGGTGATGAAGGTTTTCGAACCGTTGATCTTGTACTGGTTGCCGTCCTTCTCGGCGCGCGTCTTGACGCCTTGCAGGTCGGAGCCGGCGCCCGGCTCGGTCATGGCGATGGCGCCGATCAGTTCGCCGGTCGCCAGTTTCGGCAGCCATTTCTTCTTCTGCTCTTCCGAGCCGTAGTGAAGGATGTAAGGAGCAACGATCGCGTTGTGGAGACCGATGCCGAAACCGTCGACGCCGACATGGCCGATCGCCTCGATGATGGCGCTCTCATGCGCGAAGGTGCCGCCGGAGCCGCCATATTCCTCCGGCATAGAGGCGCAGAGCAGGCCGGCGGCACCCGCCTTGCGCCAGCTCTCGCGGTCGACCATCTCGTTCTTCTCGAACTCGTCGTAGCGCGGCGCGATCTCTTCCGACATGAAGCGGTGCGCCATGTCGTAGAGCATGCCGACCTCGTCCGCCGCCCAGGCGGGCTTCGGCAAGGAGAGCACTTCGGCTGGATTTGTCATGCCGTTTCTCCCGCGCCAACGTCCCCCTCCCCCTCGAGGGGAGGGTGGCCGCGAAGCGGTCGGGTGGGGTCGCCGATGACGTGCTCGACCTTATCTTCGGAATTGACGCGGGTTTGGGGCATTGCGATCATCTCCTACCAAAGCGCCAACCAGCCGGCGCACTGCACGCAAGGACCCCTCCCGGCCCTTCGGGCCACCCTCCCCTCAAGGGGGAGGGGGACGCCAGCCATTTCTAGAACGCTTCCGCAGGCAGCGCCATTAGCGTGTCCGCACCACTGGAAATGCGGGCGAGATGTGCCGATGTCTCGGGCATGATCCGCTCCATGAAGAAGCGCGCCGTCACCACCTTGTTATCGTAAAAAGCCCCATTTTCGTGGACAGATTGGGAGCCATTGGCCCCGGTCTTACCGAGCGCGGCCTTGGCCATCTGCGCCCACATATAGCCCAGCGCGACCAGGCCGAAGAGATGCATGTAATCGGTCGACGCGGCGCCGGCATTGTCGGGCTTGGCCATGCCGTTCTGCACCAGCCACATGGTCGCCGCCTGCAGATCGTTGAGGCCCTTCTTCAGCGCCTTGGTGAAAGGCGCCAGCTTCTCGTCGGCGCGGTTCTCCTCGCAGAACTCGCCGACGTCCTTGAAGAAGGCCTGCACGGCGCGGCCGCCATTCAGACCAAGCTTGCGGCCGACGAGGTCGAGCGCCTGGATGCCGTTGGCGCCTTCATAGATCATGGCGATGCGGGCATCGCGCACGAACTGGCTCATGCCGTGCTCTTCGATGTAGCCGTGGCCCCCGAACACCTGCTGCGCCATGACTGCATGGTCAAAACCCTTGTCGGTGAGCACGCCCTTGATCACCGGCGTCAGCAGGCCGGTATAGTCGTCGGCCGCCTGGCGATCCTTGTCGTCGGCGGAGCGGTGGGCGATGTCGGACTTGATCGCCGTCCACAGCGCCAGCGCGCGGCCGGCCTCATTGAAGGCCTTCATGGTCATCAGCGAGCGGCGGATGTCGGGATGGACGATGATCGGATCGGCTTGTCTGTCCGGCGCCTTGGCGCCAGACAGCGAGCGGCCCTGCAGCCGGTCCTTGGCGTAGGAGACCGCGTTCTGGTAGGCGATCTCGGACAGCGACAGGCCCTGCAGGCCGACGCCGAGCCGGGCTTCGTTCATCATCGTGAACATCGCCTTCAGGCCGCCATTGGCCTCACCGAGCAGCGTGCCTTCGGCCTCGTCATAATTCATGACGCAAGTCGAATTGCCGTGTATGCCCATCTTCTCCTCGATCGACCCGCAGGAGAGCGTGTTCTTCTCGCCCGGATTGCCCGAGGCATCGAGCTTCAGCTTTGGCACGATGAATAGCGAGATGCCCTTCACGCCCGCCGGCGCGCCTTCGATGCGGGCCAACACGAGATGGACGATGTTTTCCGACATGTCGTGCTCGCCGGCCGAGATGAAGATCTTCTGGCCTGAGATCTTGTAGGTGCCGTTGCCGTTCGGCACCGCCTTGGTGCGCAGCAGGCCAAGATCGGTGCCGCAATGCGGCTCGGTCAGGTTCATGGTACCGGTCCAGGACCCCTCGACCAGCTTTGGCAGCCATGTCGCCTTCTGCTCGTCGGTGCCGTGTGTGATGATCGCAGCGATCGCGCCTTGCGTCAGGCCGGGATACATCATCAGCGCCATGTTGGCCGAAACCATGTATTCGGCAACCGCGGTGTGCACGGCATAGGGCAGCCCCTGGCCGCCGAACTCGACGGGCGCCGCCAGTCCCATCCAGCCGCCTTCGCGATACTGGTCGTAGGCTTCCTTGAAGCCCTTCGGCGTCGTCACCGAGCCGTCCTCATGGCGCACGCAGCCTTCCATGTCACCGACGCGGTTCAGAGGATGCATAACGTTTTCGGCGAGCTTGGCGCCTTCGGCGAGGATCGCCTCGACAACGTCGGGCGTCGCGTCGGCAAACCCGGGAAGGTTGGAATATCGCTGATAACCCAGCACCTCGTTGAGCACGAACAGCGTGTCCTGGACCGGCGCCCTGTAGATCGGCATGTGTTCCTCCACCATGCGGGTCTTGGCCGCGAGATCGGGCCCCGAACATGAGGTTGGGGCGGCACGCCGGCCAATGTCGAAAGCGAGATAGCAAAAATTGACGTTTGCGTAAACGTCAATTTTGTCGCCGGGACAAAATTTACCTATGCCAGCCTGTCGCACGAGCGGTGCATGGCTTTGTGCAAAGCGAGGGGGGTCAAACAAAAAGAGCCGCGGGGGCGGCCGCGCGGCTCTTAAGTTCAAAGCTTTCGCCGGGAGCTGCGGAGCAAAATCAGCTGGCGGCGCTGGCCGGGGCCGAACGCTCGGACAGCATCTGGCGCACGGCCGACATCGAGCCGCTCAGCTCGTTGATGGCGTCGTCGATCAGCGCGCGCTGCTTCTGCAGGCGGGCTAGCTGCTTCTCCGACTTGTCGAGAGCCAGCCGCAATTGCTTGGTGTTGGATCCCGTGGGATCGTAGAGATCCATCATCTGCTTGACGTCGCGCAGCGAGAACCCGACCTTGCGGCCGAGCAGGATCAGCTTCAGCCGCGCCTTGTCGCGGCGCGTGTAGAGGCGCGTTGCCCCATCGCGTTTCGGATTGAGCAGGCCCTTGTCTTCATAGAAACGCAGCGTGCGCAGCGTCACGCCGTATTTCTTGGCCATCTCGCCGATGCGCACGAGCTCCTCACTGGCTTCGGCAGACATATTGTTGGTGTTGGCCGCGGCTTCGCCGGGCGAAACAAGTTTCATAGTCACTGGCTTTCCCCTGTCGTGGCATCGCGGTCTCGGACCTTGCAACGCCTGAGTGGAAGCGGGGGCATGCTTCCAGTCGTGGTTTCAACTAATTCATCGCAAAAGGCACGAACGGCGCCCCTCTTACGTTTACGTCAATTCTATATCGATAGCCGCCGCATGACGCAAGGGCGTTCTGGGATTGCGAAACCTTATGCCGCACCCCCGGCGCCGGGTCCGAACGGGCACCGCCTGTATTTCAGCAATGCCGTAACTTCTTAAGCTTGGTTAACACCTTGTTTACCACGATGGGTGAAATGTGCGGATGTCGGTCACCCGTGTTTATCCTGTAGCGAATTTTTCACGGTTTTTCGGAGAGCGGGCCTGGCCCGGGAAGCTCGTCTTCCGCCGCAGCAGTGCCGCGCGGCCGCCTTCGTTCCCGACAAGGACTTGGGAAACTGGCAGCAAGCCGGCCATTCTGAAAAACGGACGCATCGATGAACAGCAAGCGGTCCTATCTCGATACACTCAACGCCGGCAGGCCGCGCAGGCCGAACACCACACTTGATGAATTGAACCGCTCGCTGGAAACGCTGGAGCAGCGGCTGGAGCGCAAGCGCGAGGACGCCGCCGAGCGCTTCGATCCGCGCCGGCCGCCGGCAGAGCCGCGCTACGCAAGCGCCCAGCCCTACGCCCCGCCGCGCTGGTACGAGGACCCGCAGCCCACGCCGCGGCCGAAAGGCGCCGGGCCGGCCGGCTTCGACCAGAACTATCAGGCGATCGCGCGCGACATCGACCGCGTGCGCGGCCAGGAAGACAGCGTCGCCGTGGTCGGCAAGATCGCCGGCGAATTGCGTGGCCTGCGCGAGGAACTGCGCCATCAGATGACGGCCGGCCTGCAGCGCGAATTCGCCGCGTTGCGCAAGGACATCGAACGGGCCTTCCAGGCGAGCAACCAATCGGGTGGTCAGGCAGGCGGCTTGCCCGGCAAGGGCAGCGCCGAACTCGGCGTCGAATTCGAGCGGCTGTCCGGCGCAATCCAGACGCTGGCCGAGAAGAGCGACGACCGAAGCGTCAACATGCTGCGGCTCGAGCTCGAGCAGGTAAAGACGGCGCTCGACACATTGGCGCGCGAGGAAAGCGTGCTGAAGGTCGACCGCCGCTGGGACGATTTCGACCGCCGCTGGAGCGCGTTCGAGGACCGTGTCGACGCCGACCAGCGCAACCGTGCCGACGGCCCCGGATTTTCGGCCCTGACCGACCGGCTCGAACAGATCAGCAATGCCGTCCACAATCTGCCGGAATCGCTGTCGCTGCGCTCGATGGAAGAAAAGGTCCGCACCCTTGCCGGCGCCGTCGATCATTTCGTCAGCCAGCAGAGCAACCGCGGCGGCGACACGCTTGGCCTGATCGACGAACGGCTTGATGAGATTTCGCGCGCCATCGTCGCCTCGACCGTCGCCGCACAGGCCAATTCCTTCGACCCCGAACCCTTTGAACGCATCGAGAAGCGGATCGCCTCGCTGGCGCAGCAGATCGAGGAAGTCGTGCAGGTTCGTCCGAGCGGCGAGGTTCTCGACCGTCTCAGCACGCTGTCGAACAGGGTCGACGAGCTTGCCGGCCGCG
Source organism: Mesorhizobium sp. M0058 (assembly GCF_040323095.1). NCBI lineage: Bacteria > Pseudomonadati > Pseudomonadota > Alphaproteobacteria > Hyphomicrobiales > Phyllobacteriaceae > Mesorhizobium > Mesorhizobium sp. M0058. The sequence goes on from NZ_JAMYUQ010000013.1 coordinate 96,553, forward strand.
CCAATCTGCCGGAACAGGCGATGGAGCGCCTCGGCAAGCAGATCGCGATGATCGCCGACAAGATCGACCGCGCCCCGGCCATGCCCGACGCCGACTATATCTTCCAGGGTCTGGAACAGCGCTTCGACGTGCTGTCGGGCATGATGGAACGTCGGCAGGGCGATGCCATCGAACAGGGCAACATGCTGTTTCGCGATCTCGAGCGGCGGCTGGACGAGGTTGCCGACCGGCTGGACCAGCGCCAGCCGCAGGCTGACAGCGCCGGCATCATGGACGCCATCGACGCACGCTTCACCGCGCTCGCCCAACGCATGGAGACGCGCATTCCCGATCCTGCCAACGAGGCGGCGATCCGCGGCCTGGAAAGCCGGCTCGAAGACATTTCAAGCCGGCTGGAATCGTCGGCCGCGCAGGTCGCCGGCATCGATCCGGCACTGATCCGCAGCCTTGAGGCGCAGGTCTCCAGCCTATCGGCGCATCTGTCGAAGCCCGGCACGCCGCTGCCGGAATTCGAGGACATCAGCCCGCGCCTCAACGAAATCGAGAAGTCGCTGGCCGGAACCCGCGAATCCATCATGGGCGCGGCACGCGAAGCAGCCGAGAGCGCCGTGCGCTCGCTGGCAGATTCCAACGCCAACACCGCGGCCGTTACCGGCCTTGCTCAGGATCTGAAGACGCTGGAAGCGCTGACGCGCCGTTCGGACGAGCGCAATTCACGGACATTCGAGGCTATCCACGACACGTTGCTCAAGATCGTCGATCGTCTGGGCTCGCTGGAGACCAGCGAACCGGCCGAGGCGGTGAGCGAGCTTCTGGATGCCCAGGCCGAGCCGGCGCGGCGGGCCCGCGCTGCACGCGCCTCCAAGATTTCGGTGCAGGACGCGCCGTCGATGGATATCGACCAGCCGCTGCCGCTGACCGGAGACATGGCCGATCTCGACGGCCGCGCCGCCGCCATCATGCGCAGCGAGCCGGATATGCGCGCCGACCCGGGTACGCGTAGCGACCCGGTCATGGGCAGCGAACCCGTACGGCGCTCGCCAGCCGAGGCTGCCGCGGCCGCTGCCCAGGCAGCGCTCGGTTCCGACAGGATTGCCGAGAACGGCGAAGCCACGGCCAAGAAGTCGCTGTTCGGTGGATTTGCGCGCGCCTTCAGGGGCAAGAAGCCGGCTGACATGCCGCCGCTTGCCGGCTCGGGGCCCAATGTCGACCTGCCGAGCGTCGATCTCGACGAGCCGCTCGATCCGAAGCTCGCCAACCGGCCGTTGGAGCCGGGCTCCGGCGCGCCCGACCTCAACGCCATCATGAAGCGCGTACGCGACGAACGTGGCCCACCGGTGCGCCAAAACTCCGGCGATGCGTCGAAATCCGACTTCATTGCCGCGGCCAGGCGCGCGGCGCAGGCCGCGGCCGCCGAGGCCGACGCGTTGAAACGCCAGTCTACCATGAAGGGCCCGGTCAAGGCGCTTCGTATCGGCGACCTGCTCAAGGCGCGGCGCAAGCCGATCCTGATGGGAGCGGTCGCGATCATGCTGGCGCTTGCCGGCCTCCAGTTGGGCAAGGCCTTCTTCGCCGACCCGGTCGAGGTCGCAAGCAACGATACAGCGCCGATCGTCGCCTCGCAGCCGGTCGAGACTGCCTCGGTCAACGCTGCCAGCCAACCCAAGGCAGAACAGCAGGTGGCCGTTCAGGACGTGCCGGCCCGGATCGTCAGGCAGGCGGAGCCCACGGAACCGCCAGCTGGCAACGATGCGCCAATGAATGCGGCCTCGGTCGCTGGGCCCGAAGTGCCGGCGGTGGAGCCCGCGCCAGCGCCGATGGCTTTGGCCGATCCGGCCCCCGCGCCAAATGCAATGCTGCCGACCACCGCCACTGCGGAACCGGCGGCTGCCGACGCGCAGCCTGCGGCCGCCGTCATGGCGCCCTCGGCCTCGGATACGACGGCCTCGGATACTACCGGCGCCGTTCCGCCGGCTGATGCCGCGGTAGCACCTGTCGTGGCCAAGATAGACGTTCCGGCCGATGCCGGCCCGCAAGCCTTGCGCGACGCGGCTGCCGGCGGTGACGCCAAGGCGCTGTTCGAGCTCGGTTCGCGCTATGCTGAATCGCGCGGCGTCAAGGAAGACATGGCGGCAGCGGCCAAATGGTACGAAAAGTCGGCCGAGCTCGGCTTCGCACCGGCGGAATACCGCATCGGCAATTTCTACGAGAAGGGCATCGGCGTCACGCGCGACGTCAAGAAGGCAAAGACCTTCTACCAGCTCGCCGCCGCGCAGGGTAATGCCAGCGCCATGCACAATCTGGCCGTTCTGTTTGCCATGGCCGCCGACGGCGTGACCGACAATGAATCGGCCGCGCACTGGTTTCAGGCGGCGGCCGATGTCGGCGTCAAGGACAGCCAGTTCAATCTCGGCATCCTGGCGGCAAAGGGCGTCGGCATGAAGCAGAGCCTGGAGGAATCCTACAAATGGTTCGCGCTCGTCGCCAAGACCGGCGACAAGGATGCGGCTGCAAAGCGCGACGAAGTCGCCACTGCGCTGCGCCCCGAACAGCTGGAGCGGGCGCGCGCCGCCACGGAACTGTGGAAGCCGAAGCCGCTCGACCCGGCGTTCAACTCGGCCGACATTCCTGAATCCTGGCAGGAAGGCACGCCGCAGACCACCGCCAGCGTCGACATGAAGAAGGCGGTCAAGAACATCCAGCTCATCCTCAACAAGAACGGCTACGATGCCGGCGGCGCCGATGGCGTGATGGGCGGCAAGACCAAGACCGCAATCATGGCTTTCCAGACCGACAACAAGATGCAGGCGACCGGCGAAATCGACGAAAAGCTGGTGAAGGCGCTGCTGGCGCACAAATAACGGCAGATGCGTCGCTAACGCGACGCCCTTGCCATACATTTGCCTGTTAACTGCTTGAGATGTTTTTTGTTTCGGTAGGGCGACGGGGTTTGATCCCACTGCCCCGGCGGTGCAAGAAAGAATTGGCTTTTCGGTGCGACAATGCCCTGGAATGGCTGCAATCGCCGACAGGCAAACTGATCGAGACTGACGGGTGGGCATCTATCTCCCGATCGCGGAAATTTCCGTCAACGTCTTCGTGCTGCTGGCAATGGGCGCGGCGGTGGGTTTCCTGTCGGGCATGTTCGGGGTCGGTGGCGGCTTTCTGATCACGCCGCTCTTGATCTTCTACAACATCCCGCCGGCAATCGCCGTTGCTACCGGTGCCAACCAGGTTATCGCCTCCTCCTTCTCCGGCGCGCTGTCGCACATGAAGCGCGGCACGCTCGACTTCAAGCTCGGCGGGGTGCTGCTGGCCGGCGGCATCGTAGGCTCGACCGGCGGTATCTTCGTCTTTGCCTTCCTGCGTCGGCTCGGCCAGCTCGATTTGTTTATCTCACTGCTTTACGTCGTGCTGCTTGGCACCGTCGGCGGGCTGATGCTGGTCGAGAGCGTCAATGCGCTGCGCGCGACGCGCAGCGGTGCGGCGCCGGTCTTGAAGAAATCCGGCCAGCACAACTGGATCCACCGGCTGCCGCTGAAGATGCGCTTCAGGGCCTCGAAGCTGTTCGTCAGCGTCATTCCGGTGCTGGGGCTCGGCGCCGGCATCGGCTTCCTGTCGTCGATCATGGGTGTCGGTGGTGGCTTCATCATGGTGCCGGCGCTGATCTACCTCCTGAAAGTGCCGACCAACGTCGTCATCGGCACCTCGCTGTTCCAGATCATTTTCACCTCGGCCTACACCACGCTGGTCCACGCCACCACCAACCAGACGGTCGACGTCATGCTTGCCTTCCTGCTGATGGCGGGCGGCGTTGCCGGCGCGCAATATGGCGCCAAGGCAGGACAGAAGCTGCGCGGCGAACAGCTCAGGGCACTGCTGGCGCTGCTGGTGCTGGCGGTTGCCATCCGGCTTGCCATCGATCTCTTCGTCACGCCGCCAAACCTCTATTCGCTGACCGCCGCGGGCCTGAACTGATGCCGCGGTGGGGGATTTTTTCGGCCGCCGTTTTGCTTTTCGCCCTCGCTCTGCCGGCGGCAGCGCAATCGCCGAACCCCTTGCCGGAAGGCATCCAGATCGGTCTCTCCACCGACGCGGTGTCGATCACCGCCGGCTTTTCCGGCGCCGACCTGACCATTTTCGGTTCGCTGGAAAATCCCGACCCGCTGGTCGCGCGACAGGGGCGCTACGACGTCATCGTCGTGCTCGAAGGCCCGCCGCGGCCGGTGGTGGTGCGCCGCAAGGACCGGGTGCTCGGCGTCTGGGTCAATCTGGAATCCGAGACCTTCGAGAACGTGCCGGTATCCTACTCCGTCGCCACGACGCGGCCGCTGCAGGACATCACCGAACCCAACAGCTACAAGCAGCTGTCGCTCGGCGCCTCCAACCTTTACATGCAGCCGGCCGAGGTAACCGACAGTCCGGCGACGATCGAGGAATTCACCGTGGCGCTGCGCGAGCGCAAGGCGGCGACCGGCCTCTATAGCGAGAATGTCGGCGGCGTGCAGTTCCTGTCGCAGAACCTGTTTCGCGCCACGGTGCGGCTGGCGCCCAACGTCCCGGTTGGAACCCATAAAGCCCGCGCGTTCCTGTTCAAGAGCGGTCTGTTCCTCAAGGAAAGCTCGGCCCAGCTCGAAATCCGCAAATCGGGCTTCGAACAGTCGATCTTCCGCGTCGCGCATGATTACTCGTTTCTCTACGGCGTCTTCTCCGTGTCGCTGGCCATGATCACCGGCTGGCTGGGCAGGCTGATCTTCCGCAGGGATTGACGCGCACGACCCATTTCCGGGGAAAGGGGGTTCCCCTTTTCTCAGTCTTGCGATAGACCGCCGCCTCCCAACCCTCGGGTTACACGCACAATCATTCGGCAGAACGGTCAGGCCTCTGGACGGCGCGCGCCTTGCGGACGCCTGCCACAGCGACGACCCAATGACAGGAGGCTGCAATGCACCAGGCATTTGGCGGCATCGATTTCGGCACGTCCAATTCTACGGTGGGCGTGATCCGCAACGGCCAGGCACGGCTGGTGGCGCTGGAAGGCGGACAGCCGACATTGCCAAGCGCGGTTTTCTTCAACTTCGAGGACGGTCACACCTATTTCGGCCGCCGCGCCATTGCCGACTACACCGATGCCATCGAAGGCCGGCTGATGCGGTCGCTGAAGAGCGTGCTCGGCAGTTCGCTGGCGCATGAGAAGACGCGGATCAAGGCCCGGCAGATCGGTTTCATCGACATTGTCGGCATGTTCGTCGGCCATTTGAAGAAGCGGCTTGAGGAAGATGCCGGCGCTCCGGTGGAGAACGTTGTGCTCGGCCGGCCGGTGCAATTTGTCGACGACGATGTGGAAGCCGATGCCAAGGCGCAAAGCGAGCTTGAAAAAGCGGCGCGCGCGCAAGGCTTCAAGCACATCGCCTTCCAGTTCGAACCGATTGCGGCAGCACTCGACTATGAGCAGGACGTGAAGCGCGAGGAACTGGCGTTGATAGTCGACATGGGCGGCGGCACGTCCGACTTCTCGATCGTGCGCGTTTCGCCGCAACGCGCCCGCTCACGCGACCGCAAGGACGACATCCTCGCCAACCGAGGCATTCATATTGGCGGCACCGATTTCGACCGGCTGCTCAGCATCGCCCATGTCATGCCCAAGCTCGGCTATCTCTCGCCCACAAAAGACGGCAAGCGCAACCTGCCGGCGAGCTATTTCATTGATCTCGCGACGTGGCAGCGCATCAACCTCGTCTATACTGCCAAGGCGATGACGCATCTGAGGCAAATCCGCTTCGAGGCCGTCCGCGCCGACCTTGTCGACCGCTTCATCCATATTGTCGAGCACCGTTACGGCCATGCGCTGGCCGGCCTCGTCGAACGAGCCAAGATCGCGCTGACGGATCAGGCTTCGGCCGATGTAACGGTGGCGCTGCCCGGCGCGGGTTTTGCCGCCGAGATCACGCGAGACGGCCTGGAAGAGACGATTGCCGCCGACATCGAGCGGGTGTCCGCTACGGTGCGGCAGACGATTGCCGATGCTGGCGTGAAAGCGTCCGACATCACCGCCGTGTTCCTCACCGGCGGCTCGACCGCCATCCCGCTGGCACGGCGCGAAATCCTGTCGCTGGTGCCGCAAGCCGCCGTTATCGAGGGCGACATGTTCGGTTCGGTCGGCCTTGGCCTGGCGCTGGATGCACAGCGGAAGTTCGCCTGATCGCTTACGCCGGATTGCTGACGGCCTCAGCGCCGAGATGCGCCTTGAGCGCCATCTGGGCGAGGCTTGCCTGGCGGTCGCGATGGGTGATCATGGCGAAGTCGCGCTTCGGCAGTTCGAGCGGCACCGACCGGAGACTGCCCTCGGCGACGGCGCGTCCGACGACGAGGTCCGAGATGATGGTGGCGCCGGCGCCGGCCTCGACCGCCTGGCGAACCGCCTCGTTGCTCGGCAGCACCAGAAATATCTGCAGGTCGCCAAGCGATATCCCCTCGCGGCGGGCCAGGTCCTCCAGCACCTCGCGCGTGCCCGAACCACCCTCACGGATGATCCAGCGCAGCCCTCTGATATCCGGGCGGCCCGGCGCGATCTCGGCGATTTCGGGATGCGAGGCGGCGACGACCAGCATCAACCTGTCGACGTCGACCTTGGTGCGGCGGAGGATGTCTGACTCGGTGCGCCCCTCGACCAGACCGAGATCGGCGGTGCCGTCGAGCACATTGGCCTCGACCTGCCTGGTGTTGCCGATGCTGACGCTTAAGCGCACCGCCGGGTAGGCTTCATGGAAAGAGGCCAGCCTGCGCGGCAGCCAGTAGCTGGCGATGGTCAGGCTGGCGGCGATCGACAGGCTGCCGGCGACCGTCTGCGAGACATGCTCCAGCACATTTCGGGCGGCGGCGGCGCGTTCCAGCACCGCCTTGGCCTCGGGCAGGAAACGGTGGCCGGTCTGAGCCAGCTCGATGTTGCGGCCGACACGGTTGAACAGATGAACGCCATGCTGCTCTTCCAAAGCGCGGATGGCCGCCGACGCCGCCGACTGGGAGATGCCCAAAAGCTCCGCCGCCTTGGTCATATGGCCGCGTTCGGCAACGGCAACGAAAATGCGCAACTGGTCCAGCGTCATGTGTGCATTAAGAACCAATTCCGATCGAATTTACAAGAACAACTGATTAGACGGATCGATAGCTTTATTCTACTTTTTCAGTCGAAGTTAGAAAGAATTCGCCAACAAATCGCGGCCAACAAAATGATCGGGCGGTTCAGATCCCTGTTTGCGCATTGGACCCGTGGCCTCAGGCGGCGGCTGGCCGGCGATCGATATCATCCTGAAGAACACTATATGCGTGGCCCCGGACCGAAGACGCGGGCCAAATTCGCAGGTAGCAAAAGCACGCCGGCATCATGAACCCAGCTGCGCCGCGCGGAGCCAATTCCGCACCGTCGCAACGGCCGCTTGGCGATACACGCGCGCCTGATGAAGGCGACGGCGTCGACACCTCGCCCGCTATCTCCGACAGCATCGCCAAGACCACCTGTTATATGTGCGCCTGCCGGTGCGGCATCGACGTCCACATCAAGGACGGCAAGGTGCGCTACATCAACGGCAACAAGGCCCATCCGGTTAACCGCGGCGTAATCTGCGGCAAGGGCAGCTCCGGCATCATGCAGCACTACAGCCCGGCGCGGCTGAAGAAGCCGCTGTTGCGCAGCGGCCTGCGCGGCTCGGGCGAATTCCGCGAGATCGAGTGGGAGGAAGCGTTTTCGATTGCGACCGGGCGGCTATCGCATATCCGCCGGACCGATCCGAAAAAGCTCGCCTTCTTCACCGGGCGCGACCAGTCGCAGTCGCTGACCGGCTGGTGGGCGAGCCAGTTCGGCACGCCGAACTTCGCCGCCCATGGCGGCTTCTGCTCGGTCAACATGGCGGCCGGCGGGCTCTACACGATCGGCGGCTCGTTCTGGGAGTTCGGCGAGCCGGACTGGGACAATACGAAATACTTCATGCTGTTCGGCGTCGCCGAGGACCATGATTCCAACCCGATCAAGATCGGCTTGGGTAAACTCAAGGCGCGCGGCGCCAAGGTGGTGTCGATCAACCCGTGCCGCACGGGCTACAACGCGATTGCCGACGACTGGATCGGGATCCGGCCCGGCACCGACGGCCTCTTCGTCTTCGCCCTCATCCACGAACTGCTCAAGGCGGGCCGCGTCGATCTCGATTATCTGCTCCGCTACACCAACGCCCATGTGCTGGTCATCCAGGAGCCGGGCGCGGTCGATGACGGGCTATTCCTGCGCGACAGCGACAACAATATTCTCGCGTGGGACAGAGTGGCGAAGACAACCGTCAACGCAGCCGATGCGGATGCGAAGCCGGCGCTGACCGGCAGCTTCACGTTCGCCGGCCGCCGCTGCGTGCCGGTGTTTCGGCTTATCGCCGACCGCTACATGGACGACAGCTACGCACCCGATGCGGTCGCGGCACGATGCGGCATTCCGGCCGACACCATCCGCCGGATCGCCGCCGAACTCGCCCACGTCGCCTTCGAACAGACGATCGAACTGCCGGTTGCGTGGACCGACTGGGCCGGACGGCGGCACGAGACGATCAAGGGACGGCCGGTGTCGATGCATGCCATGCGCGGCATCTCGGCCCACTCCAACGGCTTTCACTCCTGCCGCGCCATCCACCTGCTGCAGGTGCTGCTCGGCACGGTGGACGTGCCCGGCGGCTTCCGTTTCAAGCCGCCCTACCCGCGCTCGGCGCCGCCGGGACCGAAGCCGGCCGGCAAGGTGGTCAAGCCGATGACGCCGCTGGGCGGTATGCCGCTCGGCTTCGTCTGCGGGCCGGACGATCTCCTGGTCGACGAGGCCGGCACGCCTTTGCGCATCGACAAGGCTTATTCCTGGGATGCGCCGCTCGCCGCGCATGGGCTGATGCATACGGTCATCCGAAATGCGTGGGCCGGTGACCCGTACCCGATCGACACGCTGATGATGTACATGTCGAACATGGCTTGGAATTCCTCGATGAACACCGTCGAGACCATTGCCATGCTCACCGACCATGACGAAGCGGGTAACTACAAGATCCCCTTCATCATCTATTCCGACGCCTATTATTCCGAGACGGTGCCGTTCGCCGATCTGGTGCTGCCCGACACCACCTATCTCGAACGTCACGACTGCATCAGCCTGCTCGACCGGCCGATCAGCCATGCCGACGGGCCGGGCGACGCGATCCGCCATCCGGTGGTCGAACCGGACCGAGATGTCAGGCCGTTCCAATCGGTGCTGATCGAACTTGGCGCTCGGCTTGGCCTGCCCGGCTTCGTCGAGGACGATGGCTCGGCCAGATATGCCGACTATGCCGACTACATCGTCAATCACGAACGCACGCCCGGCATTGGCCCGCTCGCCGGCTGGCGCGGCAAGGACGGCACGTCTGTCGGCAAGGGCGAAGTCAATCCCGACCAGCTGCAGCGCTACATCTACAATGGCGGCTTCTGGCACCAGGATTTTGCTGAGGACCAGCGCTATTACAAGATGGCCAACCGCTCCTATCTCGACTTCGCAGAGCAGATGGGGTTCATCCCCAAGGCCGAGCCGATCGTGTTCCAGCTCTATTGCGAACCGATGCAGCGCTTTCGCCTCGCCGCGCGCGGTCATGGTCGCGTCCAGCCGACCGAGAGCGAACGCCAGCGCATCGAGACCTATATGGATCCGCTGCCGTTCTGGTTTACGCCGTTCGAAGAGGCCGCGGTCGATCCGCAGAAATACCCGCTGCATGCGCTGACGCAGCGGCCTATGCACATGTATCATTCCTGGGGCTCGCAGAATGCGTGGCTGCGGCAAATCACCAGCCAGAACCGCCTGTTCGTGCACCACCAGACCGCGGCAGTTCTCGACCTGGCCGACGACGACTGGGTGTGGATCGAAAGCATCAACGGCCGGGTGAAGGGACAGATCAAGCTGGTCGACGGGGTCAATGCGGATACGGTCTGGACATGGAACGCCATCGGCAAAAGGCGCGGCGCCTGGGGGCTGAAGGACAACGCCGCCGAGAGCAATCGCGGCTTCCTGCTCAACCACATCATCGGCGACCAGACATCGGCTGACGCGAAAGGCAAACGCTATTCGAATTCCGATCCGGTGACCGGCCAGGCGGCGTGGTTCGACCTCAGGGTACGCATCGTCAAATGCTCTGATGAGGAAGCCGGCTTCACCGAACCGCAATTCGAGCGTTTCAGCCAGCCGCCAAATGTCGAGCCTTCGCCCGACATCCTTCGCTTCGGCGCCGAGTTCCGCGTCAATAGGGAAGCCGTGGAATGACCTGCCTTCCCGCCCATACAGACAAGAAGCTTGGCCTGGTCATCGACCTCGACACCTGCGTCGGCTGCCAGGCCTGCGTCACCGCCTGCAAGGAGTGGAACACCGGCGGCCACATGGCGCCACTGACCGACATCGACCCCTATGGCGGCCGTGTCGACGGCGTCTGGTTCAACCGCGTGCACAGCTATGAGCACACGACCGAGGCCGGCGGGCGCACGGTCAACTTTCCGCGCTCCTGCCTGCATTGCGAGACGCCTGCCTGCGTCACTGTCTGCCCGACCGGCGCGTCCTACAAGCGGGCGTCGGACGGCATCGTGCTGATCGACGAAAGCAAATGCATCGGCTGCAAACTGTGCAGTTGGGCCTGCCCCTATGGCGCGCGCGAATTCGATACCGACGTCGGCGTGATGAAGAAATGCACGCTGTGCGTCGATCGCATCTACAACGACAATCTGGCCGAGGAAGACCGCGTGCCGGCCTGCGTTGCCGCCTGCCCGACCAGCGCCCGGCATTTCGGCGATCTCGGCGATCCCTCGTCGGCTGTCTCGCAACTGGTGGCGGAGCGTGGCGGCGTCGACCTGATGCCGGAGATGGGCTACAAACCGACCAACAAATATCTGCCGCCGCGCGCCCAGCGCGCCGCATGGGTGCCGGCGCCAAGGCTCGAGCCAGTCACGGCCGAAGGCGGTTTTCTCGGCTGGATCGACCGCATGCTTTCGAACTGACCAATGCATCCAGCCTTTTCCGTCGTCTTCTTCACAACTGCCACAGGAGCGGGCTACGGCCTGCTGGCGCTGCTTGGCGTGCTTGGCGGACTGGGTTTTATCCCGGCCCATTTCTGGCTCGGCCTTATCGGCATGGGGCTGTCGCTCGGCCTGATCGCCGCCGGCCTATTGTCCTCGACCGGCCATCTCGGCCGCCCCGAACGTGCATGGCGCGCCTTCTCGCAATGGCGCAGTTCCTGGCTGTCGCGCGAAGGCGTGGCCTCGGTCGCGACCTTCATTCCCGCCGGGCTGTTCGGCATCGGCTGGGTGTTTTTTGGCCGCACCGGAGGCTGGATGGCCATCGCCGGGTTTCTCGCAACTATCGGCGCAATCGTCACCGTCTGCACCACCGGCATGATCTATGCCTCGCTGAAGCCGATCGCGCAGTGGCATAGCCCGTATACGCTGCCGGGCTATCTCATCTTTTCGGCGATGACCGGCAGCGTGCTGTTGAACGCGCTGCTGCAGGCTTTCGCCATCAGCCCGACCGCCGTTGCGGTAGCCGCCCTGCTGCTGACCTTGCTCGGCTGGGGCTGGAAGCTGGCGACGTGGCGATACAATGACGCGCTGGAGATCGCGACCACCGCCAACACGGCGACAGGCCTCGCCGGAGGGACGGTGCGCTCGCTGGAATGGCCGCACACCGAGGAGAACTACCTGCTCAAGGAAATGGGCTTTCGCATCGCCCGCAAGCACGGTGCAAAGCTGCGGCTGATCACGCAGTTGCTGGCTTTCGCCTTGCCTGCCCTGCTGCTGCTTTCTGTCTTATTCGCTTTGCCCTGGCCATTCGCAGCGGTGCTGTCGGTGCTTGCGGCAACCGTCCAGTTCGCCGGCATGCTGGTCGAGCGCTGGCTGTTCTTCGCCGAGGCCAAGCACACCGTCACCCTCTATTACGGCCGGTAGAGCGTCCCGCCGCCAGGCGGCCCGTGCTCGTGGCGCCGCCGGCAAATCCTTAAGCAGGATTTCGATCGCGGCATCGATTACAGCTGTCCTGCGGTCGTGCGCGTAAAGGCCGTATTGGACCGTGAGCGGCTCGGGCAGGCCGGCTGACGTCTTCAGCACCCGCATCGAAGCAGTGCGCACGGATTCGGGCGGAAGCAGTCCAACGCCCAGTCCGTTCTCGATCGCGGCCTGAAGGCCGGTGACGCTCTGGCACGACAGGACGATCCGGTGCTCCCGGCCGGCGGCGACCAGCGCCTCGATCATCCGCCTGCGCCAAGGGCAGGTTGCGCCGAAGGCGGCGAGATCGAGTGGCCGGTCATGGTCCAGCACATAGTCCTGGGCGCAGACCCACTGCAGTTCGACGTTCCATGTCGTCACGGCATCGGCCGCGACGACGGATGTCGGGGCAATCATGACATCCAGCGCATCCTCGCTCCACAGCCGTCCCAGCGCGACGCTGTGCTCGACCATCGCGTCGAGGCTGATGTCGGGATAGGTGCGATGCAGCCGCCCAAGCGCGGCCGAAAGCGCGGCCGTGGTGACCTCTTCGGCAAGACCAATACGCACGCCGCCGCCAATGCTAGCCTGCTGCAGACGCGCCACCGCTTCGTCGCCGAGAGCGAGGATGCGGGTCGCGTATCCCAGAAAGAGCTCTCCCGCCGCAGTCGGTACGACACCGCGGCCGGTGCGCTGGAACAAGTGCCGTTGGAGCAGGCCCTCCAGCCGGCGCATCTGCATGCTCATCGCCGATTGGGTCTTGCCGGTCTGCGCGGCGACCCTGCTCAGGCTACCTTGCCGGCAGACCGCGACATAGGTGCGGAGAAGGTCGAGGCCGATCTGCTCAGATATCATTTTGTTTGAACTCTGATGTCATAGGTATCAGTCTACAATGATATCTCGCCACGCGCTATCTCACACTCAAGAGAAACAGCGCAGGGAAGAAAACCATGAAAGCGATCCGTGTTCACCGCCATGGCGGGCCAGATATGCTCGCCTACGAAGATGTCGACATCGGCCAGCCCGGACCGGGCGACGTGCGCGTGCGCAACCGGGCGGTCGGCCTCAACTTCGTCGACATCTATTTTCGCACCGGCGAATACGCGCCGCCCGCTCTGCCATTCATTCCCGGCAATGAAGGCGCCGGCGAAATCGTCGCCGTCGGTGAAGGCGTCAGCGGCTTCGCGCCTGGCGACCGAGTCGCCTATGTCGAGACGCTCGGCGCCTATGCCGAAGAACGCATCGTGCCCGCGCATTTCGTCGTGCATCTGCCCGACGCCATCGATTTCGAGACAGGTGCGGCGATGATGCTGAAAGGGCTGACGGCGCAATATCTGCTGCGCCGCACGTTTCGCGTCGAGGCGGGCCATACCATCCTGGTGCATGCCGCGGCGGGCGGCGTCGGCCTCATCCTGACGCAATGGGCCAAACATCTCGGCGCGACCGTCATCGGCACGGTCGGTTCACCCGAAAAGGCCGAACTTGCGCGCGCCAATGGCTGCGACCATGTCATCGACTACATCAAAGAGAATTTCGCCGCACGGGTGAAAGAGGTCACCAACGGCGAAGGCTGCCACGTCGTCTATGACGGCGTCGGCAACGTGACCTTCCCCGCCTCACTCGACTGCCTGCGGCCGTTCGGCACCTTCGTCAGCTACGGCACAGCGTCGGGGTCGATCCCGCCATTCGACATCATGCTTTTGATGCAAAAGGGTTCGCTGTTCGCCACCTGGCAGTTGCTGTTCCATCATCTCGCCAGGCGTGAGGACGTCGTCGCCATGAGCGAGGATCTGTTCAGCGTCGTCCTCAGCGGCGCAGTGAAAATCCCGGTGCACACAAGCATGCCGCTTGCCGAAGTGGCGGAGGCGCATCGCCGGCTCGAGGCACGGCAGACGACAGGCGCAACCGTGCTTATACCGTAGAAACTCAGCCCGGCCGCAGCATCGAACCGGAAATGGCGAAGATGCGCGCGGCGCCCATCATATAGGCCATCAACGTCTCGCGGCGGAACAGGCCGGCATAGGCGCGGTCGAGCACGTTGAGCGAGCCGGTATAAGCGCCGAAGGCCGGCATGATCATGCGGCCGCCATCGCCGGCAAAGCAGCGCCGCCGCACCGAGCGGCCCTGCTGGACGATGCGGGCGCAAGGGTGAAGATGGCCGGCAACTTCGCCCTCGGTTCTTATCTTCGACGGCTCGTGGCGGAACAGCAGCGAGCCGATGGCGAGTTCGCGCACCGTCTCGCCGGGCAAATCCGCCGGCGCTTCCGGGTCATGGTTGCCGGCGACCCAGAACCAGTCGCGGCCGGCCATCAATGCTTCCAGCCGATCGCGGAAGGTTTGATGCATGCGCTCGGCGCCGCCGCCGTCGTGGAAGGAGTCGCCCAGGCTGATGACGATGGCCGGCTGGTAGTCCGCGATTACCGCCTGCAGCCGGAGCAGAGTGGCGCCGGTATCGTAGGGCGGGATCAGTGCGCCGCGCCTGGCGAAGGACGAGCCCTTTTCCAGATGCAGGTCGGAGACCGCGAGCAGCCTCAGATCGGGGAAATAGAGCACGCCGCGCGAATCACAGATCGCGCGCTCGCCCGCGATGCCGACAAAGTCGGCCTCGGCGATCAGCGATGCCCGCGCCAGCGAAAAATTCATTCCTCAACCATCCCAGGACCCATGGCTTCCTCGACCAAAGTCGCGGCATCCATCAGCAGCGTTTCGTCGGCCTCGCCGTTCACCGGCATCTTGCCGATTTCGAGCATGATCGGCACGGCCAGCGGCGATATCTGTTCGAGTGCCTTATGCACGATTCGACCCTGGATACGCGAGAGCATGTCGGCAAGTCTGCTGACATCGAGCAGACCGGTCGCCGCGTCGGCGCGCGTCGCCTGCAGCAGGATGTGGTCGGGCTCATGGCTGCGCAGCACGTCATAGATCAGATCGGTCGAGACGGTGACCTGGCGGCCGCTTTTCTCCTGGCCGGGGTGACGTTTCTCGATCAGGCCTGAAATCAGCGCGCAGTTGCGGAAGGTGCGCTTGAGCAGCCAGCTGTCGGCCAGCCAAGCCTCGAGGTCGTCGCCCAGCATGTCCTGGTCGAACAGAGCGCCAAGCGAAGGTTTCCGCGATTTGAACATCGCGCCCATATCGCCCAGCGACCAGATGGCCAATGCGTAGTCGGTGGCGACGAAGCCAAGCGGCCTGGCGCCGGCCCTGTCCAGCCGGCGGGTGAGCAGCATGCCGAGCGTCTGGTGCGCCAGCCTGCCCTCGAAAGGATAAGCGACGAGATAGTGACGGTTGCCGCGCGGAAAGGTCTCGATCAAGAGGTCGTCGCGTTTGGGCAATACCGATTTGTCAGCCTGGAACCGCAGCCAGTCCGATACCTGCTCGGGCAGCTTCTTCCAGCGCTGCGGGTCGTCCAGCATGGCGCGCACCTGCTCGGCGAGGTAAGTCGAAAGCGGAAATTTGCCGCCGCCATAATAAGGAACCTTGGCGTCGCTTCCCGGCGCATTCGAGACGAAGCATTCGTTCTCGCGGATGCCTTCGAAGCGCAGCACTTTGCCGGCAAACATGAAGGTGTCCCCATGCGTCAGCGTTTCGAGGAAGGCCTCCTCGATCTTGCCCAGAGCCCGGCCGCCGTGCGAAGCCGAGCCTTTGCTGCCGGCCTTGACGTAACGCACATTGAGCGCCGGCACCTCGATGATGGTGCCGACGTTCAGCCGATATTGCTGCGCGACGCGGGGATTGGAGACCCGCCACATGCCGTCCTTGTTGAGGCGGATGCGGGCGTAGCGCTCGTAGTTCTTCAGTGCGTAGCCGCCGGTGGCGACGAAATCGATGACGCGGTCGAATGTCGGCCGGTCGAGGCTGGCATAGGGCGCTGCTGTCAGCACTTCCTCGTAGAGATCGTCGGCGCGAAACGGCGCTCCGCAGGCGCAGCCCAGCACATGCTGGGCCAGCACATCGAGCCCGCCATTGACCAGCGGCGGCGTATCCTGGGCGCCCAGATAGTTGGCGTCCAGCGCTGCCCGGCACTCCAGCACCTCGAAACGATTGGCCGGGATGAGGATCGCCTTCGACGGCTCGTCCATGCGGTGGTTGGCACGGCCGATGCGCTGCGCCAGCCGGCTGGCGCCCTTGGGCGCCCCGACATGCACGACCAGATCGACGTCGCCCCAATCGATGCCGAGATCGAGCGTCGAGGTGGCAACGATGGCACGTAAGGCATTGTCTCCCATCGCCTTCTCGACGCGGCGGCGCTGGGTGACATCGAGCGAGCCGTGATGCAGCGCGATCGGCAAGGTATCCTCGTTGACCCGCCACAATTCCTGAAACAGCAGCTCGGCCTGGCTGCGGGTGTTGACGAACAGCAGGGTGGTCTTGTGGCGCTTGATCTCGCGGTAGATTTCCGGCGTCGCATAGCGCGCCGAATGGCCGGCCCATGGCACGCGCTCTTCCGAATCGAGGATCGAGATTTCGGGCTTCGCGCCGCCGGTTACGACGATGAGCTCAGACATATCGGGACTTGCCAGGCCTTTGGGCGGATTCTGGCTCACCAGCCAGCGCCGCAACTCGTCGGGCTCGGCCACCGTTGCCGACAGACCGATCGTCTGCAGGCCGGGCACGATGCTGCGCAGCCGCGCCAGCCCGAGCGCCAGCAGATGGCCGCGTTTCGATGTCACCAGCGAATGCAACTCGTCGAGCACGACATAGCGCAGATCCTCGAAGAAGCGCCCGGCATCGCCGGCCGCAATCAGCAGCGCCAATTGCTCGGGCGTGGTGAGCAGGATATCGGGCGGCGCCAGCTTCTGGCGCTGCCGCTTGTGGGAAGGCGTGTCGCCGGTGCGCGTCTCGATGGTGACGGGCAGGCCGATCTCCTCCACCGGCTTGCCGAGGTTGCGCTCGATGTCGACGGCCAGCGCCTTCAGCGGCGAGATGTAGAGCGTATGGATGCCGCGCCGTGCCATACCGGCTTTGCGTCTGGGGCGGTTGGCCAGTTCGGTCAACGATGGCAAGAAGCCGGCCAGTGTCTTGCCGGCGCCGGTCGGTGCGATCAAGAGCACCGATTGCCCGGCTTGAGCCTTCGCCAGCAGCTCGATCTGGTGAGCGCGCGGCGACCAGCCTTTTTCGCCAAACCATCTGATGAATGGCTCGGGCAGAAGGACGGCGGCATTTTGTTTGGCAAGGCGCGGCTGCTCGGTCACGCGAAAGAGGTAGCGCGACGGCGCGCGATCGCCAAGGAAAATCGGAACAAAAGGTGATCGGGTGAGTTGCCCTCACCCCGTACGGGGAGAGGATGCCGGCAGGCACGTGAGGGACAGCGCGAGCTTTCAATCGCTGGCGCCGCCCCTCATCCGCCCTTCGGGCACCTTCTCCCCGTGAACGGGGCGAAGGAAGAGGCGCTAAGGCCGCCGAAACCCAGTCGGCCCGCCATAGAGATACCCAATCCGATCAACCGCATCCTTCAGCCCTTCGCGCGAGACCAGCATGGTGTGGCCGTTGGCGTGGATCATGGTCTCGGCGTCGGTCATAACGGCGACATGCCCCTTCCAGAACACGAGGTCACCGCGTTTTAGCCCGGCATAATCGGATCCCGGATCGAGCGGCTCGCCGAGGCCTGCCGCCTGCATGTCGGAATCTCGAAGCACATTGCGGCCGGCCATGCGCATGGCCAGTTGCACGAGGCCAGAACAGTCGATGCCGAAGCCGGAGGTGCCGCCCCAGAGATAGGGCGTGCCGATAAACATCTCGGCGACCGAGACATAGTCGGCGGCGATATCGCTGACGGGGCGCACATGGCCGGCGATCAGCGCCTCGCCGGAAGGCAACAGCGCATAGTGCGTGCCGCGCGTTTCGGCAGCGCCGGTTACCGTCACCGTCGAGCCCATTGACAATTGGCCGCTGATCGGGAAGCGCAGATCCGGGCCAGGATAGAGGAAGGTGCGCGGCGCCGTGACGATGTGGGTTGGCGCATGCTCGCGTGCGCCCAGCATGGTGGCGCCGACGTAGCCGACATAGCCGTCGCGTTCGGCCTGGACCCAGGCCCATCCCTCGGCTTCCTCGAAGACAAGCACATCGTCGCCGAACAGTACCTGCGTGTTGACGCCGGCATCCGGGCGCGGTGCCTTGCGCAGGTCAGCCACGGAGGCTGTGATCCGAGCCGGACGGCCGGTGACGAAGCGATCGGCCGAAACCTTCCCTTTCAGCCTTGCATCGGCGAGGTCGGAACGGAAGGCGTGGAGGCGGGCATCCCTGGCAGTCAAATCGGTACTCGTTCTAATTCAGCGATTGATCAGATGGGCAGTTCGTGGGCCCTGGCAACGATACCATCCCCGAAGCGCTCGACAAAGAGCGCGCCTTCGACCGTGCGCCGGATCAGCACATTGCGCTTGTCGAGCTCGTCGCGATGGCGTGACACCAGTTTCAGCGCACCCATAGTGTCGAGGGCGCGGGTGATGACCGGCTTGGTGACATTGAG
Source organism: Mesorhizobium sp. M0058 (assembly GCF_040323095.1). Taxonomy (NCBI): domain Bacteria; kingdom Pseudomonadati; phylum Pseudomonadota; class Alphaproteobacteria; order Hyphomicrobiales; family Phyllobacteriaceae; genus Mesorhizobium; species Mesorhizobium sp. M0058. Next base: position 115,034 of record NZ_JAMYUQ010000013.1, read on the forward strand.
GCGGGCTGCCAGGCCGCGCACCGTGTGCGGCGGCGGGTCGAGATAGATGGTGAACAGGATCGCCGTCTGGCGCATGGTGAGATCTGGCGCGCCGGCGCGCACCTGCGACAACATCACCTGCTGCCATAGTCGCATCGCCTGGCTCGGACGCATCGAAATCGACATCGCGCGAGCATGACGGAAAATTGTTTCGGTTCCGTTTCAGTTTAGAGGCAGTGTGCTTTGCTCACGACCCTAGGCATAGCGCCTCGAAATGACCCGCTCCAGTGCACGGATGCCTTGCGCCTCGCCGCCGGCGGGTCCATAGGGGCGATCGGACGGGTTCCAGGCGAAGATGTCGAAATGCGCCCAGCCCGTTGTCCGTTCGACAAAGCGCTTGAGGAACAGCGCCGCGGTGACCGAGCCGGCGAAACCGTCCGTGGTGACGTTGTTGATGTCGGCGATCTTCGACGCCAGCCTGGCGTCATAGGGCCGCCACAACGGCATGCGCCACAACGGATCCTCGACGGCCACCGAGGCCGCAGCCAGTTCGGACGCCAGCGCTTCGTCGCCAGTGTAGAAAGGCGGCAGATCGGGACCGAGCGCGACACGCGCTGCCCCGGTCAGCGTCGCCATGTCGATCAGCAGTTCCGGCTCCTCGTCATCGGCCAGCGCCAGCGCATCGGCCAGCACCAGCCGCCCTTCGGCGTCGGTGTTGCCGATCTCGACGGTAATGCCCTTGCGGCTGGTCAGTACATCTCCAGGCCGGAAAGCGTTGCCGGCAATCGAATTCTCGACCGCCGGGATCAGGACGCGCAGCCGGATCTTCAGCCCGGCAGCCATGATCATCGAGGCCAGGCCCAGCACATTGGCGGCGCCGCCCATATCCTTCTTCATCAAGAGCATGCCCGACGACGGTTTGATGTCGAGGCCGCCAGTGTCGAAACAGACACCCTTGCCGACCAGCGTCACCTTCGGCGCGCCTTCCGGTCCCCAAACCATGTCGATCAGTCGCGGCGCTCCGACCGAGGCCCGGCCGACCGCATGGATCATCGGGAAATTCTGCTTCAGGAGATCATCCCCCTTGATCACCGACACCTCGGCCTTGTGAGTGGCCGCCAGGGTCCGCACGGCCTTCTCCAACTCGTCCGGTCCCATGTCGCTGGTCGGCGTGTTGACGAGGTCGCGCGCCAGGAAGACGCCGTCGGCGATGCGCCGGACGCGTCCTGCATCTACGCCGAGCGGCAGCGCAAAACGCAGCGTCTTGCCTGATTTCTTTCCGTAGCGAGTGAAGACGTAACCGCCGAGCACCAAGGCTATGGCCGCGAGTTCCGGCTCGGCTGGAGCGGCGGCAAAATGCCAGTCGCCTTCCGGCAAGGCTCTCGCCAGCATGCCGACGGCCAGCGCGCCCTCGCCATCACCGACGCCGAACAAGGCGCCGGCAAGGGAACCGTTGTCGCCGGGAACGGCGAGCGTCCTACCGGCTTCGCCGGAAAAGCCGTTGGCGGCCGCCCATGCGGTCATGGAAGGCGAAAGCCCCAAGGCCTCCAGTCCATCGCTCGCGACCAGATGGACCGGCAGGGCAGTGTTTAGTGTCTCGATGAGTTCGACGGGCATTCGATGGTCTCCGGGAGGCTTGCAGGTCGTCCTCAGTCAAGTGACAGGGACGTCGGATGATTTCAACATCTATGCACAGGGGCCGGCATGGGACTGCCAGGCCAAAGGCTTCCGGCGGGCCGTTCACCGATCCGACGGCTCACTTTTTAACTGTCCGTTAGGGTTAACAGAATATTTCTGCGGGGATGAAGATGGCCACGTGAATGGCCACGCGCAGGAATGGAGAGCCCCGTGCCGATGCCCACCAACCGCAGGATGAACGTCACGGGCAAACGGTTGGTCACCACGGCACTGCTGATGGCGCTGGCGGCCGGTGTTGCCGGGTGCGGAACCAGCAAGCTCACGACCGGCTCGATCGGGCGCACCAGCGGCAAACCGCTGGAAACCATGTCGGCCAGCGAGTTGCACGGGGCGACCGGGCGGCTGGGCGAATCCTACGCAAAGAACCCCAACGACAAGCGGCTGGCGACAAATTTTGCGGCGGCGCTCCAGATGGACGGCGATGCCGACCAGTCGCTTGCCGTGATGCGCAAGCTGGCGATCGCCTACCCCAAGGATCGCGACGTGCTTGCCGCCTACGGCAAGGCGCTGGCCGCCAACGGCCAGTTCGAGCCGGCGCTCGACGCCGTGCGCCGGGCGCAGACGCCGGAATATCCGGACTGGCGGCTGATGTCGGCCGAGGCCGCCATTCTCGACCAGCTTGGCCAGAAGGATGAAGCGCGCCAGAACTACCGCAAGGCGCTGGACCTAAAGCCGAACGAACCCTCGATCCTTTCCAATCTCGGTATGTCCTATGTGCTGGAAGGCGATCTGCGCACCGCCGAGACCTATATGCGCTCGGCAGCCCAGCAACCGAATGCCGACAGCCGGGTGCGCCAGAACCTTGCGCTGGTCGTGGGACTGCAGGGCCGCTTCGACGAGGCCGAGAAGATCGCGTCGCAGGAGCTTTCACCCGAACAGGCGCAAGCCAATGTAGCCTATCTTCGCCAGATGCTTGCCCAGCAGAACGCCTGGAGTCAGCTCAAGGATCAGGACAAGGCAAAGCCGGCGACCAACTGAGCGCCGCATGGGCGCCGGCTCCGCACAGCGCAAAATCCGTCCACATCTCAAAGCTGAAAACAAGAGCCGCACTGCATTGGCAGTGCGGCTCTTTTGTATGGCTGCAACGAGGCCTACTGGCTTGAGGAATTGTGCTGGTCGCCGAAGATGCCGCGCTGACTGACCTGAATGCCGGCTGGGCCCAGAATGATAGCGAACAAAACCGGCAGGAAGAACAGGATCATCGGCACGGTAAGCTTCGGCGGCAGGGCGGCGGCCTTCTTCTCGGCGGCATTCATGCGCATGTCACGGCTTTCCGAGGCCAGCACGCGCAATGCGTGCGCCACGGGTGTGCCGTAGCGTTCGGCCTGGACCAGCGCCTGGGACACTGACTTCACCGACTCCAGGCCGGTACGAGCCGAGAGGTTTTCATAAGCCTGCTTGCGCTCCTGCAGATAAGAGAGTTCGGCGTTGGTCAGCACGAATTCCTCCGCCAGCGCCACCGACTGCGAACCGATCTCCTCGGAGACCTTGCGCAAGGCGGCCTCGACCGACATGCCCGATTCGACGCAGATCAGCATCAGGTCGAGCGCATCCGGCCACGCCGCCTGGATCGACTGCTTGCGCTTGGCGGCACGATTGTTGACGTAAAGGATCGGCGCGTAGAAACCGGCGTAGGCGACAAGGATGCAGACGAACAGTTTCACGAAGGCCGGCCGGTCAGGCAGTCCGCCGAGCACGAACAGATAGATCGCTGCCAGCGCGAAACCGACAAAAGGCAGGATCAGGCGGAAGAACAGGAAGCGGGTCAGCGGGTTCTGGCCACGAAAGCCCGCCACCTTGAGCTTCTGCAACGTGCCTTCATCGGCCAACGCACGCCGCAGGTCCAGCCTGTCGACGATGTTGCGCATGCCGATCGACTGCTCTTCGCGCAGCCCCTTGCGGCGACGATCGGCTTCATTGGCAAGCCGCGCGCGCTGCTTGGCGCGCAATTCGTCACGCTCCAGCGCCACCGATCTCATGCGAGTCTTGAGCTGATTGCCACCAAGGGCCGGCAGCACCGTGAAGACGGTCGCGAACACCGCAATGCCAACCAGCAACGCTATCAGGAAGGCAGGATCGGTCAGCGATTTTACGACTTGGTCGGTCATTCGTTTTCAGTCTTTTCGTTTCGAGCTTTCCAAGGTCGGCCTAAACTTCAAAGTTCATCATCTTGCGCATCACCAGAATGCCGATCGACATCCAGACGCCGGAACAGCCGAGGATCAGATTGCCGGTGCTGGTGGTGAACAGCGGCATGATGTAGTTCGGGCTCGACAGATAGACGAGAAGGGCGACGACAAAAGGCAGCGCGCCGATGATGACGGCCGACGCCTTGGCTTCCATGGAAAGCGCCTGGACCTTGGCCTTCATCTTCTTGCGATCGCGAAGCACGCGCGACAGGTTGCCAAGCGCCTCGGAGAGATTACCGCCGGCCTGTGACTGGATCTGGATAACGATGCCGAAGAAGCTTGCCTCGCTGCACGGCATGGTTTCAGCCATGCGCAAGGTGGCATCGGGGATGGACATGCCAATCTGCTGTGAATCGACGATCCGGCGGAACTCGGTCTTGACCGGCTCCGGCGATTCACTGGCGATCAGGCGAATGGCGTCGTTGAGCGGCAGGCCGGATTTGACGGCGCGCACGATGATGTCGAGGGCGTTGGGAAATTCGTTGAGGAACGCCTTGACCCGGCGCGCGCGGCGAAACGAGACGAACCAGCGCGGCAGGCCGAGCGCCCCCGCCAGCAGCGCGCCCGGCAGGACCAGAAGCGGCGCGCCGGCGAGATAGGCAAGCACCGTCAGCGCGATGCCGCAAATGACGGAGTAGATATAGAAACGCTCGATCGAGACCTGCATGCCGGCCTGACGAATCTGGGCCTTTAACGGCGGCTTCTTGACGGCGAGTTCGTTGGTTTTCTGCTTTTCGTCGAGCTGTTTCAGCGTGTCCTGGACAGATTTACGCCGCTTGACCGCCTCCGCGACACGGTCGCGCGAAGCCTTGACGACCGAACGATCGGTCTCGGCGGCCTTGATCGTCTCGAGCCGCTTGCCGGCCTGCTTCTCGTTGCTCATCTTGGTGAACAGGAAGGCATAGGCGACCGCACCGGCGCTGAAGCCGGCGAGCACGATGAACGCCAGTACGGTGGTGTCAATTCCGAACATCGACCTCGGTCCCCAGCGCATATCGCCGTTTCAAGGAAACGGCGATATGCGCTATCGCTTTGTTTTGACGCAATTCCCAAGGGAAAGCACTACGCGCTTTTCCCGGGAAAACCGCTTCACACTTTTTCTGGAATTGCTTCCAACGTCGATATGCGTCAGTCAGCGCGTTTCTCCATCGATTCCAGCGCATTGGCGAGGCGCTGTTCCTCGCCATAGTAGCGGGCGCGATCCCAGAAGTGCGGACGGCCGATGCCGGTCGACACGTGCTCGCCAAGCAGCCTTCCATTCGAGTCCTCGCCCTTGATGTTGTAGAGCACGATATCCTGCGTGATGATGACGTCGCCTTCCATGCCGATCACCTCGGTGATGTGGGTGATGCGGCGCGAGCCGTCGCGAAGGCGTGCTGCCTGGATGATGACATCGATGGAGCCGACGACGATTTCACGCACGGTCTTCTGCGGCAGCGAATAGCCGCCCATGGCGATCATCGATTCGATACGGTTCAGGCATTCGCGCGGGCTGTTGGAGTGGATCGTTCCCATCGACCCATCATGGCCGGTGTTCATCGCCTGCAGCAGGTCGAAAACCTCCGGTCCGCGCACTTCGCCGACGATGATGCGTTCGGGCCGCATGCGCAGGCAGTTCTTGACCAGGTCGCGCATTGTCACCTCGCCTTCGCCCTCGAGATTGGGCGGGCGGGTTTCGAGACGCACCACGTGCGGCTGCTGCAATTGCAGTTCGGCCGAGTCTTCGCAGGTGATGACGCGTTCTTCGCGGTCGATATAGTTGGTCAGGCAGTTGAGCAGCGTCGTCTTGCCGGAGCCGGTACCGCCGGAGATGACGATGTTGCAGCGGACGCGGCCGATGATCTTGAGGATCTCGGCGCCCTGCGGCGAGATGGCGCCGAACTTGACCAGCTGATCGAGCGTCAGCTTGTCCTTCTTGAACTTGCGGATGGTGAGCGCGGTGCCGTCGATGGAGAGCGGCGGGGCGATGACGTTGACGCGGGAGCCGTCGGGTAGGCGGGCGTCGCAGATCGGACTCGATTCGTCGACGCGGCGGCCAACCTGGCTGACGATGCGCTGGCAGATGTTGAGCAGCTGCTGATTGTCGCGGAAGCGGATGCCGGTCTGTTCGACCTTGCCATTGACTTCGATGTAGACGTTCTTGGAGCCGTTGACCATGATGTCGGCGATATCGTCGCGGGCGAGCAGCGGCTCCAGCGGGCCGTAGCCCAGCACATCGTTGCAGATGTCCTCGAGCAACTCTTCCTGCTCGGCGATCGACATTGCGAAATTTTTGATGGCGATGATGTCGTTGACGATGTCGCGGATTTCCTCGCGCGCGCTCTCGGGATCGAGCTTGGCGAGTTGCGACAGGTCAATGGTGTCGATGAGCGCGGAGAAGACCTGGCTCTTGGTGTCGTAGTAGGTTTCACTTTTTTCGCGCTGGATCTTTTTTGGCGGCTCCGGCGCCATCGATGGCGCCTCAACGGCACGGCGAGTTGGCGGGGTTCCCGGCGCTCCAGGCGGCGCTGCCGCGGGCCGGGCAAGTACCGCCATCTCCGCAGGCGTTGCAGCAGCCGGCGCCGCTGACGCTGGCTGACGGAACTCCGGGGTGAACCGGCCGCCGTCGTCGGAGCCTCTTTTTCCAAACATGATCGACTACCAATTTCGCTTGAGAAGCGTCATTTCTTGTTACGCGAGAGCTTGCCGAGGAGGCCGCCAAGGCCTGCCTTCTTCCTGGCCTTGATTTCGCTGCGACCGGTCAGCACGTGCGCGATTTCGTTGATCATGCCGACGACCGGGCTCTTGGGATCCATCTCGCCCAGCATGCGGCCGTTGTTGGCGGCATTTCCAAACAACAACGGGTCGAAGGCGATGACCGACATCGGCGTGAGGCTGAGCGGCTCGGCGAAGTCGGAAGCGGAAATCTCGGGCCGTTTCGGCACGCCGGCCTGATTGATGATCAGTTTCGGCGGCGGATCGTTCGGGCGAAGACGCGTCAGCATATCGACCAGATTCTTGGTGTTGCGCAGATTGGCCAATTCCGGCGTCGCAGTGATGACGATCTCGTCGGCCTTGATCAGTGTGTTCTTGGTCCAGCCCGTCCAGATATGGGGGACGTCGAGCACCAGCAGCGGCACACTGCGCTGCGCGGTGTCGATGAGTTGCGTGAAGGCATCGGGATCGAAATCATAGACACGTTCGAGGGTGGAGGGCGCGGCGAGCAGCGACAGATGTTCGGCGCACTGGGCAAGCAGCCGGTCGAGATAGACCTCGTCAACTCGTTCGGGCGAAAACACGGCTTCGGCGATGCCTTGCGCAGGGTCCTGGTCGAAATTTATGTTGGCCGTCCCGAAAGCCAGGTCGAGATCGGCGACGACCACTTCCGACTTGAACAGCGATGACATCGCCCACGCCACATTGTGGGCGATGGTCGAGGAGCCGACGCCACCCTTGGCGCCGACGAAGGCGATCGAGCGGCCGATCGGCTCGGCTTCCGGATCGACGAAGATCGACGAAACCACCGAGACAATATCGGCCATCGACACGGGCGCGATGACGTATTCGGAAATACCGAAGCGGATGAGTTCGCGGTAAAGACCGACATCGTTGTAGTGGCCGATCACCACGACTTTAGAGGAGGGATCGCAATATTCTGAAAGCTGGGCAAGCTGCTCCAGCAACTGCTTCGGTTCGCTGCGCGACTCCAGAAGGATGAGGTTCGGCGTCGGCGCGGATTGGTAGAATTCGATCGCCGTGGCGATGCCGCCCATATGCACTTTCAGATGCGCCTTGGCCATGCGGCGATCCTCGCCGGCCCGCTCCACCGGATGCGCGACACCTTCCGTCTCGCAAAATGCCTGGATGGAAATACGCGGAACCGGCCGCAGCGCCTGCATCGCGGCAATATCCAATTGCGAGCTGTCGCCGCCGTCTACGGGCGTATCGTAGGCAAGATTGCTCATTGTCATGCTCTTTTCCGTGACTTCTCTTCCGGTCTCTACGCGGGACCGGCGCTCCTAGTACGTCACTTCCGAATTGCCGAGGAACTCGTCCGAAATACCTCTGCCGCGGTAGACGTCGATCACCGCGCCGCGGTTCTCGGCGTCGATGTCGGACGACTTTCTTGGCCCGAGCAGATCGGTCGGATTGGCGAGTTGCGCGGCGAGGTTGTTTTGAGACGAGCAGCCGTAATCGGCGTAGTGCTTGTTTTCGGAGGTTTCGAGGATGTCTTCGGGCCAGCGCCCGCATTTGTCGGTCTGGGCTCTCACCGAAATATAGGAAACGCGGATAGGCGCCGACGCTTCCGGGGAAACCGACTGGTAGGAGGTCACCACGATCCGGTTTAGCTTGATGCCGCTGGCAACCGCCAGCCTTGCGAAATCGCGCGCCGCGGCAGTCGCCGCGACCTCATTAGCCGAGCCGATCGGGGTTGCGATCGTCAGCGCCGGGGCAGCGCTCTTGTCGTAACCGTCGAGGAAGCCCAGAAGCGTGTCGCGCTGCGAGCCGGTCATGCCGCGATCGCCGGCGCCGACCGGGAGGTCGAGCTTCTGGTTCTTCTCAGCAATTACGATCGGATGCGTGGTGCGATAATCATCGGGAATCGCCCCAACCGTGATGCTGTCGCGCTTAGCGCAACCGGCAAGCGAGGCGGCGATCGCGACCGCCAGGATCGGCATTGCCGATCGGCTGATCCGCGCACCACCGGACCGCACTGTCGTGGCGACCGCTATGGCCTTCGATGCTGACTGAGACATGTCCGCTCCCCGCTTACTTGTAGATGAAGCCGACAACGCCGTGGTAGCGGCCGTTGGGCTTGTCGGTCTGCATGGTGCCGTAGACGCGGTTGACGCGGCCAAGGAACATGGCCGGGCCATCGCCGGCGGCGTTGAAATTGTCGTCCGGCTTGGCCAGGTCGTTGCGCGCCACCGGCCGCGCCAGATAAGGCGTGATGATGATGACCAGTTCAGTTTCATTGCGGACGAAATCGCGGCTGCGGAATAGCGTGCCGAGCACCGGGATCTTGGTCAGGCCGGGCAAGCCCGATACAGCTTGGCGGACGTCGTCGCGGACGAGGCCGGCAATCATCATCGAACCGCCCGACGGCAATTCGACGGTGGTGTCGGCAAGTCTCTTGCGGATCGACAGAAGCGTCAGGCCGGGCAAGGTGCCGCCTCCTTCCAGGGTGGTAGCACCTTCCGAGGTCGGCTCCGAAACCGATGTTCTGACCTTGAGGCTGATCCGACCCGCCGACAGCACAACGGGCTGGAACTCGAGGCCTATGCCGTATTCCAGCTTTTCGTTGGTGTAGGTGACCTGCCCGGTCTGGTTGTCGGTCGAAACGTTGTTCGTACGTGCCGTGATGAGATTGAATTCGCCGCCGACCCTGAACGTTGCCTTCTCGCCCGAAACCGCCGTGAGGGTCGGTTCTGCAAGCGTCTTCATGACGCCGCTTTGCTCCATGGCATTGATGTAGGCTTTGAGGCCACTGCCGCCCAAGTTAAAGCCTGAATTCTGCGAAAGCGGCTTTCCCAAACCGTAGTTGGGCGAACTCAGCGCACCGTAGGCGATGCCGTCCATGCTGCCGCTGCCAACCATGTTGACGCCGAGCTGCTTCATCACCGAGCGGCTGACTTCGGCCACGGTCACCTTCAGCGTCACCTGGTCGTCCCCGATGATCTGTAGCAGGTTGACGATCTTCGAGACCCGGCGTTCGGCATCCGGGTTGTTGATGTCGACGCCGCCATTGGCATTACCGCCGGCCGCGGTCTGCGAATACTGGCCCGTCGTCGCTTCACCGCCGGACACGAAGATGGTTGCCAGATCGACGGCGCGCTTGGCATCGAGCGGCGTATCCACCGTCCCCGTCAGGACGACGTTGTCGTTCAGCAATTCGACCTTGATCTCGGCATTCGGAAGGAAGCGCTTGAGGTAGTCTTCCAATCCGGCGACGTCGCGTTCGACGGCCAGATCCAGGCTGGCAATCTGCTCGCCATTGGGACCGAAGACGAAGATGTTGGTTTCGCCCACCGACTTGCCGAACAGATAGATGCGCCTTGCGGTGCGGGTCACCGCATCTGCGACCGCGGGATTGGCGACAAGGATGTCGTAGGCGTCGCTCGGCAGATCGATGACCACCGATTTGTTGAGGCCGAGCTTGACACGTTGCGTGGCCGTCGAGGCCGTGACCCCGACGCTCTTGCCGGCGGCCTTGGCGTCTACGAGGCCACTTGCATGGGCTCCGAGGAAAAGCAGGCCGATGGCTGCAGCCATGGTGACCGGCAGTCTAGCGACTAACCTCATTTCCTTGCTCCTACTTCGGAAACTTCGCCCGATTTGATCAACCGCACCGTTCCGCGCCGCCCATTGCCGGAAACGAGGTAATCAGCTTCATCGGTACCCTTTTCCTTGTTGTCGGTGATCGAGCGCAGCGCCAACGTCAGGCGATCAGCCATCTGCTGGGCGACGGTGATGATCTCGGCCTGCTGCGGCGTCAGCTCCAGCGTCGCCGTCTGTCCGACCCTGGTCTTCTTGCCTTCCTCGTCCTCCTGGATGGTCTGATCGATCGCCAGGACGCGGATGTTCTTGAGGATGGTCTCGGTGGTGAATCCGCTACCGGCGTTGCCGGTGTCGGATCTGCGGGTCATGATGACGTCGACAAAATCGTTAGGCAGGATAAAGCCGCCTGCCGACGTGTCGGCCGAGATCGCGGTGGCGACGGCACGCATGCCGGTGGGCAGGATCGAAGACATGAAGCTCTGCCCCTCGCCGATCAGCTTGGAGCGCCGCAGCGGCTCACCGGTGTACATCGCCATGCGGGCGACGGAGCCCTTCAGCTTCTCCCGCGCTTCGGGTTCGGCGGCACGGGTGATGAAATTCGCATTGATGCCATCGGACGGCCAGGACTCCCAGCTGAGATTGTTCTCGAGCGGGCTTCCCATCGGCACGTCGCCGGAAAGCACGAGCACATCCTGCAAGGCGATGGCCGGTGCCTGCGGGGCATCGACGACGACCTGCTGGGGCGGGACCGCCACCATATTCTTGGCAACATAACCTGCACCACCCGCCGCGGCCACCGCCACGCCCAGAATGATCAGTCGGGATGCTGGCATCTGTCCGAACCCTCGCCTTTAGGCAACCACCTAGCCAGGCCGGACTTTGCAGCGGCAATCGTCAAAACAAGGTTAATACAATGCTTACGATCGTGATTAATTCAAGGTTTACATAATTACACGACCATGCTCCGACAAATGAAAAAGGCGGCCAAGCCGCCTCTTTTCAGGATCGATGCCGGAAGGGCAGAGGAGGTTCGCTACATCAGGTCGCCAACCTTGCCAGTGCCCAAACCATCAGGGGTGAATCCGGATAGGTCAGCAGCCCGCCAATGCCGAGTGCAATGCCGTAGGGAACGCCAGTCGTGTCGTCGGCGAAATGGCGCAGGAATAGATTGTGGCCGGTGTAAATCGCCAGCGGCGATTTCCGGTAGAGAAGGATGGCGAGCGTCAGCAGTCCACCGATGAACGTCGAGATCACGAGATACTCGACAAGGTGAGTGTTGAACCCCATCCAGACGGCGATGCCGGCGAGCAGCTTGGCGTCGCCGCCGCCCATGCCGCCGAGTGCAAACAGACCGAACGTCACGGCCAGCACCAGGCCGCCAGCAGCGAAATGCCAGCCATAGGTTGCCCAGTCCATGTCCGTAAGCGGCGCAATCAGGGCGAACACCGCCAGCAGCAGCACCGGTACGCGGTTGGCGATCGTCATCGACAGCATGTCGGAGATCGCGGCGAAGAGCATGCAAAAAGGAAAGACGACGAAGATCAATGCTTCGAGCATTGGCGCGACACCCTGTTGCCAACTGTATCCAGCCTCAGCCTAGACATATACGATTGACGATCGATGAGGCTGGGTACTCAAAATCGCCCGACGCGATGAAATAAGGGGCCGCCAATCAGGCGGCCCCTATCTCTAGGCAACCAGGTATTACGAACCACTCACCTTGCCGGCGATGTCCTTGAACTTGTTGTTCAGGGCATTGCCGAGCTGACCAGCGCCAACCATGATGGCAAGCGCGATGAGAGCGGCGATCAGACCGTATTCGATAGCGGTCGCGCCGGATTCGTCCTTCGCGAAACGTGCGATGAGATTAGACATTCGAGAGCTCCTACTCCACGTGTTACAGCACTTCCGTCAACTTCTGTGGTGGTTGATCGGATGCCGCCAATCTACGGAGAAGCTCTTTCAATCGGCTTAATAAATAGCCTTACCGATTCCTTTCCCGCTTCGAACAGCTTGCGTGGTTAACCGTAAACTAAACGCTGGAAAGTAGCTCGCCTGCCCGTGAAAAGCTGTAATCTCACGGCTATCGGCAGGATGCATTGTTATATAGCTGGCAGCAGGATTGGTGCGAATACCCCGGCGCCGGTCAAGGGTTTAACCGTTGGTTCACCAATCTCCTTCATGTTTCTTTGAACAAGTTTTGCCGCTGTGGAGCGCCTTGATGACTGCAATGAAATCGTCATTCCTGCTTGTCGCGCTTCTCGCCGTCCCGGCTTTTGTGCTGCCGGCCAAGGCCGGAGCCGGCATCGAAGTGACGATGAATCAGGCCAAGATCGTCAAACTGACACGCCCCGCCGACACCATAGTCGTCGGCAATCCGGCGATTGCCGACGCCTCCGTCCAGGATGCATCGACGATCGTACTGACTGGCAAGGGGTTCGGCGTCACCAATCTGGTTGTCCTCGACCACGATGGCAGCCCGATCGTCGACGAGCAGGTGACCGTGGTGCGCCAGGACGCGTCGTCCGTGCGTATCTACAGGCGCGCCTCGGTACAGACCATGTCCTGCACGCCCTATTGCGAAAGCTCGTACAAGAGCGACTCGGAAAAGTCGTCCGAAGCCGAGATGAGCGCTGGGCAGTAAGCGCCTCAGTTGGCTTGATTGTCTCGGGAAAGCCGCGTCGGTTAGCGGCCGGTTAATGTCGCCTGGTCGAATTTTAACGGTCATTCAAACCGGAGCTAAATGGGTTCTTGATAGTGGTGCTGACGGTACCGCATCAGGATCGGCAGGAACGGGATATGGGCGACGTTTTGGACGAGGATTCAGAACGCGAGATCTGCAAGGCCAAGGCAGGGCGCGTGACGTTTGCCCGTCTTTTCCTTCGTGATCGGCGCGGCAGCACGGCGATAGAATTCGCGATGCTTGCGTTACCGTTTGCGGCTCTCGTCTTCGCCATCCTCGAGAGCTGCGTTTCATTTGCCGGACAAGAGGTGATGGCCAACATCACCGATGATATCGCCCGTCAGTTGCGTACTGGCCAGTTGAGGCAAGCCGATGTGACGGAAGAGAAGCTGAAGGGCTTGGTCTGCGCCAGACTCGAGATCATTGTCGCGAAGGGTTGCCCCGGTTTGCTGGTGGATCTGCGCCCGTTCAAGACCTTTGCCGGGGCAGCCAGTGCGGGTTTCACGATTTCCGGCTCGACCATCACGCTGACGGGCAAGGATCCGGATACAGGCAAGGACCCGGCTTTCGGGACCCCTACAATAGGTCCGGCAGAATCAAAGAACATGCTGCGGGTCTTTTACCCTTGGCCGGTCATGACCGATTTCATGGCTCAATACATGTCGAATATGGATGGCGGCAAGACTCTGCATTACGCGACGACAACGTGGCAGAACGAGCCATTCGACAACTGAAATTGCACGTGTAAGCAAAAGGAAAAGTGCATGTTTCGTGCGGGGGCACATCCGGGGATGTCGGTTGTCTGGAAGAGAGCGGCGCGGTTTTTTTCCGATCGGCGCGGCATAGCGGCCGTCGAGTTTGCCCTCATCGTGCCTGTCTTGCTGATCATGTATTTCATTACCATGGAGGCCTCGCAAGCCATCGAGGCCAGCAAGAAGGTCAGCCGCATCAGCTCCATGGTTGCCGACCTCGTCACGCAGCAGACGTCGGTGGTCAACGCAGATCTCACCGACATCATGAAGATCGGCAACTCCAGTCTTCAGCCTTACAACCGCTCGGTCGCCAATATCTCCATTACGGCAATCGACATCAGAACCGACCCGAACAATCCGACACCGCAAGCAAAGGTGGCGTGGTCCTGGAGCGTGCTGGATGGGAAGACTGGCCGCGACTCCAACCCGACAACTTCCACCACCGTCCCGGCGACGCTCAATGTTGCGGGGACTTTCCTCATTCGTGTCAAAACCACTCTAGCATACCAACCGATCATCTCCTGGTCGGAAGGCTCCGAAAAGCCGCTCGGATTTATCTCGGCCTTCAACGAAGGCAAGATAACGATGAGCGAAACCTACTATCTCAGGCCGCGCCGGGCCACGTCGATCCCCTGCAGCGATTGCTGAAGCAGTTCTACCCATTCAACCCGGTTCATTGCGCGCTGCTGTCGGTGCTGGCTGACACCAGGCGCACGATGGAAGCGGCCATCGCATAGTCACTCGCAGCGGCGAGCGTGAACCCTCCCGAATGTCTCGATTCCACGAAATCGTAGACTTCCGGCGACTGCGATCTGAGATTGGTGAGGAAGACGGTCAGTCGGCGTTTGGCTTCGGGGTCGAGATCGCTGCGGACGGCGTGAGGGCCGTATCTGAGCACGCCGGAGGTCCAGATGATCTGGAGCGCGGCTTCTGGAATGCCCGCCGCCTCCAGTCGCGCCGCCGTGCCGTCCGGATCAGCCGGCTGATCGCCAGCAATCGCCGTCCGGTTTTCCGCCGTGGCCCGCTCCCAGCCGAACAAGGCATCGGCCTGGCCATCGACCAGCATCGCTTCTGCGGCGGCAGCCGAGCCGGCATGAGCGAGGAATGGCGCATCCTGGCTGATCTTGATGCCGTCGGCCGCCAGCCCGGCGAGCGGTAGAAGCGAACCGCCGACATTGTCGGAAGGCGCCATGGCGATGCGGTGCGTTTCCAGGGCCGCGAGATCGGAAAGCCTGCCGTCGCGCGTCAAAAGCACGGAGCGGATGCCCGTGGCACCGTCGGCATCGACCGGCGCCACAAGAGGTTCGACGCAGCCGCAGCGCTCCGAGGCGGTGGCGTAGGCGGTCGCCGAATAGACCGCGTACTGAATCCGGCCAATGGCCTGTGCCTCTATCAGCGCCGCATAGTCATGCGCGACGACGAATTCCACCTTCATGCCGAGCGCCCTGCCGTAGGCGTCAGTCAGCATGGCCAGACCCGGAACCGTGTTGCCGGCGCCCGGCTCGGCAACGATGCCGATCCGAAACGTGCCGATCTGGTCGCGCCAGTCGGCGTGCGCGGCGAGCTGCGAGGCCAGCAGCGCTACAGTGGTCGCCAGTGCACTCCAACCCAGGTCAGCCCGTCTCATCGATCCATGCCCCGCACGCCGTTCCTTGAAGCGCATCGCATGTCTCAAGGATGCGTACAGCGCGCCTGCCCGACTTCGCGACCATCGCGTCAGGCCGTTGCCGCCTGGTTTACGATTTGCCAATGCCGCGACGGGACCTTATGTCTGGTCAACCAGACTGGCAATGACGGCACCGATGGCACGCGCTTTCCTCTTCGTTCTCGATTCTTTCGGCATTGGCGGCGCCGCCGATGCCGAACCCTATGGCGACGCCGGCTCGAACACATTCGGACATATCGCGCTGGCCTGCGCGGAAGCCCGCGCCGATCGCGAGGGCCTGCGCGAGGGACCGCTGAAGGTGCCCACCATGGTTTCGCTCGGTCTCGGCCGCGCAGCAGAAACCGCAACCGGCTTCCAATTCGACAGCAAAGCCGCTGTTTCAGCCTCCGCTTTCCACGGCGCCGCGCAGGAGATTTCGAGCGGCAAGGATACGCCGTCGGGTCACTGGGAAATCGCCGGGCTGCCCGTGCGGTTCGACTGGGGCTATTTCCCCGATAAGGTGCCCGCCTTCCCTGCCGAACTGACCGAAGCGATGATCCGCGAGGGTAAGGTGCCGGGCATTCTCGGCAACTGCCATGCGCCCGGCACGGAGATCATCGAGCGCTTCGGCGAGGAGCATATCCGCACTGGCCAGCCGATCTGCTACACCTCGGTCGATTCCGTCCTGCAGATAGCAGCGCACGAAGTTCATTTCGGCCTGGAGCGGCTCTACGAGTTCTGCAAGACGGTACGCCGGCTGGTCGATCCGCTGAAGATCGGACGGGTGATCGCACGGCCTTTCCTGGGCGAAACATCGGCCACCTTCGAGCGCACCTACAACCGCCATGACTACGCCGTGCCGCCGCCTGAGCCGACGCTGCTCGACCGCTTGACCGGGCGCGGCAGCCGGGTGATCGCGGTCGGCAAGATCGGCGACATCTTCGCCCACCGCGGTATCTCGGAAGTACGCAAGGCGCCCGGCAACATGGCAATGTTCGACAAGGCGCTGGGCGCGATGGACGATGCCGGCGACGGCGACCTGGTGTTCGCCAATTTCGTCGACTTCGACACCGAGTTCGGCCATCGCCGCGACGTCGCCGGCTATGCTGCAGCGCTCGAAGCCTTCGACCGCCGGCTGCCCGAGGCACTGGCAAAGCTGAAGCCGGGCGATCTGCTCATCCTCACCGCCGACCATGGCAACGATCCGACATGGCGTGGCACCGACCACACGCGCGAACGCGTCCCGGTCATCGGCACCGCACCAGGTCTCACGGGCGGCGACATCGGGCTCAGGACCACCTTCGCCGATATCGGCGAGACGGTCGCCGAACACCTCAAGCTGGCGCGCGGCCGCCACGGCGCTTCCTTCCATGCGGCGATAGGCGGCCATGCCTGAACTGCCCGAGGTCGAAACCGTCCGGCGCGGCCTGCAGCCGGTTCTGGAATGCGCGCGGATCGTGCGCGTCGAGGCGCGCCGGCCCGATCTCCGATTTCCGTTTCCGGCGAGATTTGCGCAGCGGCTGACCGGCAAGACCGTCATCGCGCTTGGCCGCCGCGCCAAATATCTCACCATACACCTGGACGATGGCCCGGTGCTGATCTGCCATCTCGGCATGTCGGGCTCGTTCCGCATCGAGGCCGCTGATGACAAAGAGACGCCCGGCACGTTCCATCAAGAGCGCTCGAAGAATGCCAAGCACGACCATGTGGTGTTCCATGTCGTGTCGCCTGTCGGCCTCCAGTCTCGCGTGGTCTTCAACGACCCGCGTCGCTTCGGCTTCATGCTGTTTGCGGAAGGCCTGGCCGAGGCGCATCCGATGCTGGCGGGACTGGGCGTCGAGCCGACCGGCAATGCGCTGGAAGGCGCCCTGCTCGCCTCTCTGCTGAAGGGCCGCAGATCGCCGTTGAAGGCGGCGCTGCTCGACCAGAAGCTGATAGCCGGGCTCGGCAATATCTATGTGTCGGAAGCGCTGTGGCGCGCCGGCCTTTCGCCATTGCGCGAGGCAGGCACCATCGCCGGGACCGGCAAGAAGGCCAAGGAACAGAGCGAACGACTGGCCGGGGCAATCCGTTCGGTGATCGCCGATGCGATCGCCGCCGGTGGGTCTTCGCTGCGCGACTATGTGCACACAGACGGGTCGCTGGGCTATTTCCAGCATTCCTTCGCGGTCTACGATCGCGAAGGCGAGCCCTGTCCGACGCCCGGCTGTCGCGGCCACATCGAGCGCATCGTGCAAAGCGGCCGCTCGACCTTTTATTGCCGGACCTGCCAGCGGTAAGCTGGATCGGTCCTTCAGTGCCGCAACCAGGAGGTCAGCCCATGAGCTATGAAACCATCATCGTCGAGACGCGCGGCAAGGTCGGCCTGATCACGCTGAACCGGCCCAAGGCGCTCAACGCGCTGAACGCGCAGGTGCTGGCGGATTTGCTGACGGCGGCAAAGGGGTTCGACGCCGATCCCGGCATCGGCGCCATGGTCATCACCGGTTCCGAGAAGGCTTTTGCGGCGGGCGCCGACATCAAGGAAATGCAGGCCGTCACCTACGCCGAGGCCTATGTGCAGGATTTCTTCGTCGGCTGGGAACAGTTTACCCGCACCCGCAAGCCGATGATCGCGGCGGTCGCCGGCTATGCACTGGGCGGCGGCTGCGAACTGGCGATGATGTGCGATTTCATCATTGCCGCCGACACGGCGAAATTCGGCCAGCCCGAAATCACGCTCGGCGTCATTCCCGGCATGGGCGGGTCGCAACGGCTGACCCGCTTTGTCGGCAAGTCGAAGGCCATGGACATGTGCCTGACCGGTCGGATGATGGATGCCGCCGAAGCCGAGCGCAGCGGCCTGGCCTCGCGCGTCGTGCCGGCCGGCGAGTTGATCGAGGAGGCGATGAAGGCCGCGGCCAGGATATCAGAGTTTTCACTGCCATCGGTGATGATGGCCAAGGAGGCAGTCAACCGCGCCTACGAGACGACGCTGGCGGAGGGACTGCGCTTCGAACGCCGGCTGTTCCACTCGCTGTTTGCGCTCGACGACCAGAAGGAAGGGATGGCCGCCTTTGCCGAGAAGCGGAAGCCGAATTTCACCAATCGCTAGAGTGGCGGCGGCGAGGACCAAAAAGAAGCCAAAGCGGCGTTGACGCGCCGGAAAAGCTGAACTATAAGCCGCTCCAACCGAGGCGGCCGTTGGCTGCCCGTTTGTTTTTTGCGCCCTGCGGCATCCCGCATGCGCCCACCAGATCAGAAGAGAGGCATCATGGCCAATACCTCCTCGGCCAAAAAGGCAACGCGCAAGATCGCCCGCCGCGCAGCGATCAACAAGAACCGCCGCTCGCGCGTGCGTACATATGTCCGCCAGGTCGAAGAGGCACTGGCTGCCGGCGACAAGGCAGCCGCGCTGGAAGCCTTCAAGACCGCAGAGCCGGAATTGATGCGCGCCGCGACCAAGGGCGTGATCCATAAGAATACGGCATCGCGCAAGGTGTCGCGTCTGGCTCACCGCCTCAAGGTGCTGTCGGCCTGATTGACCGTTCCTGAACTGTCGTTCTTTCAAACCCGGCCAATCGCGCCGGGTTTTTTCGTTTGCCGGCAAGCACTTAAAAAGAACGGCCGCAAAGCATGCCCGAGCCGCATTCCAGAGTCCGGAATGCTTTGCCGGCACATACACTCCCACTGATATTCCAATCCGCCAAACGGCCCACGCCAATAAATTTGGCTGTCACAAATTGCTGATATTTTTCAGTGGCTTGCTGGAAGTGATCCACAGCTTGTTCACATCGCCTGTGGGCGACAGGCAGCAAGTTGGTGTCAAGCGAATTATTTCAGAAAATTTCAAACCGCACAGCCATTTTCATATTCGCGGCAAAAGGGTTTGAATCCCAATGGCTTTGTCAAAATATGCGCTTCCAGCACGGAGCCCGAACCGTTGTTCACTAACCAGATTCCTTAAAAATCCGTTAGAGGTGGCCTTGCCCTATCCACAGCGATTTCGGTAATGTCGATCTATCGAAAGGGACGGGCCATTAGCCCTTAACCCAGCCTGAATCGGCCAGCTTAACAGTGGCAGAATTCATGACGTGGATCAATTCCGCGAACGGGTATGGCTTGCCTTTTCGATACGATAGGGGACTGGCGTAATTGTACATGGCAGCTTGATGGCGCACCGGCGTTTTCGCCGGGCAGCACCGCTTTGCCCGAACATGTCAGACGGACTGGCTTTAAGCAGCCGGGACCGATCCCTTTTTGACGAGGCAACGTCATCCGCCGGCGGCGGCGGTGGTGTTGTAGCGAAGATACGGTCGCCGGAAACATGGGTGCAGGAGGCGCACTCCCGGCGGGAAAAAGGTACAAAGGAAAAAGGGACGCACAATCATGCAGAGCGGCATCGAGCGGGAGCTTACGGGCGACCTGCCATTTCCCGGAACATTGGTCGGAGCGCACGATATGGCGGCTTCCAGCGACGCGGAACAGAAGTTCGACCGGGTCAAGGCCCAGTTGAAGGCGCGCCTGGGAACCGAGGTCTATTCGAGCTGGTTCGGCCGTATGAAGGTGGCTGAGGCTTCCCGGGGCATTGTACGCATCTCGGTGCCCACGGCCTTCCTGCGCTCGTGGATCAATGGCCATTATCTCGATCTCATCGCCGATCTGTGGAAGCACGAGGATCCCGAAATCCTCAAGATCGAGATGGTCGTGCGCACCGCGACCCGTCCTGCCCGCAATGGCGTCGAACCCGAGGCCGTGCCGGCGCGCAAGATGACCAAGCATACGCAGACCGCATTGGCGGCCGGCACGGTCGGCCCCGGCAGGGTGGAGCGGGCGCCCGCCCCTCGTCCCGGCACGCCGATCGAGAGCGAATTCCGGCACAATGTGCTGGGGTCGCCGCTCGACCCGCGCTACACGTTCGGCTCCTTCATCGAAGGCCCGTCGAACCGGGTGGCTTTCGCCGCAGCCAAAGCCGTGGCGGAATCGCAGTCGAGCGCGGTGCGCTTCAACCCGCTGTTCCTTCATGCGACCGTCGGGCTCGGCAAGACGCACCTTTTGCAGGCGATTGCGGCCGAATCCCTGAAACAGAACCCGAAATCGCGCGTCGTCTATCTGACGGCCGAATATTTCATGTGGCGCTTCGCCACCGCGATCCGCGACAACAATGCGCTGACGCTGAAGGAACAGCTGCGCGACATCGACCTCTTGATCATCGACGACATGCAGTTCCTGCAGGGCAAGTCGATCCAGCACGAATTCTGCCATCTCATCAACATGCTGCTCGACAGCGCCAAGCAAGTGGTGGTTGCCGCTGACAGGCCGCCGTCGGAACTGGAATCGCTGGAACCGCGGGTGCGCTCGCGCCTCAATGGCGGTGTCGCGCTGGAAATGTCGGCGCCGGACTTCGCCATGCGCATAGGGATGCTCAAACTTCGGCTTGCCACCGCCAAGGTCGACGATGCATCGCTCAATATTTCGGAGGAGATCCTCAACCATGTCGCCCGCACGGTGACCGGCAGCGGTCGTGAGCTGGAGGGCGCGTTCAACCAACTGCTGTTTCGTCAGTCGTTCGAGCCGGCGATCACCATCGACCGCATCGACGAGATCCTGGGGCACATCTATCGCTCTGGCGAGCCGAAGCGGGTGCGCATCGAGGACATCCAGCGCATCGTGGCGCGCCACTACAATGTGTCGAAGACCGAGTTGCTGTCCAACCGGCGCACGCGCACCATCGTGAAGCCCAGGCAGGTCGCCATGTACCTGTCGAAGGTATTGACGCCGCGCTCGCTGCCGGAGATCGGCCGGCGGTTCGGCGGGCGCGACCACACCACGGTGCTGCATGCGGTGCGCAAGATCGAGGACCTTTCCGGCGTCGACAACACGCTGGCGCAGGAACTGGAACTGTTGCGCAGGCTGATCAACGACCAAGCCTGATCGGCGCGGCAAACGGTCGTCGCGCTTTAAATTTTCTTGTTTTGATGCATGTCGTTGTCCCAAAACCGCTGCGCAGTTTTCGGCGACATGCATCGGTTGCCGGCCAACGTCCGCTTTATCCCCAGAAAGCCCGCTTAACCGGCGCGAACCGGTGGCCCGGACTTGCGTTTGCTGGCTTTTTCCTGTCAGTTTGCATAGATTCTGAGCCTGTTCAGACCTTTCGCGGGGCGCCGCCCACTGGTGACCCGTCCATTCATTCAAGCGAGCCTGTTTCGTCATGCGTGTTATCCTGGAACGGTCCAATCTCCTGAAGTCGCTCAACCACGTTCATCGCGTGGTCGAGCGGCGCAATACCATACCGATCCTGTCGAACGTGCTGCTCAGCGCCGAGGGCGCCAGCCTTGAAATGAAAGCCACCGACCTCGACCTCGAAGTGACCGAAGCGACGCCGGCAAAGGTCGAGCGCGGCGGGGCGACGACGGTTCCGGCGCACCTGCTCTACGACATCGTGCGCAAGCTGGCCGACGGCGCCGAAGTGATGCTGAAGACCGACGAGGACGGCAACGCCATGACGGTAACGTCGGGCCGCTCGAGCTTTCGCCTGCAATGCCTGCCGCAGTCCGATTTCCCGGAGCTTTCGGCGGGATCCTTCTCACACATCTTCCGGCTCGATTCCGTCGCCCTGAGAGGCCTTATCGAAAAGACCCAGTTCGCCATCTCCACCGAAGAGACGCGCTACTATCTCAACGGCATCTACCTGCACACGCATGAAACTGGCGGCAAGCTGAAGCTGCGTTCGGTGGCGACCGACGGCCACCGCCTGGCGCGCGCCGAGATCGACGCTCCGGCCGGGTCCGAAGGCATGCCGGGCATCATCATTCCGCGCAAGACGGTCAGCGAGTTGCAGAAGCTGGTCGACGATCCCGATGTCGCGGTGACCACCGAATTGTCCGACACCAAGATCCGCTTCACCATCGGCAGCGTGGTTCTGACCTCGAAGCTGATCGACGGCACTTTCCCGGACTACCAGCGCGTCATTCCGACCGGCAACGACAAGAAGCTGATCATCGACCGCCAGAGCTTCGCCGCCGCCGTCGATCGCGTCTCGACCATTTCCTCCGAGCGCGGCCGCGCGGTGAAGCTTTCGATCACCGAAGGCCAGGTGACGCTTGCCGTCAACAATCCGGATTCGGGCAGCGCAACCGAGGAACTGGCCGCTGATTACTCCTCAGACCCGATCGAGATCGGCTTCAACGCCAAATATCTGCTCGACGTCGCTGCTCAACTGACCGGCACGGAAGCCAAGTTCATGCTGGCCGATGCCGGTTCGCCGACGCTGATCCACGACATGGCCGATGAGACCGCGCTCTACGTGCTGATGCCGATGCGGGTGTAGCAGCCGCACTGCGGCACACCGCAGCATAATTGATTGCGGCGACTTCTACAGGCGGATAGCGGTTGCCGGAACAAAGTCACATAAGGAAGCTAACACTTACGAATTTCCGCAACTATGCGGCGCTGTCGATCGGCTTTTCCCCCGGCCCTGTGGTGTTTTCCGGCGACAATGGCGCCGGCAAGACCAATCTTCTGGAAGCCATCTCCCTGCTGACGCCGGGCCGCGGCCTGCGCCGTGCGCCCTATGTCGACGTGGCCCGCGAAGGCGGCGATGGCGGCTTTGCGCTCCACGCAAGGCTCGACGGGCCGGAGGGACAGGTCGAGATCGGCACCGGCATCACCGGGGGTGAAGCGGCCGGCGAGGGCGGTCGCAAGGTGCGCATCAATGGCGCGCCGGCACGGTCGGCAGACGCCATGCTGGAATGGCTGCGCGTCGTCTGGCTGACGCCGGCCATGGACGGCCTGTTCCCCGGACCTGCCGCCGACCGGCGGCGCTTTCTCGACCGGCTGGTTTTGGCTGTCGATCCCGGCCACGGCCAGCGTGCGCTCGATTACGAGAAGGCGATGCGCGGACGTAACCGCTTGCTTACGGAAGGCTCGCGCGATGGCGCCTGGTTCGACGCCATCGAGATGCAGATGGCCGAAACCGGCGTGGCGATCGCGGCTGCGCGCGCCGAACTGGTACGCCTGCTTACCGCCATGATCGACAGGCTGCCTTCCAGCGGGCCGTTTCCGCAGGCCGACATCAGCCTCTCCGGCGACCTTGAAAGCGACGTCGCCACAGCACCCGCCGTGGACGTCGAGGAACGCTATCGCGCCGCCCTTGCCGACGGCCGCGAGCGCGACCGCGCCGCCGGACGCACGTTCGATGGCCCGCACCGTTCGGATCTGCTGGTGCGCCACCGCCCCAAGGCGATGCCGGCCGAACTCTGCTCGACCGGAGAGCAGAAGGCGCTGCTGGTCGGCATCGTGTTGTCGCACGCAAGGCTGACCGGCGAGATGTCGGGGATGACGCCGATCCTGTTGCTCGACGAGATTGCCGCGCATCTCGATGCCGGCCGGCGCGCCGCGCTGTTCTCGATCCTGGAAGAGCTGAGCTGCCAGGCCTTCATGACCGGAACCGACGCCGCGCTGTTTTCCAGCCTGAGGGGACGCGCGCAGTTCCTCACCGTCGACCACGGCACGGTTGGGCCAACCGAAGAGACCTGACAAGCTTTTTGCTCCGCTATATGGTCCGGCAATGACCCCTGCCGCCCTCACCGACGAAGAGCTCGAACGCTATGCCCGCCACATCGTGCTGCCCGAGATCGGCGGCGCCGGCCAGCAGAGGCTGAAGCGGGCGCGGGTACTGGTGATCGGCGCCGGCGGCCTCGGCGCGCCGGTGCTGGAATATCTCGCTGCCGCCGGCGTCGGCACGCTTGGAATCGTCGACGACGATATTGTCTCGCTGTCCAATCTGCAGCGGCAAGTGATCCACGCCACCCATACGGTCGGCACGGCGAAGACCGAGAGCGCCAAAGCAGCGATCGCCCGGATCAATCCCCATGTCGCGGTGGAATTGCACGATTTCAGGCTGACGGCCGACAATGCTGCCGTTCTCGTCGCGCGCTACGACGTGGTCGTCGACGGCTCCGACAATTTCGAGACGCGCTATGTGGTGGCGGATGCCTGCGCGGCGGAAAAGCGGCCGCTCGTGCATGCCGCCGTCGGCCGCTTCGACGGCTCGGTGACGGTGTTGATGCCGTTCGGGACCGGCGCCGACGGCAGACCGAACCCTGGATATCGCGACCTCTTTCCTGAAGCGCCGCCGGAAGGACTGGTGCCGTCCTGCGCGGTGGCCGGGGTCGTCGGTGCGCTGACCGGCGTCATCGGCACCTTGCAGGCAATGGAAGCCATCAAGCTGATCACCGGTATCGGCGAACCACTGGTCGGCCGGCTGCTGCTCTACGATGCGCTGTCGGCGCGCTTCGACACGATCCGCTACAAGAGAAGCTGACCGCATGGATCAGCCTGCCAGTGTTTTGGTCACGCAGTTCGCCCCCGGCTTCGACCGCTGGGACGAACTGCTCAGCCTGATCATGCGCGCCTTTGCACCGATGGACGGCGTCATCGACCCGCCCTCCTCTGCGCATCTGCTGTGCGTCGAAAGCCTGAGGGACAAGGCTGGGCGGGAAACGGTGTTCGTGGCTCTGCAGGGCGGCCAGATCGCAGGCTGCGTTTTTGCGCTGGAGAGACCCGATGATTTCTATATCGGCAAGTTCGCCGTCGAACTCGGGCTTCAGGGCCAAGGCATCGGCAGACGATTGATGCAGGCTGTCGAGGACCTTGCCCGCAACCGCAACAAACCCGCCATCGAACTGCAGACGCGGGTCGAGCTCACGGCAAATCACGCAACCTTTGCGCGTCTCGGCTTCCGCGAAACCGCGCGCACGGCGCATGACGGTTATGACCGGCCGACCTCGATCACCATGCGCAAGGAGTTCGCGTGAGCCTCGCCCTCAGCGCACAGGAGCAGACAATCGCCTCCGGCCATGACGGGGCGGCGATGGCGATGCGCATCGTTGCCGAAAGCGCTGCGCTGCTCGGCGCGCCGCGACTGATCCCGATCGCCTCGACGCATATAGACGGCGCGCTCTATCACGGCGATTCCGGCACGCTGTTTGCCGAAAGGCTGGTCGATGGCGGCGCCAGGGTCGCGGTGCGCTCGACGCTCAATGTCGGCGCGCTCGACCTGATGGGCTGCTCGCGCGTGCGCCTCGAAGAGCCGGCGCGCGGCATGGCGCGACGAATGATGGAGGCCTACCGCAAACTGGGCTGCGAGCAGAGCTGGACCTGCGCGCCCTATCAGGCCGGCCACAGGCCAGCGCTTGGCAGCGATGTCGCCTGGGGTGAATCCAACGCGGTGGTGTTCTGCAATTCGGTGCTGGGGGCACGCACCAACCGCTATGGCGACTTCCTCGACATCGCCTGCGCCATATCGGGCCGCGCGCCGGATTACGGCCTGCATCGCCCCGAGAACCGGCAGGCACGGCTGGTGTTCGATGTGTCCGGCCTCTCCGCCTCGTTCCTTGGTTCGGAGATCGCCTGGCCGGTGCTGGGCAACCTCTACGGCCGTGAGGTCGGCAACGCGGTCGGCGTCGTCACCGGCATATCCAGCCATCCCGGCGAGGATGCGCTGAAGGCCTTCGGCGCGGCGGCGGCATCGTCGGGCGCCGTCGGCCTGTTCCATATCGCTGGGGTAACGCCAGAAGCGCCCGACGCCGAGACCATCCTGGTGGGCGGCAGGCCGGAAACGATGATCCGCGTAACGCCGGAGATGGCCATGAAGGCCCGCGCCGGCCTGTCCACCGCAGCCACGCAGACCGCCATCGATGCCGTGGCGATCGGCAGTCCGCATCTGTCTTTGGCCGAATTCGATGCACTTGAGCGGCTGATTGGCGGGCGGCGGCTCAGCGTGCCGATTTACGCCTGCACCGGCCGCCACGTGCTCACCAGGCTGGAGCAGAACGGCAAGCGCAAGATGCTCGAAGCCAGCGGCGTCATCATCGTCGCCGACACCTGCGTGGTGGTGACGCCGATCCTGCCGAATCTGGCCGGCGGCGTGCTGATGACCAATTCGGGAAAATTCGCGCACTACGCGCCGGGCAATACCGGTTACGCCGTGCTTTACGGCTCGCTGGCCGACTGCGTGGAAAGCGCGGTTGCCGGTAAGCCCAGGTTTACGGATATCGCCGCATGAGCGCCGTCGCTGAAATCCTGGTGCCGGGCAGCGGAGGCGAAGGGCTGGCCTTGGTGCTGACGGCGCCGATCAGCTTCTGGGGCGGCGTCGATCCGAAGAGCGGCCGCATCGCCGATGTCCGTCACCCGCAGCATGGCGAGACCATTTCCGGGCGTGTGCTGTTCCTGCCCGGCACGATCGGCTCGTCCTCAGCGTCAGCCGTGCTGATGGAACTCGTCCACAATGGCCATGCGCCGACGGCACTCGTGCTGCACGAGCCGGACGCGATCCTGCTGCTTGGCTTGATTGTGGCCAGGGAAATGGGCTGGCCGACGCCGGTAGCGCTCAGGCTCAGGCGCGACGCTTTTGAGGCCTATCGCGGCAAGCGTGTGAGTGTCGCGGCGGATGGCGCCCTCACAACCGCATCCTGAACGCGGCCCGCTTCAAGTCCGTAGCGGCAGCACGCGGTCCGGCGGCCGGTGGCCGTCGAAGAAGGCGCGGATGTTGATGATCACCTTCTCGCCCATGTCGATGCGGCCCTCGATCGTCGCAGAACCCATATGCGGCAAAAGCACGACTTTGTTCTTGGCGGCAAGCTTCAGCAGTTTCGAGTTCAGCGCCGGTTCGTGCTCGTAGACGTCGAGGCCGGCGCCGGCGATCTTGCCGTCCTGGATCAGCTTGACCAGCGCTTCCTCGTCGATGATGTCGCCGCGCGCGGTGTTGACCACATAGGCGGTGGGCTGAAGCAGAGCTAGGCGCCGCGCCGAAAGCAGATGAAAGGTCGCCGGCGTCGACGGGCAGTTGATCGAGATGATGTCCATGCGGGCAAGCATCTGGTCGAGGCTTTCCCAATAGGTCGCCTCCAGCCCTTCCTCGACCGCCGGCAGCACGCGATGGCGGTTATGGTAGTGGATCGACAGGCCGAAAGCCTTGGCGCGCCTCGCAACCGCAGTGCCGATGCGGCCCATGCCGACGATACCGAGGCGCTTGCCCCAGATGCGCCGGCCGAGCATCCAGGTCGGCGACCAACCGGCCCATTTCTTGTCGCTGGTGAGCACATTGGCGCCTTCGGCCAGCCGCCGCGGCCCGGCCAGCATCAGCGCCATGGTCATGTCGGCCGTATCTTCGGTCAGCACGTTCGGCGTGTTGGTGACGGTAATGCCTTTCTTGGCCGCCGCCGCCACATCGATCTTGTCGACGCCATTGCCGAAATTGGCGATCAGCTTGAGATTGTCGCCGGCCTGGGCAATCAGCGCCGCATCGATCTGGTCGGTGATGGTCGGCACCAGCACATCGGCTTCCTTGATCGCCGCGACCAGCTCCGGCTGCGTCATCGGGCGGTCCTCGACATTCAGCCTGGCGTCGAAGAGTTCGCGCATGCGGGTCTCGACCGGATCGGGCAGCTTGCGCGTGATGACGACGAGAGGCCGTTTTTTGCCTGCCATTGTTTCCTCGAACCCGATCTCGTTGAGACCTCTTTAACCAAGACAGGCGAAACTGAATACCGGTCGCGGTGCCTGCCACTCCTGTAACAAGCGGTGCCGCCGAAGACAAAGAAAAAGGGGCGCCCGGACCAAAGGGCACGCGCCGAAAGGAATGAAAGTGTCTGGTTTCGCGTCGCTTCGCCTGATCCTCAGCGCAGCGCTTCTCGGCGCTCTCCTGCATTCCCCGCAAGCCGCGGCGCAAGGTGCCGCCGCACCTGTGCAGACGGTCACGCTCGGGCCGAGCGGCCTGCCGCTGCCGCGTTTCGTCAGCCTGAAATCGGCTCGCGTCAACTCGCGCGTTGGCCCCGGCGCCAACTATTCCGTCGACTGGATGTACACAAAGGCCGGCCTGCCGATGGAAATCATCCAGGAATTCGATACCTGGCGGCGGGTGCGCGATGCCGATGGCTCGGAGGGTTGGATCAACCAGTCGCTGCTGTCCGGCCGCCGGACCGCGATCGTCGCCCCTTGGCAACGCACCAAAGGTGGCCGAATCAATCTGCTCGACGATGCCGATAAGGACGCCAGCGTCATCGCCATCATCGAGCCGGGCGTTACGGGCACGATCAAAACCTGCGATGGCCAGTGGTGCGAAATGACCTTCGACGGCCACACCGGCTGGATCGCCCAGTCGCAGGTGTGGGGCGCCTATCCCGGCGAGCACGTCAAGAATTGAGATTGCTGGAGGCCTAACGGCCGATACGGCCGAGATGGGTGTCCTGAAAACCGGTCGACAGTTTGAGACCGTAGCCGAGCGCGCGGTCGACGGCGATGTGGATGATCCAGATCAGACCAATCGCGGTCGCCGTCGAATTGGCCAGAACATATCCGGCGAGGGCCAGCAACAGCGGGACGATCAGGATGTGCAACGCGTTGTAAGCGACAGCGCCGATCCGTGCCCCGGCGAGATAGCCCAGCATCGACAGGTCGGGCGCCAGAATAAGCAGGGCGAACAGCCACCAGGAAACGCCTGACGCGGCATAGGCGACTATAGCCACGACCGCGACCGCAACCCATTCGAGCCGGATTGCAAAATCGACAGGTTTCACGGGTTGGGGCTTAAACGCTGCGCTTCGGGCGCAGCCTCACCACGATGTCGACATTGGCGATCTCCATGCCTGCGGGTGGCTCCGGCAGGTTGGAGACGGTCACCGGACCGCTTTCTATATCGAAGATCCTGTTTTCGCCTTCGATGTAAAAATGATGGTGATCGGAGGTGTTGGTGTCGAAATAGGTCTTGGACCCCTCGACCGCCAGGATGCGCAGCAGGCCGGCCTGGGTGAACTGGTGAAGCGCGTTGTAGACGGTGGCGAGCGAGACCGGCACGCCGGCGGCGACCGCCTCTTCATGCAGTTCCTCGGCCGAAAGGTGGCGGTCGCCCTTGGCAAACAGCAGATCGGCCAGCGCAATGCGTTGGCGTGTCGGCCTAAGGCCGGCTTCGCGAACCCGCTTGTCCACAGCGACATTTTCCTTCCGGCCGCCCAGATCCATCTATCCGTCCAAGCCCACAGTTCTGCCTCAAGACACGCCCAGAGTGGCGAAAAAACGTCATCAACCGAAACTGGATACCTCCCGACATATATTCTGTTGGCGGAATACGATCAATAGAGCGACGTGCGTCCAGTTGGACGCACTAAGTGCGCTCTATTGCTTTTTTGGCGTCACATCGTGCTTTCCGGAATCGAAATCGATTTCGGGCCGATGCGAGAGCGCGCATTGACCCGGGCAGACGGGCGGGTTAAGCGCAAACGCCGGTTTCCGGCCCGAAAGGGATTGTGTTAGGAAACCAACGACAAGGGCGCCCCACCGCCCGGGACATTATGGGGACGAGACATATGGCGGGTTCGAAATCCAACTACGGTTATGAGGAATTGCTTGCCTGCGCCCGCGGCGAACTGTTCGGGCCCGGCAACGCCCAGCTACCCTACCCGCCCATGCTGATGTTCGACCGCATCACCGAGATCAGCGAGACCGGCGGCGCCCACGACAAGGGCTTCATCCGCGCCGAATTCGACATCAAGCCGGACCTGTGGTTCTTCGCCTGCCATTTCATCGGCAATCCGATCATGCCTGGGTGCCTGGGCCTCGATGCCATGTGGCAATTGACGGGGTTCTACCTCGGCTGGCTCGGCGAGCCGGGCAAGGGCATGGCGCTGTCGACCGGCGAAGTGAAGTTCAAGGGCATGGTGACGCCTTCGGTCAAGAAGGTGGAATACGGCATCGATTTCAAGCGCGTCATGCGTGGACGCCTGGTGCTCGGTATCGCCGATGGCTGGCTTAAGGCCGACGGCGAACCCATATACGCTGCGACAGACCTCAAGGTGGGGCTGTCCAAGCAATCGGCCGCCTGACCGGCGCCACTGCAGCAGGGCGTTCCCGGACGCGCAACGACGCTGCGGCATTTTGATTTTGCGTATGATCGCCGGCGAAAACCGACTAGGGTTTCGGGATCATCCGCTGGAAGGAGTTGCGAATGAGAAGGGTCGTCGTCACAGGCCTCGGCATCGTATCGTCGATCGGCAACAACGCCAACGAGGTGCAATCCTCGCTCCACGATGCCAAATCAGGCATCAGCTTCTCCGATTCCTTCGCCGAACACGGCTTCCGCTGCCAGGTCTGGGGCGCGCCGACGCTCGACCCGACCCCTATGATCGACCGGCGTGCCATGCGCTTCCTGAGCCAGGGCGCGGCCTGGAACCATGTCGCGATGGACCAGGCGATCGCCGACGCCGGGCTTGGCGAAAGCGACATCACCAATGAGCGCACCGGCATCGTCATGGGCTCGGGCGGCCCCTCGACCCGCACCATCGTCGAGGCGGCCGAGACCACGCTCAAGAACAACAGCCCCAAGCGCATCGGTCCGTTCGCGGTGCCGAAGGCGATGTCGTCGACCGCGTCGGCGACGCTCGCCACCTGGTTCAAGATCCACGGCGTCAACTATTCGATCTCGTCGGCCTGCTCGACCTCGGCGCATTGCATCGGCAACGCCTACGAACTGATCCAGTGGGGCAAGCAGGATGTGATGTTTGCCGGCGGCCATGAAGACCTCGACTGGACGATGTCGGACCTGTTCGATGCCATGGGCGCGATGTCGTCGAAGTATAACGATCGTGCGCCGACAGCTTCCCGCGCGTATGACGCCAATCGCGATGGCTTCGTCATCGCGGGCGGCGCGGGCGTCCTCATCCTGGAGGAGCTCGAACACGCCAAGGCGCGCGGCGCCAAGATCTACGCTGAGATCGTCGGCTATGGCGCGACGTCGGACGGTTACGACATGGTGGCGCCGTCGGGCGAAGGCGCGGTGCGCTGCATGCGCCAGGCTCTGGCGACGGTGTCCACGCCGGTCGACTACATCAACACCCACGGCACCTCGACGCCGGTTGGCGATTCCCGGGAAATGGGCGCCATCCGAGAGGTGTTCGGCGACACGATGCCGTTCATCACCTCGACAAAGTCGCTGACCGGCCATTCGCTGGGTGCCGCCGGCGTCCAGGAATCGATCTACTCGATCCTGATGATGCAAGGCGGCTTCATCGGCGAGAGCGCCCACATCGAAAACCTCGATCCCGAATTCGAGGGCATGCCGATCGTGCGCAAGCGCATCGACGACGCCAGGATCGACACGGTTTTGTCCAATTCGTTCGGCTTCGGTGGCACCAACGCAACGTTGATTTTCCAGCGCTATTCCGCATAAGGCCAGCGTTTTATTGTAGGGGGATTGCCGGCCATGGACGGACTGATGAAGGGCAAGCGCGGGCTTGTCATGGGCGTCGCCAACGATCATTCGATCGCCTGGGGCATCGCCAGGAAATTGTCCGAACACGGGGCGGAGCTTGCCTTCACCTATCAGGGCGACGCCTTCGGGCGCCGCGTCAAGCCGCTTGCCGAGAAACTTGGGGCGTCACTGGTGGTGCCGTGCGACGTCGAGGACAGCGCATCGGTCGCCGCTACCTTCGAGACGCTCGGCAAGGAATGGGGCGGGCTCGACTTCGTCGTCCACGCCATCGGCTTTTCCGACAAGAACGAGCTCAAAGGGCTCTACGCCGACACCAGCCGCGACAATTTCGTCCGCACCATGGTCATCTCCTGCTACTCCTTCACCGAGGTCGCCCGCCATGCCGCCCCGCTGATGAGCGAAGGCGGCGCGATGATCACGCTGACCTATGCCGGCTCTGTCCGCGTCATGCCGAACTACAACGTCATGGGCGTCGCCAAGGCCGGGCTGGAAGCCAGCGTGCGCTATCTCGCCAACGATTATGGCCCGCGCGGCATCCGGGTGAACGGCATATCGGCGGGACCGGTGCGTACTTTGGCCGGCGCCGGAATCTCGGACGCCCGCCACATGTACTCCTACCAGCAGCGCAACTCGCCGCTGCGCCGCACGGTGACCATCGACGAGGTCGGCGGCTCGGCGCTCTATCTTTTGTCCGACCTCTCGTCAGGCGTCACCGGCGAAATCCACTATGTGGATTCCGGCTATCACATCGTGTCGATGCCAACCCTGGATGAGTTGAAGCAGACCGACAGCGTACGCGATTAATTCACCAGAAAAATTAGATGCATCGGCGGAAACTCATTTTAAGGAGATATCCGCTAGAAGTCCTATGGGCTTGGGCTCTGCGCGTTCTTGCTGGGCGCAAAGGATGCTTTAGCCTTTATGAATTTGCGCGTGATATTTCCCGAAAGTCGAGTTGATTTCGGGATCATGCGACAGGGACTGAGCAATGCCTGCTGTCAGCAACCCGAAGCGAACACCTGTGTTCCGGCTGCTCACCGTCGCCAGTTCGGGCCTTGGCAGTTTCATCCTTGGGCTTTGGGGCCTCCGGCATGGTTTCGGGGACGGCTTTGCCGGCATGCAGGCGGAAACCATGATCGGCATCGCGTCGGCGCTATGCGCGCTGGCCGCCGCCGGTGCTGCCTTGTCCTTCTTCGCCGGCGTCGATGAATCGGTGGACTACGTTTTCAACGAAACCCATTTCGACAAGCTGACCGGGCTTTTGGCGCGGCCGGCGATGGTCGGCAGGATTGCCGACGCGGCGTCCGCGACGATCAGGACCGGTGAGCCGGTGTTCCTCATCGACATCGACATCGACCGCTTCAAGCAGATCAACGACGCCATCGGCTACAGCCATGGCGACGAACTGATCCGCGGCTTCACCAAGCGGTTGAAGGCCTGCATGCCCGAAGGCGCGGTGATGGGGCGCATCGGCGCCGGCGAGTTCGCTATCCTTGTCTGGGAACACCAACTCCAAAGCTCGATGGAAAGCACCGTCGAAACCATGATCGAGGAGATGCTGAAGCCGTACCAGCTCGATTCTCACCTGCAGTCGGTCGGCCTGTCGGTCGGCATCGTGGCGATGCCAAAGGATGGCGTCGATCCGGTCCTCATCCTGCGCCGCTCCAACCTGGCGCTGCAGAATGCCCGCGCCGGCGGCGTGGGCAACTGGTCGGTCTTCCATTCCGACATGGGCCAGGTCGCCGACTACCGCCACTGGATCGAATCCGAACTGCACATCGCCTTCGACCGTGGCGATTTCGACCTTCATTACCAGCCGCAGCTCGACCTGCCGACCGGCCGTGTCGTCGGCTACGAGGCGCTGATCCGCTGGAAGCACCCGGAACGCGGCATGATCCCGCCGATGGAATTCATTCCGATCGCCGAAGAGACCGGCATGATCCACCCGATCGGCAATTGGGTGCTGAACAAGGCCTGCAGCGATGCCCGTCATTTGCCCGAGGACTGCTTCGTTGCCGTCAACATCTCGCCGGTCCAGTTCATGACCAAGGATTTCGTCGGCATCGTGCGCGACACGATGGCCAGCACCGGCATCAAGCCGTCGCGCCTGGAGCTCGAACTGACCGAGACGGCGATGATGCAGGACCGTGACCGCGCCGCCATCATCCTGCAGCAGCTTGCCGACATGGGCATCTCGGTGGCGGTCGACGATTTCGGCACCGGCTATTCCAATCTGAGCTACCTGATCGACTTCGCCTTCGGCAAGCTGAAGATCGACCGCTCGTTCGTCAGCCGCATCGACACCGATTCCAATTCGGGCGCCGTCGTCTCTACCATCGTTGGCCTGTCGCGGGCGCTCGGCGTCGGCATCATCGCCGAAGGCGTCGAGACCGAGAACCAGGCGACGCTCTTGCGGGCGGCCGGCTGCGAGATGGTGCAAGGCTATCTGTTCGGCAGGCCGGCGCCGCTCAAGATCAAGCCTGGCGACATCAGACCGACCATTCCCGTCCACGAGCCGGCGCGCATCGTCAGCATGCATTGAGGTGACCGGCACCGTCCTATCGGCGCGCGGAGAAAACCTTGAACATGCCGTCGCGGGCGAGCTCGGCATGGCTGGAGAAGACGGCCTTCAGAACCGGTTCGTAAGGCAGCTGACGGTTCGCCACCATGAACAGCCGCCCGCCCGGCTTCAGCGCCTTGCCCGCCGCCTGGATCATGCCGGCGCCGATTTCCGGCTCGGCCGCCCGGCTGCGATGGAAGGGCGGGTTCATGACGATGGCATCATAGCGCCGCTCGACCGGCTCGCTCAGCAGATCGGTCCAGAAGAAGCCGGGCTCGAAGCCTGTCTGGCCGATATTGCCCCTGGCCGCCTCAAGCGCGTCGAAATCCGCTTCGTAAAGGTCGAGCCCCGTTATGCCGGATGAACGTGCCGCGACCTCGGCGGCGACATAACCCCAGCCGGCGCAGAAATCAGCAATGTTGCCGCGCAGGTCTTTGGGCAGGTTGTCGACCAGAAGTTTCGAGCCGACGTCGATCCGGTCGAAGGAGAACATGCCAGGCGCGGTACGGAAGCGGTCCTCTACGACCAAGGCGGGATTGGCGACGCGCAGTTTTTCCGCAGGCGCCAGATCGGCCGGACGGCGAAGCCAGAAGGCGATGCCGTGATATTTCGGCAGATGCCCTTCGATGGGGACAAGCTCGTCGATGCGCTTGCGCAGGCTGGCGATGCCTTCGTCCTTGCCGCCGGCGACAATGATCAGACCGCCCGGCGTGACGCGTTCGATCGCCTCGGCAATACGCATCTCGTTTAGCCCACGATGGCGGCCGGCAAGCACGAGCGCTGCATCGAATGCATCGCCTTCCGCGCGCGGCGTTACCTTGTGACCGGCACGCTCCAGCGCTCGGAGATGCGGCCGGAAACCCTGTGCAAGATGGAGCTCTGCCTCGAAGCCTTCCGGCAAGCGGAAGCCGGGCTCCGCACCCAGGAACAACACACGCTCGCCCTTTTGCGGCAGAGGGAGCCCCTCGGCCTCGAAGGGATGGAACAGTGTCTTCAGCGGCTCAGCGGCCATTCTTCGATTCTCATGTCGTAGACGGGTATTAAACGAAAACGGGCGCGACATAAGCCGCGCCCGTTCAACTCTATTGTCAGACCACTCAGGCGGCGTTTTCTTCGCCTTCGGCCTTCTTGTCGCGGGCGATTTCCTTGCCGGTGGCCTGGTCGACGACCTTCATCGACAGGCGGACCTTGCCGCGCTCGTCGAAGCCCATCAGCTTGACCCAGACCTTGTCGCCTTCCTTGACGACGTCCGAGGTCTTGGCGACCCGGTCGTTGGCAAGCTGCGAGATGTGGACGAGGCCGTCACGCGGACCGAAGAAGTTGACGAAAGCGCCGAAGTCGGCGGTCTTGACGACCGTGCCTTCGTAGATCTCGCCGACTTCCGGCTCGGCGACGATGGTATGGATCCACTTCTTGGCCGCCTCGATCTCCTTGGCGTTCGACGAAGCGATCTTGACCGTGCCGTCGTCCTCGATGTTGATCTTGGCGCCGGTCTTCTCGACGATCTCGCGGATAACCTTGCCGCCGGAGCCGATCACGTCGCGGATCTTGTCGGTCGGGATGTGCATGACCTCGATGCGCGGTGCGAACTCACCGAGTTCGGGGCGGGCGCCGGTCAGAGCATGCGCCATCTCGCTGAGGATATGCTGGCGGCCGTCCTTGGCCTGGTCCAGCGCGATCTTCATGATCTCCTCGGTGATGCCCTCGATCTTGATGTCCATCTGCAGCGAGGTGATGCCGCCTTCGGTACCGGCGACCTTGAAGTCCATGTCGCCGAGGTGATCTTCGTCACCCAGGATGTCGGACAGAACCGCGAAGCGCTCGCCTTCCTTGATCAGGCCCATCGCGATACCAGCAACCGGCTTGGCCAGCGGAACGCCGGCATCCATCAGCGCCAGCGATGTGCCGCAGACGGTGGCCATCGACGACGAACCGTTGGACTCGGTGATCTCCGAGACGACGCGCAGCGTGTAGGGGAACTGGTCAGCGCTCGGCAGCATCGGACGGATGGCGCGCCAGGCGAGCTTGCCGTGGCCGATTTCGCGGCGGCCCGGCGAACCCATGCGGCCGGTCTCACCGACGGAGTAGGGAGGGAAGTTGTAGTGAAGGAGGAACTTCTCCTTGTACATGCCGGTCAGCGAATCGACATACTGCTCGTCCTCGCCGGTGCCCAATGTGGCAACCACAAGCGCCTGGGTCTCGCCGCGGGTGAACAGCGCCGAACCGTGCGTGCGCGGCAAGACGCCGACTTCCGAGACGATCTTGCGGACCGTCTTGAGGTCACGGCCATCGATGCGCGAACCGGTGTCGAGGATGTTCCAGCGCACGACCTTGGCCTGGAGTTCCTTGAACACCGAACCGATCTGCTCGGAGGTGTACTTGGCGTCTTCGCCTTCGGCCGAAGCGAACGCTGCCTTGACCTTCGCCTTGACGGCGTCGACGGCGGCGTAACGCTTCTGCTTGTCGACGTTCTTGTAGGCATTGCTGAGCTCGTCGCCGACGATCTTCAGCATTTCGGCTTCAAGCGCGGAGTAGTCCGGCGCCGTGAAATCGCGCGGCTCCTTGGCGGCAACTTCGGCCAGCTTGATGATGGCGTCGATGACCGGCTGGAAGCCCCTGTGGCCGAACATGACGGCGCCGAGCATCAGCTCTTCGCCGAGTTCCTTGGCTTCGGACTCGACCATCAGCACGGCGTCGGCGGTGCCGGCGACAATGAGGTCCAGCCTGGATTCCTGCATCTCATCGACATGCGGGTTCAGCACGTATTCGCCGTTGATGTAGCCGACGCGGGCGCCGCCGATCGGGCCCATGAAGGGAACGCCCGAGAGCGTCAAAGCGGCCGAGGTGGCGACGATCGACAGGATGTCGGGATCGTTCTCGAGGTCATGCTGGACGACGGTGACGACGATCTGGGTGTCGTTCTTGTAGCCGTCGGCGAAGAGAGGGCGGATCGGGCGGTCGATCAGGCGGGAAACCAGCGTTTCCTTTTCGCTCGGACGTCCCTCGCGCTTGAAGTAGCCGCCGGGGATCTTGCCGGCGGCGTAGGTCTTTTCCTGGTAGTTGACGGTCAGCGGGAAGAAATCGAGGCCTGGCTTCGGCTCCTTCATCGAAACGACGGTGGCGAGAACCTTGGTTTCGCCGTAGGTCGCAAGCACCGCGCCGTCAGCCTGACGTGCGATCTTGCCGGTTTCCAGGATGAGCGGACGGCCGCCCCATTCGATTTCCACTTTGTGGTAGTTGAACATATCTTGTCCTTAATAAGCGGAAAGGGCCGCGCCGTTTCACGGTGCGCGGATGCCCTTTCCCTGGCTTCCTTTCTCGGGCAGCCACGGGCAAGACAACGGGAAGCTCGGGTAGATTTCGGCGCTGGTTAGCGCACGAGCGTCCTGCAATCCTGCCCCATGACCGTCCATGGGCGGTTTCGAGTGGCCTCTGCGCGCTCGAAACCGGGTCTGGCCAATCGATGCGACTGGCAGAATGCGCGACCGGCGGGCTCTCCTTCGAAAGCCCGCCGGTCAATTCGTCAACGGCGCAGACCGAGCTTCTCGATCAACGTCTGATAGCGCGCGTCATCCTTGCGCTTGAGATAATCAAGCAGGCTGCGGCGCTGGGAGACGAGAGCGAGCAGACCACGGCGGGAATGGTTATCCTTCTTGTGGTCCTTGAAGTGGTCGGTCAGGTTCTTGATGCGCTCGGAAAGGATGGCCACCTGGACTTCCGGAGACCCGGTATCGCCCTTGGCGGTTGCGAATTCACCCATCAATTCCTGTTTGCGCTCGGCAGTAATCGACATCGTGTTTTTCCTTATCTGTTTGAGGAAACGGGTCGCCCTCAGCCGGGATGTCGTCCAGCAGGGGCCGGTGCAAGCAAAGCGACATGGCGCGATGCTGCGGCGCATATAAGGCAATTCCCTGGAAAACACCAGCCCATTCATAAAGCCGGCTCGTCGCAGCCCTTTGCTCAGGAATCCAGGATCCCCCTGATACCTGAAGCTTACAGCCACTTCTTGCTTTTGAAGAAGACGATCAGCCCGACAGCAACGGCCAGCATGAACAGCAGCGAAGCCGGGTAGCCATAGTAGGCTTTCAGTTCCGGCATGTTCCACGGCGAGCTCTCGGGATCGAAATTCATCCCCCAGATACCGACCAGGAAGGTTAGCGGCATGAAAATCACCGAGACGATGGTGAGATAAGAGATCACATCGTTGGTGCGCGCCTGGCTCAGCGACAAATGCATTTCGATCAAGCCGGTCAGCATATCACGCTGGTTCTCGACCAGCTCGATCAGCCGCAATGCGTGGTCGAGCGTGTCGTTGAAGAAGATTTTCGTCTCCGGCTTCACATAGGGCACGTCGTTGCGGATCAGCGTCGCCAGCGTGTCGCGCATCGGCCACAGCACGCCCTTGAGCACATTGGCGTCGCGCCGCAATTCGTGCAGCTGGCGCATCTGATGCTTGTGAGGCGTGTTGAGCATCTCGTCCTCGATGCCATCGACCTCCTCGCTAGCGGCCTCAATCGGCGGGAAATAGCTGTCGACGATGGAATCGATGAGCGCATAGGCCAGATAGTCGGCGCCGCGCATCCGCAAGCGGTTGGGCAACGCTGCGGCGATGCGCTTGCGCACGGGGTCGAACGGATCGCCTTCGCGCTCCTGGAAGGTGACGACGAATTTCTTGCCGAAGAACACCGCGATCTGCTCATAGCGATGCACCTTGACGTCGTCGATCATGCGCATGACGACGAAAGCGTGGTCCTCGAAGAAGTCGACCTTCGGCCGCTGGCCGGTGTTGACGACATCTTCCAGAGCCAGTGGATGCAGGTTGAAGATCCGGCCGATCTCCTCGATCAGCTGGATGTTGGCGAGACCGGTGCAGTCCAACCAGACGACCGGCCAGTTGTCGCAATGGGTGTTGAGATCGTCGATGCTGGCATCGTTGATGGTCTTGAATTTTTCAGGCGAAATCAGCGTCAGCCGCAGCTCGGACCGTCGCGCCGCCGGATCGGCGATCAGCGTGCCGGGCGAGGCTCCAACCGGCGGCCGGCGCGTTGTCACCGGCGCCCGCTTCTTCACCGCCTCAGCCTTTGCCATGTGCCCCTCGGATGTGACGTCGACGTAAAACTAGACGGGAGTGGTCAGCCGGCAAAGACCCGCTTCGGCTTGAACATGCCTTGCTCGATGGCGCCGATGGCGACAAGCTTGCCGCGCGCGGTGGCGCAGGCTTCCTCGGCTTCCACGGGCGCGTCGCGGCCGCGGATGATGACGGGATTGCCAAGGCGGATCTTGGTCGCCGCTTCGTCGCTGATGGCAATCTGCGGCAGGCAGTCGAGCGCGGCGGCCGTGTCGACGAGCAGCGCATCGATTGCGCCAAAGTCGATCGGCGCGTCGGCAACATCGGCGTCGCCCTCTTCGTCAGCTTCGCGCTGTTCGCCGAAACGGGCGGCTTCCAGTTCGGCGACGGTGACGAAATCCTCCTGGGTGAACGGCTCGACCTCGACCCTGCGCAATTCGGCGATGTGGCCGAAGCAGCCGAGGTCGCGGCCCATGTCGCGGGCCAGCGAGCGCACATAGGTGCCTTTGCCGCATTCGACCTCGAACGAAGTGTGGTCGGCAGCGTGCTCGACGATGTCCAGACGGCCGATCTCGATCTCGCGCGCGGGGATGTCGACTGTCTCGCCCCCACGGGCGAGATCGTAGGCGCGTTCGCCTGATATCTTGATGGCCGAGAATTGCGGCGGTGTCTGCATGATGACGCCGGTGTAGTTCGGCAGCAGCGCCCTGACATCTTCTTCCGCCGGACGGCGGTCGGAACTTTGCGTCACCGGGCCTTCGAGATCGTCGGTCGAACGCTCCTCGCCCCAAGCGACGGTGAACCGGTAGATTTTGGCGCCGTCCTGCACATAAGGCACGGTCTTGGTTGCCTCGCCCAGCGCGATCGGCAGCATGCCAGAGGCCAGCGGGTCGAGCGTGCCGGCATGGCCGGCCTTTTCGGCCTGGAAAAGCCATTTGATCTTGGAGACGGCTTCGGTCGAACCCATGCCAACCGGCTTGTCCAGCACCACCCAGCCGGAGATCGGCCGGCCCTTCTTCTTGCCGCGGCGCCCCACTATTTCTCGTCCTTGTCGTTGTCTTCGCCATCGGTACCCAAGTCTCGCGCGACTTCCGGCGATTTCAGCAAATCGTTGATCCTGGCGAAATTGTCGAAGGACGTATCGAGCTTGAAGCGGAACTCCGGCATGAACTTCATCTGGCGGAGCGCGCCGGAGACGCGGCCACGCACGAACTTCGCGTGCTTGTTGAGCGCGTCGATGACCGCACCCGTGTCCTTGGCGCCGAGCGGCGAAACGAAGGCCGTTGCGACCCTCAGATCAGTGGACATGCGCACTTCCGAGACCGAAACCACGGTGTTCTCGATCAGCGGGTCGA
The DNA here is from genome assembly GCF_040323095.1 of Mesorhizobium sp. M0058. Taxonomy (NCBI): domain Bacteria; kingdom Pseudomonadati; phylum Pseudomonadota; class Alphaproteobacteria; order Hyphomicrobiales; family Phyllobacteriaceae; genus Mesorhizobium; species Mesorhizobium sp. M0058. Next base: position 155,467 of record NZ_JAMYUQ010000013.1, read on the forward strand.
TAATCTCGCCGCGCTGCAAGGTTTCCGACAGCGCATGGCGCACCTGTTCGGCGACGCGAAGCATGCGCTGGGATGGGCTGGAGGCGGTTGGACGGGGCATTTTTCTCAATCCGGAAAGCGTGAGGCGCGGGATGGGACCGTGCCGCCATGTCTCATATTTGTTCTATGCATGTCGTTTATCCCGCACTTTTGGGCGACAGGCATTAAAGTTAGGGCGGCGGTCTTTCGACCACCGCCCGGTCGTATCGACAGTATACGAACTCAGAGCGTCCGGGTCACCATCTCGACGCGGAAGCACTCGATGATGTCGCCGACGCGCATGTCCTCGTAGTTCTGGAAGGCCATGCCGCACTCCTGGCCGCCCGGAACTTCCGCGACTTCATCCTTGAAGCGCTTGAGGGTCTTCAGCGTACCTTCGTGGATGACGACGTTGTCGCGGATCAGGCGCACGCCCGCTCCACGCTCGACCTTGCCTTCGGTGACACGGCAGCCGGCGATCTTGCCGACCTTGGTGATGTCAAAGATCTCGAGGATCTCGGCATTGCCGATGAAGGTCTCGCGGCGTTCCGGCGACAGCAGGCCGGAAAGTGCTGCCTTCACATCGTCGACGAGGTTGTAGATGATCGAGTAGTAGCGGATTTCGATGCCCGCGGCCGCCGCGGCCGCACGTGCCTGCACGTTGGCACGGACGTTGAAGCCGATGATCGCGGCCCCCGAGGTCTCCGCCAGCGACACGTCGCTTTCGGTGATGGCGCCGGCGCCGGCATGAACGATGCGCGCACGCACCTCGTCGGTGCCAAGCTTGTCGAGAGCGGCGTTGATCGCCTCGATCGAACCCTGCACGTCGCCCTTGATGACCAGCGGGAATTCCTTCAACCCGCTCGTCTGCAGCTGCGACATCATCTGTTCGAGCGAGCCGCGCTGGCCGGCATGGCGAGCCACTGCCTTCTCGCGCGCCAGACGCTGGCGATATTCGGTGATCTCACGGGCGCGGGCCTCGTTGTTGACGACAGCGAAGCGGTCGCCGGCTTGCGGCGTGCCTTGCAGGCCGAGCACCTCGACCGGCATTGCCGGCGGCGCCTCCTTGATCTGCTCGCCATGGTCGTTGACCAGCGCGCGCACCCGGCCCCATTCGTTGCCGGCGACGAGGATGTCGCCCGGCATCAAAGTGCCGGTCTGCACCAGTACGGTGGCGACGGGGCCACGGCCCTTGTCGAGCTGGGCTTCGATGACCACGCCCTCGGCGGTACGGTCCGGATTGGCCTTGAGGTCGAGGATTTCGGCCTGCAGCAGGATCGCCTCGAGCAGCTTGTCGAGGTTGGTGCCCTTGGTCGCCGACACTTCGACGTCCAGCACTTCACCGCCCATCGATTCGACGAACACCTCATGGCGCAGCAGTTCCGACCGCACCTTCTGCGGATCGGCATCATGCTTGTCGATCTTGTTGATCGCCACGATGATCGGAACGCCGGCCGCCTTGGCATGGCTGATCGATTCGATGGTCTGCGGCATGACGCTGTCGTCGGCCGCCACCACCAGGATGGCGATGTCGGTCGCCTGAGCGCCGCGGGCGCGCATCGCCGTGAAGGCGGCGTGACCGGGCGTGTCGATGAAGGTGATCTTCTGACCGTTCTTCTCGACCTGGTAGGCGCCGATATGCTGGGTGATGCCGCCGGCTTCGCCGGAGACGACATTGGCATTGCGGATGGCGTCGAGCAGCGAGGTCTTGCCGTGGTCGACATGGCCCATGATGGTCACGACAGGCGGCCGCGATACCAGGTCCTCGGCATTGTCGGCAATGTTGAACAGGCCTTCCTCGATGTCGGACTCGGCGACGCGGCGGACCGTGTGGCCGAATTCGGTGGCGACCAGCTCGGCCGTGTCGGCGTCGATGATGTCGCCCGGCTTCAGGATCTGGCCCTGCTTCATGAAGTACTTAACCACATCGACAGCGCGCTCGGACATGCGCTGCGCCAGTTCCTGGATGGTGATCGTTTCAGGCAGGATCACTTCGCGCATAACCTTCTCGCGCGGCTCATTATGCATCGCGCGCTTGAATTTTTCCTGGCGGCGACGCATCGACGACAGCGAGCGGGCGCGCGCGTCCTCGTCGGAAAGCGCCGTGTTGAGGGTCAGCTTGCCGCGACGACGGTCTTCCTCGGCCTTGGTCGGCTTGGCCGGGCGCGCCACTTCGGGCGTAACCGGACGGCGTACCGGGGCGCCGGCGGCGGTGCGCTTCGGCTTGACCTCTTCCTCGTCGTCCGATGCCACAAGCTCGGCAGCCTGCGGCGCGCGGCGGCGCGCTTCTTCCTCGGCGCGGCGGCGGGACTCGGCCTCGGTCTGCAGGCGGGCTTCTTCCTCGGCCTGACGGCGCGCGGATTCCTCGCGCTCGCGCTTGCGGCGTTCCTCATCCTCGTTGCGGCGCTTGGCCTCTTCGATGGCGCGTTGGCGGTCCTCGACGTCGCGAACCTTGGAGCCTTCGAGCGCCCTGCGGCGCGCTTCCATTTCATTGCGCGACAGTTCGTTCAGCACCATGCCGCCGCGTTCGGCCGGCGGCGGCGGAGGCGGCGCCTTGGGCGCTTCCTGCACGACGGGGGCTGCCACTACCGCGGGCTTGGGCGTAAATACGGGTGCAGCCACCGGCTCCGGCTTGTCGCCGGGCATGGAGAATTTACGCTTCTTGATCTCGACCTGGACCTGCTTGGTGCGGCCATGCGAGAAATTCTGTCGCACGACGCTCTGCTCGGTACCGGGGCGCTTCAGCGTCAAGGTCTTCTTCGGTGTAACACTCAACGTCTTATCGTCGCCCGATTTCGTATCGCTCATTCCATATCCTCTGCAGCATCATCTTCGTCAGCAACGGCCGCAAGCATTGCCAGATCGTCGGGGGTTCCGCCCCGATATCGGTCGAGCGCAACCATGCGCCTCTCAACCGCCTTGCCCGCGTCTCCCGCGAGAACGGCAGCATGTATCACATTTGTACCCCCCAATGCCAAGCTCAACTCGGCCTCGGAGAAAAGTTTGTAGGCAAGGACTGCCGGCCCGCCGAGGTGGACAGTTGCCCGCCGCGCCTGACTGATCTTGCGCACGCCATCGTCGGATGCCTCGGTCGCGTGGAGCACGAAAAGCGCCGACCCCGAGCGCACCGCGCTCTCGACCTTGGTTGCGCCGAGTGCGATCGAGCCAGCCTTGCGGGCAAGGCCAAGCATACCCAAAGCGGATCGTGCAAGCAGTCCGTCGACCATGCCGCCGAGATCGGGCGGCACGACGACCTGCGCCTTGAAGGCGCGGGCAAACAGGTTCTTCGCCGCCGCCTTGTCGATATGTAGGCGGTCGGCGCTCACCCAACAACCACGGCCGGGCAGATTTCTCTTCAGGTCAGGAACGACGGACGAATCCGGGCCGACGACGAAACGGATCAGTTCATCCGGCTCGGCTTGCTTGCGCGTGACGATGCAGGTGCGATCGTTCATCTCGTCCTGGGGCGGGTTGTGTGCGATGCGGTTTCACCTCACGCACCAACGGCTTCGTCAGCCGGGACCTGTTCGGCTGCAAGCTCGTCTTCTGTGATCCAGCCGGCCTTGAGGCGGGCTGCCAGAACCATCTGCTCGGCGTCAGCGCGCGACACGCCGTGATTGGCGAGCACACCCGGGAATACCTTGGTCTCGCCGTCCTTGCGTTCCTTCCAGCCAGTGAGATCGTCGGCGGCATAGCCGGCGAAATCCTCGATCGTCTTCACGCCATCCTCGCCGAGCGTCACCATCATGGCGGTGGTGACGCCAGGGATCTCGCGCAGTTCGTCGGTGACGCCCAGCGCCTTGCGCTTATCGTCATGCTCGGCTTCGATCTTCTCCAGATATTCGCGGGCGCGGGTCTGGATTTCCGAAGCGGTGTCTTCGTCGAAACCGTCGATCGAGGCGATCTCGCCCGAATCGACATAGGCAACTTCCTCGACGCTGGTGAAGCCTTCGGAGGCCAACACCTGGCCGACCATCTCGTCGACATCTAGGGCTTCCATGAACAGCGACGAACGCTCGACGAATTCCTTCTGGCGGCGCTCGGACTCCTCGGCCTCGGTCAGAATGTCGATGTCCCAGCCGGTGAGCTGCGAGGCAAGACGCACGTTCTGGCCGCGACGGCCGATGGCCAGCGACAGCTGGTCGTCGGGAACCACCACTTCAATGCGCTCGGCATCCTCGTCGAGCACGACCTTGGCGACTTCCGCCGGCTGCAGGGCGTTGACGATGAAGGAGGCGGCCGAAGGCGACCACGGAATGATGTCGATCTTTTCGCCCTGCAATTCGCCGACCACGGCCTGGACGCGGCTGCCGCGCATACCGACGCAGGCGCCGACCGGATCGATCGACGAGTCACGCGAAATGACGGCGATCTTGGCGCGCGAGCCTGGGTCGCGGGCGACCGACTTGATCTCGATGATGCCGTCATAGATTTCCGGCACTTCCATGGTGAAGAGCTTGGCCATGAACTGCGGATGGGTGCGCGACAGGAATATCTGCGGGCCGCGCTGTTCGCGGCGCACGTCGTAGACATAGGCGCGGACGCGGTCGCCGTACTTGTAGTTTTCACGCGGGATCAGCTCGTCGCGGCGGATAATCGCCTCGCCACGGCCGAGATCGACGATGACGTTGCCATATTCGACGCGCTTGACGGTGCCGTTGACGATCTCGCCGATGCGGTCCTTGTATTCGTCATACTGGCGGTCGCGCTCGGCCTCGCGCACTTTCTGCACGATGACCTGCTTGGCTGACTGGGCGGCGATGCGGCCGAAATCCATTGGCGGCAGCTGTTCGGCGATGAAGTCGCCAAGCTGGGCGTCTGGATTGCGCTCGCGGGCCGAGGAAATGGCGATCTGGGTGGCGTAGTCGTCGACCTTCTCGACCACTTCCATCAGCCGCTGCAGCTTCATCTCGCCGGTGTTGGCGTTGATGTCGGCGCGGATGTTGGTTTCCTGGCCGTAGCGCGAGCGCGCGGCCTTCTGGATCGCATCAGCCATGGCGGCAATGACGATCGACTTGTCGATCGACTTTTCACGCGCCACCGCGTCGGCGATCTGCAGCAGTTCAAGTCTGTTGGCGCTTACAACCATCTTATTTCTCCCGAGCTTGTTGCCGAGCTTTTAGGCCCGGCCGCTCATCATAGTTCCTGTTCGATTTCGTCTTCCGCGCCGCCTTCAGCACCTTCGGGTGCATCATCAGCTTCGCCGCGGCGTTTCTTGGCTTCCTTGCGTTCCCGGTTGTCCTTCGAAAGGGCATCGCGAATAAGGTCGTCGGTGAGGATCAGCCGCACATCGGCGATCGCGTCATAAGGAATGCGAACCGTCGGCTCTTCGCCGTAGGCGGCCTTGTCGCGCTCGAGCAGCATGTCGTCTTCGCCGGCTTCGGCGATCTTGCCCTTGAAGCGCTTGCGGTCGGCGACCGGCACCGAGGTTTCCATCTTCACCAGATGGCCGGTCCAGGTGACGAAATCCGACTTGCGTACCAGCGGCCGGTCGATGCCCGGCGACGACACTTCGAGATGATAGGCCTTCTCGATCGGGTCATCGACGTCGAGCACCGGCGACACAGCGCGGCTGACCTCTTCGCAATCCTCGACGGTCATGGTGCCGTCCTCGCGTTCGGCCATGATCTGCAGCGTCAGGCCGTTCTGGCCCGACAGATGCACCCGCACGAGGCGGAAGCCAATCCCTCGCAACACCGGCTGAACGATCAGCGCGATGCGCGCATCGATACCGCTTTCGCGGATGATGCGGTCGTCGGCTTCGCTTGCCGTTGCAGTCATGCGGTTCCTGTCGTTCTCTGGATCAGGATGATCGTCGTCCCGAACCATCTCTTTGCTGATGGCTGACCGGCAGGTAATAAAAAAGAGCGGGACCGGGTGGACCCACTCTTCGTCATACCGACCAAGAATTTGAGGCTGATATAGACGATCCCGGCCGGTGTTTCAAGTCTGTTGACGGGCCGGGCAGAGTGCAGCCGGGGACGGCTGGCAGGATTGCGCGCGGCGCATGCCGGCTATGCGGTAACGGCCCTGTGATCCCGGATTTCACATCCCTACAAATCAAAGATGAGCGCGCGGTGGCGCGCGAAAGGTCAAGACAATGAGCAACCGTACCGTGTTTTCCGCCATAGGCGACGCCTTTGCCCTGTTCGGCAGCGCCGTTGCCGCCTCGCGGGCCGTCGAAGCCGGCCGCAAGCCGCGCGCCAACGATCTGCGCCGGCTCGGCATGGACCCGACCGCTTTCGGCAAGATCGGCCGTTTCTGAAGCCAGACCGGCTGTCGATGCGGGACACTTTCCCGCATCGAACTATTTTCTGATGAAGGTGAGATAGGCCGGCCGTCGGCCCTCGCGAATGGCTTTTGCCTCGTAGCGTGTGCCCGGCCAGCCTTCATAGGGCCGATGCCAGTCGGCCCCATCTTGCACCTGCCAGAGGAGCCCGCCATGCGCCCGACAGTGCAACAAGGTCCAGTTCACATAGGTGTCGATGTCGGATGCGAAGCGGAATTTTCCGCCCGGCTTCAGCACGCGCGCGAACCGATCGAGGTTGAGCGGGCTGACAAAACGCCGCTTCCAGTGCTTTTTCTTCGGCCAGGGATCGGGGTAGAGCAGATCGATGCCGTCGAGCGACGCCTGCGGCAACCAATCGAGCAGGCGCGTGGCGTCGTCGTCATAAACGCGAAGATTGGCAAGCGGCTTTTCCCGCACCGCCATCATCAGCTTGGCCATGCCGTTGACGAACGGCTCGACACCGATGAAGCCGGTCGCCGGTGCCTCCGTGGCACGGTGCAGCAGATGCTCACCGCCGCCGAAGCCGATTTCCAGCCGAACCGTTGAAACATCCGCTGAGAATAGCGCGCGCAATTCTGCCGGTGCCTGGACGGAGAGGTCGAGGCCATAGGCCCCAAGACCGCTTTCCAGCGCCGCCGCCTGCTGCGGGCGAATGGTCTTGCCGTGCCGGCGGCCGAAGAACCCTTCGGTCGCCCGGCTCCGCCTGTCCTGTGAATCCATGGCCTGGTCGCGCGCCGCGCTTAGATTGAGATGAGATTTGGGATTGAGATGAGGTTTGGCTGAAATCTCATCTCAATCTAATCCTTTGTTGGAGCATGATCTTTTCCAAAAAACCGGTACCCACTTTTTGGAATCATGCCTAAGCAGCGATCGCGTCCTTGAGCGCCTTGGCCAGATCGGTCTTTTCCCAGGAGAAGGACCCGTCTCGGCCGGCCTTGCGGCCGAAATGGCCGTAGGACGAGGTCTTTGCGTAGATCGGCTTGTTGAGGTCGAGATGCCTGCGGATGCCGGATGGCGACAAATCCATCACCGTGCGCAGCGCTTCCTCGAGCTTGGCCTCGTCGACCTTGCCGGTGCCGTGCAGGTCGACATAGACCGACAGCGGCTGGGCAACGCCGATGGCGTAGGACAGCTGGATGGTGCAGCGGTCGGCGAGCTTGGCCGCCACTACATTTTTGGCGAGATAGCGCGCCGCATAGGCGGCAGAGCGGTCGACCTTGGTGGTGTCCTTGCCGGAGAAGGCGCCGCCGCCGTGCGGGGCAGCACCACCGTAGGTGTCGACGATGATCTTGCGGCCGGTCAGGCCGGCGTCGCCGTCCGGTCCACCGATGACGAACTTGCCCGTCGGGTTGATGTACCACATGCAATCGTCGGCGATCTTGAGGTCGCCGAGCGCCTCACGGATGTAAGGCTCAACGACCTTGCGGACCTTCTTGGAATCCCAGGTCGCGTCGAGATGCTGCGTCGACAGCACGATCTGCGTCGCTTCGGCGGCTTTGCCATCGACATAGCGAACGGTGACCTGGCTCTTGGCGTCGGGTCCGAGCTTGCCGGCTTCGCCGTTGTTTTCGTGACGGGCAGCGGCGAGCAGTTCGAGAATCTTGTGGCTGTAATAGATCGGCGCCGGCATCAGATCCGGGGTCTCGCGGCAGGCATAGCCGAACATGATGCCCTGGTCGCCGGCACCCTCTTCGCCCTGGCGGTCGGCGGCGCTGTCGACGCCCTGGCCGATGTCGGGCGACTGGCCGTGCAGCAGAACCTCGATCTTTGCCGTCTTCCAGTGGAAGCCGGCCTGCTCGTAGCCGATTTCGCGGATCGCCTTGCGGGCGACCGACTTGAACTTGGCCGGGTTGACGACCGAATGCCCGGCGGCGTCCTTGAGGATGTTGCCGGCTTTGTCCCGCTTCAGCAGAGTATCGGGAACCCTTACTTCGCCGGCGATGACGACGCGGTTGGTGGTGGCGAGCGTCTCGCAGGCGACGCGGACTTTCCACGGGTCCATGCCGGTCTTCTTGGCCTCGCGATAGACCAGATCGACGATCTCGTCCGAGATGCGGTCACAGACTTTATCCGGATGACCCTCGGCCACGGATTCCGAGGTGAAGAAGTAGTTCTGCCGCGTCACGGGTGTCCCCTCTTGAAAAAACGATCGGCAGGGCTGCCGATTTTGGCGCGCCACGTGTTAACGGTGCCGGGCGCCGCTCGTCAAGCGGTGCCGCGGTTCTGGCATGAGTGTCGCAGCAATATATCTTGTACCACCGGCGGCTTGGCGCCGCCGGCAGTCGAGCCTCTGGGCTACTCGGGCCCAGGGGATTACTGGGGCCAATGGGTCAATCGACCCACCGAATCACTCGGCATCTTCGGCAGAAAGGGACTTCACAAGGTCGATAATCCGGCGGCGCACCTTTACATCCGCGATCTTGACGAACGCGCGGTTGAGCTGAAGCCCTTCCGGACTGCCGCAGAATTCGACGGCGAAAGCCATCGAAGTGTCCTCGGCAAATCCTCTATTACCCACCGGCTCCTGCCCTGGCGCATCCTCGAAAAAGAAGGCGACAGGCACGCTGAGTATCGAGGCTATTGCCTGCAGACGGCTGGCGCCGACGCGGTTCGTTCCTTTTTCATATTTTTGGATCTGCTGAAACGTAATACCGAGATTTTCACCAAGCTTTTCCTGGCTCATTCCAAGCATATTGCGCCGAAGGCGGACGCGACTTCCGACATGGATGTCGATCGGATTCGGTTTCTTCTTGTTTTCTTCTGTCATTTTTTCCTCGCCGAATTTTTCCGGCCTTTTCTATTTTTCTCGCCCAAACGAAGCCGGAGCCAACTGCCCCAACAGAAACACCAACCGACTTCGAGAAAATTAGGCGGTAACAGTATGAGTTTCTAATGTGTCGACTGTCAATTCACCCGTAGCCGTTGCCTTACGTTCAAGCTGAGGGCGATTGCGGCAAACACCAACATGATCAGCATTCCGTTAATGCGCCGCCCCGCGGCGGAGATGAAGGCTTGGCCGGAGATCGGCACCCGCACGTCAATGGCGCCACGTGCATCGACCGCCAATGCGTCGACGATGCGTCCCCGCGTATCGACAACGGCGGAAATGCCGTTGTTGGCGGCGCGCAACAACGGCAATCCGTTTTCCACCGCGCGAATCTGAGCCTGCCTGAAATGCTGGTACGGTCCGGGCGTGTCGCCGAACCATGCGTCGTTGGTGACGTTTACAATAAGCTGGGATGACGTGGCGTCAACAGCCACCAGATCAGGAAAGATCACCTCGTAGCAAATAAACGGCAAGGCGCTGATGCCGCCGGGCAGAGCGATCGGATGGCGCTCGTTGCCGGCGGCGAAGTTCATCGGCCCGGCGACGAGTTGTCCGATGCCGAAGCGGCTGAGCAGACCGGAAAACGGCAGATACTCGCCGAACGGCACCAGATGGACCTTGTCGACGGCATCAGCGATTTCGCCCTTGTCGTCGATCGCCACCACCGAATTGTAGTAGCGGCTGTCGGAATCCGCCCCCGATCCGCGCTCCTCGCGCACTACGCCGGCAATCAGCATCTGACCAGGCTGCAGCATGTCGCCGAGCGCGGTCAGCGCGTCCGGACGCTCGGTGAACAGGAAGGGTACCGAGGTCTCCGGCCACAGGATCAACTGCGGTTTGTCATGACCGGGATCGGGCGCTGCGACCGACAGGCCCATCATGGTGGCGAAGATGCGGTCGCGCACCGAGGCGTCCCATTTTTCGCTGAGGTCGACATCCGGTTGCACGATGCGGACATCGAGAGTGCGGGTTGCCGGCTTGTCGGGGGTCGCGAGCCTGACATAGCCGAAGCCGGCATGAGCGGCGACGAGAATGGCAAGCAGGACCACACCGAGACGGACATGCCGGCGTGCTGCAAGCAAGGCCGGCATGGCGAAGACAAAGACCGCCAGCGCGTTCATGCCGACCATGCCGGTCACCGACACGCTTTGCATCAACAGCGGCACGGGCATCGCCGCGTAACCGACGGCATTCCAGGGAAAGCCGGTGAACAGGAAGCCGCGCAGCCATTCCGTCAGGCCAAAAGCAAAGGCAAGGGCGGCAACGCGGCCAATATCGTTGGTCCATAACAGCCGCGCGACGACGGTGGCGAAGCCGTAGAAAAATGCCAGCGCCAAAGGAATGCCTACGACCGCGAAGGGTAAGGCCCAGGCGAAACTGTCGGCCTCGACCAGAAGCGCCTCGCCGATCCACCATAGGCCGGCGAGGAAATAGCCGAAGCCGAACCACCAGCCGATGGCAAAAGCCGGCCGCAGGCGCCTGAGCCAGCCGTCGGAAGCCTCGCCGGTGGCGCCGTCGAGGAGCCAGACCAGCAGTGGAAACGAGACGAAACAGACGGCGAAGAAATCGTAAGGCGCCTGGGCGAGCACCGCCAGCGCCCCGGCAAGAAACGCCACCAGCGCGCGCCGCCAGCCCCAAAGCAGAATTATCCGGCCGGCAAGGCGCTCCATACAGACTTCCCAGGTCGCGCGAATCAAGAGCCAAGATTTATCAGATTTATTGAAACGCGAACCGGCCGATCGCTGCGCTATCGGTGCCATCCCTCGATGGGTAGCCCGCTCAGGTGCTCGGCCTCCTCGCGCGGCACGGTGCGCAAGGTCTGGGAGAAGGTCCAGACATGGCCTTCGGGGTCGCGTGCCCGATACTGCCGTTCGCCGTAGAAATGGTCGGCAGGCTCCTCGACGATTTGGGCTCCAGCCGCCATTGCCCGCCCACAATGCACGTCCAGGCCGTCTTTCAGACGCACACAGACCGACTGAGTGTTCTTGCCGCCGACGCTTACCGGACTGGCAATATGATCGGCCCATTCGGAATCGACGATGATGTAGCCGTCGCCAAAGCGCATTTCGGCATGGACCAGCCGTCCGTCGGCATCGCTGACCACCATGCTCGGCTCGAAGCCGAAGGCCGTTTCGAGCCATTTCAATGCGGCTCGCGGGTCCTTGTAGAAGACACCCGAGCCAAAGGTTGAGTGCTTGAAGGGATCGTCGATCGTCATCGGCCGGGCAACGTTCTGTCCTAGGCCTGCTCGGTGCGGGGGGCGGTCACGCGGCGGCGACGCTCGCCCTTCTGGTTCTGGACGATGCGCACCCGCTTGACGCGGCGCGGATCGGCGTCGAGCACGTGGAATTCGAAGCCGGGGATGGCTTGCACAACCTCACCACGCGCCGGCACGCGACCGAGCGTGTTGAAAATCATGCCGCCGATCGTGTCGACATATTCACCATGCTCACCGGCGGTAAAGTCCTCGCCGATCATCTTGGCGACCTCGTCGATCTCGGCCTTGCCGTCGACGACGAACACGCCCTCGCCGGTCTGGGTGATCAGCGGCTCGTCCTCGTCATGCTCGTCCTCGATATCGCCGACGACCATCTCGACGATGTCTTCCAGCGAGGCGAGACCATCGGTGCCGCCATATTCGTCGATGACCAGCGCCATCTGGGTTCGCGTCGTCTGCATATGGCCCATCAGGTCGGAGGCAAGCATCGAGGGCGGCACGAACAGCACCGGGCGGATCAGATTGAGGTCGCCGATGGTGCGGCCGAGATCGACCTGGGCGAGGTCGAGAAGCGTCGTTGCCGGCGTCTTCCTGGATGTTCTGCCCTTCTTGACCCGGGCGACCTTGGTGATGTGGGCCAGCACGTCGCGGATGTGAACCATGCCGCGCGGATCGTCGAGCGTCTCGGAATAGACCGGCATGCGGGAATGGCCGGACTGCTCGAACAGACCGAGCAGATCGCCCAACGTCGTGGTGATCTCGACGGCCTCAATATCGGCGCGCGGCACCATGACGTCCTCGACGCGTACCTCGCGCAGGCGCAATATGTTGTTGAGCATGGCGCGTTCGCCAGGCGAGAAAGACCCGGCATCGCTGGTCGTTTCGGCAAGCGCGCCGGCGATTTCCTCGCGCAGGCTGGTGCCGTTCCGCTGCCTGAAAAGGCCCAAGACGCGGTCGAACAGGGACGGACCGGCAGGCGATGGCTCGCTGGCAATACCACCAGAAGCGAGGCTGCCGGAACTGGGACTCGGACTCGATCCCTCTTCCGTCGTATCGGAAGGCTTTGTCGCACTGCCAGCCTCGGGGCGGGCGGCAGTTTCTGGTTTGTCGTTCATCGTCGTCCGGTCAATTGGTCTTTTGTCATTACGTGTAGGGATCGGGAATGGCAAGCCTTGCGAGCGCTGAGCGCTCGATGGCTTCCATCTCCTCGGCCTCTGCATCGGTCTCATGATCGTAGCCCAGCAAATGCAGCAGGCCGTGGATGACGAGATGGGTGATATGGTTCTCGAAGGGCTTGTCTTCCAGGGCTGCTTCGCGCGCCACCGTCTCGGCGGCCAGCACGATGTCACCCAGCATGGGCGGCAGCTTGCCACCCCTGGGGAACGGAAAAGCAGGGAAAGACAAGACGTTGGTCGCCATGTCCTTGCCGCGCCAGCCGGCATTGAGGGTACGGATATGGGCATCGTCGGAAAAGACGATGCTGAGTTCGGAAGGACCGGCAGCAGCGGTTTCGGCAAAGGCAGCCGACACGGCGCGATTGACCAGACGCGTCAGCGCCGCCTCATCGGGCCAGTCGCCGGCCCCGACCGACATATCGATCTCGACGGGAACCGAACTATCCCCGCCGCCAGGTCTTATGTCTTCAGGCATGAGCCCGCATCGTCACATCAGCTCTCGGCGCCGAGGCCCCGCGCCAGCTTGGCGTCGCGGTCATAGGCCCTGACGATTTCGGCCACCAGCGGGTGGCGCACAACGTCGACATCGTTGAAGCGCACGGTTACCGCGCCGGCCACGCCGTCAAGGACACGCAAGGCTTCGACGAGGCCCGACTTGGTGCTTGGAGGCAGATCGATCTGCGTCGGATCGCCGGTGACGATCATGCGCGAATTCTCGCCGAGGCGGGTCAAAAACATCTTCATCTGCATCGGCGTGGTGTTCTGTGCCTCGTCGAGGATGACGGCGGCATGCGCCAGCGTGCGGCCGCGCATGAAGGCCAGCGGCGCGATTTCGATGACCTCGGCAGCGATAGCACGTTCGACCTTGTCGGCCGGCATCATGTCGTAGAGCGCGTCATAGAGGGGCCGCAGGTACGGATCGACCTTTTCCTTCATATCGCCGGGCAGAAAACCCAGCCGCTCGCCGGCCTCGACCGCCGGCCGTGACAGGATGATGCGCTCGACCATGCCGCGTTCGAGCAGCATCGCCGCATGCGCCACCGCCAGATAGGTCTTGCCGGTGCCGGCCGGGCCAATGCCGAAGACAAGTTCCGAACGCTCCAGTGCCCGCATATAGGCGTCCTGGTTGAGCGAACGGGCATAGATCGTCTTCTTGCGGGTGGAGATCTGGGCGGCCGAAACCTTGCCCTTGCGTTCAAGCGTCGGCAGCGTCAGCTGGTCGTCGGCGGCAATCGCCATGCGCACGGCGCCATCGACGTCGGACTGGCCAATGTCGGTGCCCTTCTGGAGAATGCCGTAGAGATTGTCGAGTGCGCGGCGCGCCTGTTCGGCCGCCGAGGCCGAGCCCTTGATGGTCAACTGGTTGCCGCGCGAGCGGATGTCGACGCCGAGCTTCTGCTCAAGCCGGGCCAAATTCTCGTCGAACTGGCCGTACAGGGCGCTGGCAAGCTTGTTGTTGTCGAAAGTCAGAACGATGTGCGCCATGTCAGAGGCCCCGGATGTCTGGTTCTGGGGCAGAGTCTTCACTTCAGCAGCGCTCAACCGTCTCTCCTCATCTGCCGAGGCCATCAAGCCAACTCGGCGAACAGGCTATTGTAGCCCGTCTTCGTGATTCGCACCCGGATAATGTCACCGATTTCGCCGGCCATTTCATCAACAATAACCGGCTGCAGCCAGGGCGAGCGGCCGACCTTCTGGCCGGCCTGACGGCCGGGCTTCTCGATCAGCGTGTCGATGGTGCTGCCGACCAGGCCCAGGCCGAAATCCTGCTGCTGCTTGAGCAACAATGCCTGCAGCTGTTGCAAACGTTCATCCTTGACCGCTTCCGGCACGTGATCGGGCATATCGGCGCCCGGCGTGCCGGGACGCGGCGAATATTTGAACGAGAAGGCCGAGGCGTAGTTCACCTGGCGCACCAGACCCATCGTGGCCTCGAAATCCGCCTCGGTTTCGCCGGGGAAGCCGACGATGAAGTCACCGGACAGCGCGATGTCGCCGCGTGCAGCGCGGATGCGCTCGAGCAGCGCCAGATAGTCCTTGGCCGTGTGCCTGCGGTTCATCGCCTTGAGGATGCGGTCTGACCCGGATTGCACCGGCAGGTGCAGATAAGGCATCAAAGCCGGGAGATCGCGATGGGCAGCGATCAATTCGTCGTCCATGTCGCGCGGATGGCTGGTGGTGTAGCGCAGCCGCGCCAGGCCAGGAATTTCGGCCAGCCGGAACAGCAGGCGACCAAGACCCCATTCCATGCCATCCTCACCCTTGCCGTGCCATGCATTGACGTTCTGCCCCAGCAGCGTCACCTCGCGCACACCGGCATCGGCCAGCCGCTCGGCTTCGGCGACGATCTGCGCCACCGGCCGCGACACTTCCGAGCCCCTGGTATAGGGCACGACGCAGAAGGTGCAGAATTTGTCGCAGCCTTCCTGTACCGTGAGGAAGGCGGTGACGCCGCGCTTGATCATTTCGGCACGCTTCGGCTTCGGCAGATGCTCGAACTTGTCCTCGATGGCGTATTCTGTCTCGACGATCTTCTCGCCGCCACGCACCCGGGCCAGCACATCGGGCAGCCGGTGATAGGTCTGCGGGCCGATGACCAGATCGACAGCAGGCGAACGGCGGATGATTTCCGCGCCTTCGGCCTGCGCGACGCAACCGGCGACGCCGATCAGCATTTCGCGCCCAACTGCTGCGCGTTCAGCCTTCATGTCGCGGATGCGGCCGAGCTCGGAATAGACCTTTTCCGCCGCCTTCTCCCTGATATGGCAGGTGTTGAGCAGCACCAGGTCGGCGTCGGCGATGACATCGGTCGCGGTGTAGCCGTCGGCGGCCAGCGCATCGGTCATGCGCTGTGAGTCATAGACATTCATCTGGCAGCCATAGGTCTTGACGAAGACCTTTTTGGCCGGGGCGGACGCCGCAGCAGCGCTTTGCGAGGCGCTGTCGGTTTCGTTCCGCTCTATCGTGTTCAAATCCATCCGGCGGCTTCTAACGCCTTTCCGTGACAAAAAACAGACGATTCTCGGGCATCGGCCTGTAGGCGCTCGGCCTGCGCTAGCGGCTCGGTCGGGGATCGGCGAGCGCGGCCTGCATCATGGCGCGCACCTGGCTTTCCATCATCCTCGACGTTTCCTTGCGGTTCGAGCCCTTGGAAAAGGCGATGGGCTCGCCGAAATGCACCTCGACGTCAATGGCGCCTTCGGCCATCAGCACCTTGAGATGCGGCATCAGGTCCTGATCGCCGATCCAGGCAGCGAGCGGCCGGTGGCGACGGCCGAGAGGCACGCCGTGCACCCGCGTGTAGGCAATCGCCAGCGGCTGGATGAAGACCTGCTCGGCCGCGCCTTCCGAAATCGCCATCGAGGCGGCGCCGAACAAGGTGCTCTTGAACGGCAGGATGGTGTTGCCGTCGCCGGTAGAGCCCTCGGCAAACAGCACCATGGCGTCGCCCTTGGCCATGCGGCTGGCGATCTCGCTGGCCTGGTCGCCAGCTGTCCGCTTGCGCTCGCGTTCGATGAAGACCGTACGCTGCAGTTTCGACAGCCAGCCGATCAGCGGCCATCCCTCCATGTCCGCCCGGGCGATGAATGTCACATCGGCAAAGGAGCCGAGCACCATGATGTCGGTCCAGGAGATATGGTTCGAGGCGACCAGCAGCGGGCGCTGGCTGGACAGTGCGCCTTTGACATGGATGCGCAGGCCGAGCGTCCGGACGATGAGGCTGTGCCAGGCCTTCAGAATGACCGTCTCGCGCCAAATTCCGGTCTTCATCGACAGCAGCTGCAAAGGCACAAGGACCAGCGAACCGACGACAACGAGGCTCAGCGCCAGGAAAATCCTGATTTTTCCGATCATGCAGCTTGGCCCTGCCCCAAAACTTTGGCTAGCGAAGATCGCGGCGCATGACAAGCGCGCCGGTAGGACCATGTTCGGTCGAGCGGTAATAATTGGCGCGGTGGCCCACCTGGCGGAAGCCGAGCCGCCGGTAGAGGGCGATGGCAGCGACATTGGTCTCGTCGACCTCAAGGAACAGCGCCTCGGCGCGCTGCGCATGCAATTCGCGCAGCACGGCGTCCATCAATTGCCAGCCGAGCCCCTGGCGGCGATGCGAGCGCGCCACCGCCACGGTCAGAATCTCGCCCTCGCCGGCTGCAAGCCTGGCCAGCACGAAGCCGACCGGCGGCTTGGCGCCCTGGCCGATTTCGCGCGCGGCATAGCCGAACACGGTTTCCTGTTCGAGCAACGCGGCGAACTCGCCATCGGTCCAGGGCCGGACGAAATCCTCGCGATGCAGCACCGACGCTGCCGGGCTGTCGGCGATGGTCAGCGGCTCGAGCGCATAGTCCCTGCGGCGCGGCTGGAGGAAAGGGATGCGCATCACTTTTCCTGCCTCAACAGGATGAACCCGGCCTGCGCCTTGGCATCGGCGCCGCGCAGATAGAGTGGCTTCGGCTTGTCGCCCTCACCTTTTGCAGCGGCGAGCCGGGCGTAGACGGCAATGTCGGCGGTGGCAGCCGTCGGGCCGATATCGAAATCGCGACCGGCCGCGGCTGCGATCTGCACGGCGGCCGTGCCGGCAAGCACCGGACGATTGTCCGCCGCCATTCCCGCGGCTTGGGCAAGTGTGGTCACAGCCGGACCATAGCGCAAAATCGCTTCCGCATCGTAAAACGCGGCATGGATCTCCTCGCGGCCTGCATCGAGAGCGGCCAGGATCGGGCGGCCGGGAAATGCCGCCCTCGCCTCGGCCGCCAGCGCCTCCAGTGTCGTTACCCCGATCGCCGGGATCTTCAGCGCCAGCGCCAGGCCGCGCGCCGCCGAGACGCCCACCCGCAGGCCGGTGAAGGAACCCGGACCGATGGAGACCGCAACGGCGCCAAGGCCGGCATAATCGGTGCCGTCCGCTTTCAACGCTTCGTCAATGACAGCCATCAGGTGTTCGGCGTGGCCTTTGCCGAGATCGAGTACCGAGCGGCCGAGCTCTCTGCCGCCCGATGCGTCATAGACGCAAGCGGCGCAGAGATTGGCGGCACAGTCGATGGCGAGCAGTTTCATGGGCGACCGGTTCGAAAAACAGTCTCCCTCTGCCCGCCACGGCGCGCCGCCGCAAGAGCCAGCGCGTAAATTGTTAAGCGGCTTCGCTTCGGTGCAGGCCGGACGGCTTACGCCGCCGGCGCGATGCGCAGCATGTGGTTGTCCCAGACATAGTCGGGCTCGGAGCGCGTCGCGCCGCTGCCTTCGATGATTTCGCCGGCACCCGTGGTTGCCATGAAGCCCGGGCCGTCGGGCGCCAGGCCGCAGACCTCGACCAGCGCCTTGGTGGCGACGATCTTGCCGCTGGCGGCGTCGATGACGGCCAGCGAATTGCCTTCCGGCGAAGACACCGCGACCGTGCCGGCAATCGGGTTGGCGGCGACCGAGCCGATGTAATTCCGGAAGCCGGATAGCACGTCCTGCGGCATGTCGAGCAGCTGCAGCCCCTTGCCGCGCGTGGCGCGGCCGACCAGCGGTGGCCGCTCGGTGCCCGGCCCGCGGTACTGGCAGCCGAACCAGATGGTGCCTGTGGGGTCGGCATCCATGTGGCGAATCGACAGCTGGTGCAGAGCCGGCGGCAGTTCGTGCTTTTCGATGAGATCGCCGGTTGTGCGATCGACCAGCACATAGGACGGCTTCATGGTGGCGATGTTGAGCTCGGCGCGGCCATAGTCGGGATGGGTCTCGATGCCGCCATTGGCGATGGCGATCGTCCGGCCGTCTCCGAGCAGCAAGAGCTCATGCGGCCCCATGCCATAGGTCGGAAACTCGCCGATGCGGCTGAACTTGGCCCGTGCGTCGTAGATCCCGACGACGCCGGCGGCATTGTCGAAATTGTTTTCGGTGGCGTAAAGCAGCGCGCCGTCGGTGGAAAACACACCGTGGCCGAAGAAATGCCGACCGGTGATGCTGGCGATGGTCAGCGGCGGCTCGCGGCCGGCATGGTCGAAGACCACGGCGAAGGTGCCGGGTTGCCGGGCGAAGACCACGGAGCGCTTCGAGACCGGATCGAAGGTGACGTCGTGGCCACGGTCGGGCAGGTCGATCGCATGCAATACTTTTCCGGCTTCCGACAACACAGCGGCGCCAAAGCTGCCGTCGCGCTTGACGAAGGCGGTGGCAAAGACGGCATCGGCGGCAAGCGTGTCCGCCCAGGCCCGCGGCGCCATTGACGCGACGAAGCCGGCGCCGGCAGCTCTGAGAAAATCGCGGCGGTCCATCAGCGGCGTGCGTGTCGCAACCATTGGTCAGTCCCCGTCCAGTGACGAAAAGCCGGCGGTCAGGCCGAACTCGGCGGTTAGCCGGGTGCCGATCAAGCCCGACAGGCTGGAGGTGATCAGCGCGAAATGTTCGAGTTTTCCGCGCTCCGCGGGATCGGCGAGCGTCTTGTCGATCCGACCCTGGATGGATTTGGCAGTGGCAACGCCATTGATGAGCTGGACATGGATGGATTCCGCCATCCATCTGCTATCCTCGGGCAGCGCGTCGCCGAGCTTCGAGGCCTGGAACAGCGAATCAATGCCGGAGAGGTTGCCGGCTAATGAAAGGCCGGTGTTTTGCGAGCGCCAGTAGATCGCTTGCCTCAGCTTGTCACCCTGCGGTTTGGCGCCGAGAAAACCTTTGAGGCGCACGTCGCGGACCATTTCCAGCTCGTTGATGAAGACGCCGACCAGTTCGGTCACCGCTTCGGTGCCGTCGCGGTAAAGCGCATTGTCGGGTCCAGGATTAGCCCACAAGGCTGCAAAACCGTCCGGTTTTTTCCAGGCCGCGTCGACATCGGCCGCCATGGTCTCGATGTTCTTGGCGACTGCCGCGCCATAGGCGCAGCGATAGGGCTCGTCCTTGCCGACGAGCGTCTCGGCGCCATCGCCGTAAAGCACGAACTCAAGCGCCCCTAATCCCTGCATCGCGACACTCTTGCCCGCCAGCTGCGCCGGATCGGTGGCGGTCGGATCCTTGCCGGCCAGCGCCGCCTGCACCTGCTTCAGGCCGATGCTCTTTCGGTCCGGCCAGTAGAGCATGCGCTCCAGCCGGTTGTTCTCCTTGATTGGCCCGAAGCCGATGATTTCAGCCGACGACCAGGCCGCGACCGTGGCCGAGAATCCGGCATGCGCGGCATCGAGGTTGCCCTGCGACGGCGCCTGGCAGAGCGCGTCCATGGCCTTCGCCAAGGTGCCGGCATGGCCATGCAGGCTGGCATAGGCGGGGCGGACAAATCCGTCGATCGCTCTTTGAATGACATCGGAGGCTTTCACCGAGGCCGATGCCGGGGACGCACCGAACAGAGCCAATGGGAGGAGTAGAACAGGCAAAACCCGCTTGAGCATCAGAATGACTCCAGGAATTTGATGAGAGCATCGCGGTCGGCCGTATTGGCGGCGGCAAAGCGATCGCGCGCCTTCTGCCCCTCGCCGCCATGCCACAGGATCGCTTCGGCAAGCGTGCGCGCACGCCCGTCATGCAGGAAGAAAGCGTTGCCGTTGACGGTCTTTGTCAGGCCGATGCCCCATAGCGGCGGGGTGCGCCATTCACTGCCCGTGGCATCGCCCACCGCCTGGCCGTCGGCAAGGCCAGGCCCCATGTCGTGCAGCAGAAAGTCGGAATAGGGCCAGATCAGTTGGAACGCCTGCGCCTTGTTCCCGCGCATGGTGACGAATTTCGGCGTATGGCAGGCAATGCAGCCCATCTCGTAGAACAGCTTCTTGCCGGCGAGCACGGCGGGTGCGCCGACATCGCGCCGCGCCGGCACCGCAAGGTTCTGTGAATAGAAGGTGACGAGGTCCATCACCGGTGGTGGCGCCTCGACCGGGCCGAGCCGCTTCTGCACGCCATTGGGCATGGCTAAGCAGGCCTCTTCGGCTGCGGTGCAATCGCCCCAGTGGCTGGGCTCTTCCGGCGTCGAAATGCCGATATCGCCGGCAAAGGCGTCCGCCGCCTGCTGGCGGATCGATGCGGTCTGCGCCTTCCAACCGAAGCGGCCAAGCGTCAGTTGCCCGCTGCTGAGGTCACGCACCATGTTGGGCTTGCCGGAAATGCCGTCGCGGTCGTCGGGATCGGCATGGGCAAGGATGTCGGCCGGCGCGATCTGTTCGATCAGGCCAAGGCCGATCATGGGCGGGGTCAGACGTGGCGACAGCGTGGTGCGCGGGTCAAGCGGGCCGTAGCCAAGCCCGTCGAGCGAATAGCTCGGCTTGCGCAGCGAAACGATGCTACCGTCGCCGAGCGTGACCTTTTCCTCGCGATAATCGACATACATGCGGCCTTCGCCCTTGAGGCCGGGCACCGCCAGTTCCTGCAACTGCGCGCCGTAGACCGGATCGGGGAAGTTCAGCACCTTGTGCACGGCAATCTCGGCTTTTTCCTCGGCCGTGCTCGCATCGCGCGCCAGCCGCAGGAACATCGACGTGGTGCGGCGGTCGGCGGCCGGCGGTCGGCCGCGGCCATCCTTCAAATGGCAATTCTGGCAGGCGCGCTCGTTGAACAGCGGTCCGAGACCATCCGAGGCCTGGGTCGACGATGGCGACGACACCCAGTTCTTGCGGAAAAGCGCATTGCCGAGCTTGAAATTGCCCTGTTCCTCGAAGGTGATGTTTTCAGAGGGTTGCGAGAAGGCGTCGCGGTTGACCTGCTTGCGCGACGTGCCGGCGCCGCCTTGCATCGTTTCGAAGGATTCGGGCTTGGAGAAATCCTGGGTTGGCCTGGTAACGGCAAGGACGCGGGACCGGTCCTTCGGCGTCAGGTCGGTGCGGCTCGTGGCGAGGCCGACCGGTTCCGACGATCCGGCCAGGGCCGGGGCCAAAATTGCCGCCAGGGTTACAACCGAAAGCCCGCGAAAGGCCTGATATCGCGGGTTTTTGAGGAGCAGCGGGCCGGCGGCCCGCCGCAAGCGGCGCAGAATATCTAGGGGGCGCCGCATTCCTGCATGGTCCTATTCCGCCTCGTCCGCCGATGCGGCGTTGAGCTGGCCGTATTTTTCCTCACCGATCGAGGCAAGGAGGTCGATCTGCGTCTCGAGGAAGTCGATGTGACCTTCCTCATCCGCCAGCAATTCCTCGAACAGCTTCATCGTCACGTAGTCGCCGGCTTCGTTGCAGATCTCGCGCGAACGCTTGTAGGCGGTGCGTGCGTCATATTCGCCGGCGAGATCGGATTCGAGCACTTCCTTGACGTTCTGGCCGATGCGCAACGGCGCCACGGACTGCAAATTGGGATGCCCTTCGAGGAAGATGATACGGGCCACCAGCCGGTCGGCATGGTGCATCTCCTCGATCGATTCGGCGCGTTCCTTCTTTGCCAGCTTGGCATATCCCCAATCTTCGAGCAGGCGGAAATGCACCCAGTATTGATTGACGGCGCCAAGCTCCAGGAACAGAGCCTCGTTAAGCCGCTCGATGATCTGCGGTTCGCCTTTCATGGATTCTGCTCCCATATTGGACGCGCAGGCCTCTGACGCGATCCAGGTGTGAAACGATGTCCACGCCGCTCGCCTCCGAACGGGCGTGGTAATTTTCGGTGACCCGAATGATCGTTTCGACCACATTTGGGAAGCAGCCGCAACAGCGACCGCGCTTTTGCATCGTGTGATAGACCTTCGCCGGCACGATCAGTTGCCAGGGGTCCTGATCCAGCAGATCGACGATCGTCTGCTCAATCTCCTTTTCGGTGATGATGTTGCAATGGCAGATCAGCATGGATTGGCTCTGGCTGACGGCGCCCCTCCGCGCCGTTTGGCTGGTGGTTGGTTGGGGTGCTACTTGAACACCTTGTCCGGTGCGTCGAGGCTGTCGGACCCCTCGAAGGCTATGTTGTTCAGCTTCAGCGCGCCGACGGCGCGTTCGATCGACTTGGTCTGGTCGACCAGCGCGTCGATTGCCGCCTGCACGGTAGCATTGCCTTCGGTGTTGCCCTCGGCGATCTGCTGGTCATAGGCCTCGCCGGCCACTCCCCGCGCCTTGATCGCCTCCATCTTGGCGACCGAGACGTCGAGCTTGTCGGACAGTTCCTTGTCGATCGCCGGATCGGCCGCCTTGACCATATCGTGCACCGACGGGCCTGAAACGACGGTGCCGTCCAAGCGCGTGTAGCTGGCGAGATAGGCGGCGCGGATGCCGATGGCGTCATAGAGATGCGAGTTGTAGGTATTATCCGAGAAGCAGTCGTGCTCCTCTTCGGGATCGTGCAGCAGCAGGCCGAGTTTCATGCGCTCCCCGGCCAGTTCGCCGTAGGACAGCGAGCCCATGCCGTTGAAGATCACCGAGATAGCGGTGTTCGGCTGGCCATCGACGAGGTTCTTGCGGGCGGCGCCGTCTTCCTTCCAGTTGCCGACCATCTCCTGCAGGTCGGAGACCAGAAGATCGCTGGCCGACTTCAGATACTCGGCCCGGCGATCGCAATTGCCGCCGGTGCAGTTCTTGAGGTCGTAGTCGGTGTACGGACGCTCGCCGGCGCCCGGGCCGGTGCCGTGCAAATCCTGGCCCCAGAGCAGGAATTCGATGGCGTGATAACCGGTGGCGACATTGGCCTCGATGCCGCCGGCCTCCTGCAGCGTGCCGGCGAGGAACTCCGGCGAAAGCTTCGAGGCGTCGACCTTCTTGCCGTCGATCTCGATGTCCTTGTTAGCGATGACATTGGCGGTGTAGAGCGCGTTGGCGTCGGACTCGGTGCCGTAGCTCTTGGCGACGTAGTCGATCAGGCCTTCGTCGAGCGGCCAGGAGTTCACCTTGCCTTCCCAGTCGTCGACGATCTTGTTGCCGAAGCGGTAGACCTCGGTCTGCTGGTAGGGCACGCGCGACGCCTTCCAGGCATCGCGGGCGGCATTCAGCGTGTCCGCCGACGGGTTGGCAAGCAGCGCGTCGACAGCCTTGTCGAGCGCCTGCGCCGTGGTCAGCGAATCCTCGTACTTGGCCAGCGCGATGTCGGAATAGGTCTTGATGACCGCCTTGGCATCGATCTCCGCCGCCTTGGCCGGCAGGATGAAAACCGCCGCCGTCAACATAGCCGTGGCACCGATCGCAGCCAGTCTGCCGCCATATCGCGCTGTCATCATCAGTCTCCAGTTCAAAGGGGATTCGGTAAAAGGCGCGCGTGCCAAACGGTGCCGGGACATAGGCATGCCGTAGGACACCACAGATGCCGCGCCGCTCTGCGGCTCACGGGAGAAAGACACCAAATGCCTCCAATCGAACGGGTTCAAGGCCCAAACATCAAAGGGATGCGCTGACGCGCGAGCCTCCATAAAACGATGGCGAGGCCGGAAGTCAACTGGTGAACCCTAGAAAATTCAATTGAAACAACAGTTTAGAATTATTCTAAACTAGCACTATCAACTTTAAATCGTAGCCAGCAGCCAAGGTGAGAGACGCCGCGATTGACAAGCGACCGTTCCGGGTGCGACCCGGACCGGGGCTCTTGCGACGGCGGCAGACAATCGCCATCTGGCGGAACGGCTCACAATCAAAGCATGATGTCGTCCGAAAACCGCTTCACACTTTTCGGCATCATGCTCCAGATTTGAAACAGGAATTCGGGTTGCGATGAAGAACGGGGTCGTCATTGTCGGTGCGGGTCATGCGGGCGTGCAAGCGGCCGCCAGCCTGCGCGAGGAAGGCTATGACGGGCCTGTCATACTGATCGGCGACGAAACCGATCTGCCCTATCACAAGCCGCCGCTGTCGAAGACCTTCATCAAGGACGCCGATGCCAAGCCGCAACCCTTGCGCGGCGAGGCCTTTTACACCGGCAGCGCCATCGACTTCAGGCCGGGCGTCCGAATCGACAGCATCGATACGGCAGGCCGCAAGCTGGACATAGCGGGCGGCGGCGTGCTGCCGTTCGACCGGCTCATCCTGGCCACCGGTTCGCGGCCGCGGCTTCTGCCGCTGCCGGGCGCCGACCTCTCGGGCGTGCTGTCGCTGCGCTCGATCGCCGATGCGCGGCTGATCCGCGCGCTCAGCGCCCAAAGCGAAGACGTGGTCATCC
Organism: Mesorhizobium sp. M0058; assembly: GCF_040323095.1. Lineage (NCBI taxonomy): Bacteria > Pseudomonadati > Pseudomonadota > Alphaproteobacteria > Hyphomicrobiales > Phyllobacteriaceae > Mesorhizobium > Mesorhizobium sp. M0058. The sequence continues at coordinate 180,006 of NZ_JAMYUQ010000013.1, forward strand.
TCGGCGGCGGCTTCATCGGGCTGGAGATCGCGGCAACGCTGAGGGCCGCCGGCCGCAACGTCACCCTGGTCGAGGCTGTCGACCGGCTGCTTGGCCGCGCCGTGGCGCCGGTGGTGGCGAGCCATGTCCGCCAACGGCTGGAGGCGATCGGCGTGCGTATCCTCACCGGCACCACCATTGCCAGGCTGGAAGGGGAAAACCGCCATGTCTGCGCTGCCATCACCTCCACCGGCGAAAGGCTGCCCGCGCGCATGGTCATCGTCGGCATCGGCGCCGTGCCGAATGTCGAACTTGCGCAGGCTGCCGGACTGACTGTCGCCAATGGCATCCGCGTCGACCAACAGATGCGCACCTCAGTGCCTGATATTCTGGCCATCGGCGACGCCGCTTCCTACCGCCACTGGTCGACCGGCGGCGACGTGCGGCTGGAATCGGTGCAGAACGCCACCGACCAGGCGCGGCTTGCCGCACGCACGATCACCGGCCATACGGACGCCTATGCGGCGGTGCCGTGGTTCTGGTCTGACATCGGCGACATGAAACTGCAGATGGTCGGGCTGACCTCGGGCGGCGACAGCCATGTCGTGCTGGGCGACCTCGCTGAGAACAAGTTCTCGATCTACCACTATGCTGGAAGCCGGCTGCTCGGCATCGAATCCGTCAACAGGCCGGGCGACCATATGCTGGGCCGCAAGATGCTCGGGGCCGGGTTTTCGCCGATGGCGCAGACGATTGCTGAGGGACCTGACGGGCTGAAGGCTGCACTGGCAGCGTTCCAGCAGGATGAGCCGGCACGGGCTGCGGGCTAGACGCACTTACCCTCCCCCTTGTGGGGAGGGTCGCTGCGAAGCAGCGGGGTTGGGGTCGGCGCGAGGCCCCCCACCCGGACCTGCGGTCCGACCTCCCCACAAGGGGGAGGTAGGGTTTTGCGCTAGGCAGCGCAGACTTCGCGGATCGAGCTTTCCAGAATGTCGAGCGCCTCGTTCATGACATTGTCCTGGATGGTGATCGGAGCCAGGAAACGGATGACGTTGCCGTAGACGCCGCAGGTCAGCAGGATCAGCCCCTTGTCGAGCGCCTTCAGCCGGATCGCATTGGCGATCTCGGCCGACGGCAGGCCCCTCTTGACGTCGTTGAGCTCGACCGCGTTCATGAAGCCGAGACCCCTGATGTCGACAATCTCGGGCACATCGTCGCGGATCGACTGCAGCCGCTGTTTCAGCCGGGCGCCCAGCGTATTGGCGCGGTCGCACAGCTTTTCGTCCTCGATTACGTCGAGCACGGCGTGTGCTGCGGCGACACCGATCGGGCTGCCGCCATAGGTGCCGCCGAGCCCGCCAGGACCGGGCGCATCCATGATCTCGGCGCGGCCGGTGACCGCCGCCAGCGGGAAGCCGCCGGCCAGGCTTTTCGCCATGGTGGTAATGTCGGCCGCGACCTCATGATGATCCATGGCGAACATCTTGCCGGTGCGGGCAAAGCCGGTCTGCACCTCATCGGCGATCAGCAGCATGCCGTGCTGGTCGCAGAGCTTGCGCAGCGCCGTCAGGAATTCGCGCGGCGCGTCGTAGAAGCCGCCCTCGCCCTGGACCGGCTCGATGATGATGGCGGCAACGCGAGCCGGATCGACATCGGCCTTGAACAGTTTGTCGAGTGCGACCAGCGAATCGGCTGTAGACACGCCGTGCAGCGGCACCGGAAACGGCGCGTGGTAGACGTCGCCCGGCATGGCGCCGAAGCCGACCTTGTAGGGCACGACCTTGCCGGTCAGCGCCATGCCCATGAAGGTGCGGCCGTGGAAGCCGCCGGCAAAGGCGATGACGGCTTGGCGGCCAGTGGCGTTGCGGGCGATCTTGATGGCGTTCTCGACCGCTTCAGCACCCGTAGTGACGAAGATGGTCTTCTTCTCGAACTTGCCGGGCAGCATGCCGTTCAGCCGTTCGGCCAGCCTGACATAGCTCTCATAGGGCACGACCTGGTGGCAGGTATGGGTGAAGCGGTCGAGCTGTGCCTTGACCGCCTCGATCACCCTGGGATGGCGGTGGCCGGTGTTGACGACGGCGATGCCGGAGGAGAAATCGATGTATCGGCGGCCTTCTACATCCCAGATCTCCGAATTCTCGGCGCGGTCGGCATAGATCTGCGTCGTCATGCCGACGCCGCGCGAGATCGACTGGTTCTTGCGCTCAGAAATGGCTGCGTTCTTCATTTCGTCCCTCATCGGGCCGACGCCCGTTCTCGTTAGATGAATGCCAAGGCCTCTTCTGACCTTATTTCACGTTTTCCTCAAGTTGGCACCGCCGCCGGGCGATTGGGCCTGTCGTCGATGCGGGCCACTTCGACAGACCGGTCTTAACCAGCCGACCGATACACGTACGGGGCAGTCCGTGACAGCTCACCCGTCACCGGGAACGGCGAAGCGATCCCGCTCGCCGCGGTGGCGAACTTCCGCTACGACCTCGAACAGCCGACGGTGTGGCGGCGCAACCGCATCCCGATGATCACCGTTCGCGCAGGCCTCGTTGGCGACGTGCTGCCGGCCACCGTCGTCAACGAATTGAAGCCGTCGGTCGACGCCTTCATCGCCAAACTGCCGCCCGGCTATTCCGTTGCAACCGCCGGCTCGGTCGAGGAAAGCGCCAAAAGCCAGGGACCGATCGCAGCGGTGGTGCCGCTGATGCTGTTCGTGATGGCGACCATCCTGATGATCCAGTTGCAAAGTTTTCAGCGCCTGTTCCTGGTCGTGGCGGTGGCGCCGCTCGGCCTGATCGGCGTGGTCGCGGCCCTGGTGCCGAGCGGCGCACCGCTCGGCTTCGTCGCCATTCTGGGCGTCCTGGCGCTGATCGGCATCCTGATCCGCAACTCAGGTGATCCTGATCGTGCAGATCGAGGATCTGGTGGCCGAGGGCCAAGACCGCTGGGAAGCCGTGATCGAAGCGACCGAGCACCGCATGCGGCCGATCGCGCTGACGGCCGCGGCCGCCAGCCTAGCGCTGATCCCGATCGCGCGCGAAGTGTTCTGGGGCCCGATGGCCTACGCCATGATGGGCGGCATCATCGCCGGCACGGCGATCACGCTGCTGTTCCTGCCGGCGCTTTATGTGACGTGGTTCAGGATCAAGGAGCCTAAGCAGGGGGACGAACCATCTGTTCCGGAGAACGGCGAACTGGCGCAAGACCCCGCTTAAGGCTTTGCCGGATCATTCGTTATCGTTAGAGGGTTCGGGGCGCGATTTCGCTCGCTGCCATGGCGATGATTTTGACGTCCGCCAAGCATGCCAGCCTTTTGGCAAGTCGGCCAATGCCAGGATGCTTTCATCCTGCTGCACCACCTCTTGCAGGCCAACGAGCATTATCTCGCGTTCATCCCAATCTCGAGAGTCGCTGCTATAGAATTGCCAACTGCCCCCTTCATCGTTGTAGTTCTCGTCATCGTCAGCTTCATGCACAACGTATGCGATCCAGTCGCCCCGTTTGAATATGCTCTTGTCCGATAGCACCGCGACATTGGGCGGATCTGCAAACTTCCATTCTTCCATGGAATTCCCCAAGCGATTATTCTGCGGAAGAAACTAGTTCACGCCGTCCGAACAAACCCCTCGCTCGCCCTAAGCAAATTGCGTGTGTAATCCTTCTCCACGCGGTGCCCGATCAGCTGGCCCGCCGTCAGGTTCTCCACCGCTTCGCCATTCTGCATCACCATCAGGCGCTCGCACATATGGGTGATGATGGCGAGGTCGTGGCTGACCATCAGGAAGGTCAGCTTGCGCCGACGGCGAACCTCTTCCAGCAGGTTGAGCACTTCCGCCTGCACCGAAGCGTCGAGCGCCGAGGTTGGTTCGTCGAGCAGCAGGATCGACGGTTCGAGGATGAGCGCCCGCGCGATCGCCACGCGCTGACGCTGACCGCCGGAGAGCTGGTGCGCGTAGCGGAAACGGAAACCGTTGCCTAATCCGACCTCGTCGAGGGCGCGCTGGATGCGTTGCTCGCCATCGGCAAAGCCGTGAATGGCGAGCGGCTCCTGTAGCAGGCGGTCGACGGTCTGACGCGGGTGCAGCGAACCATAGGGGTCCTGGAAGACCATCTGCACTTCGCGATAAAAAGCCTTGTCGCGGCGCGCTCCCAGCGTCTTGCCGTTGACCGTGATAGTACCGGATGCGACAGGCACCAGGCCGGCAATGGCTTTGAGCAGCGTCGACTTGCCGGAACCGCTCTCGCCGACCAGGCCGAAGGATTCGCCGGACTTCACCTCGAGGTTCGCCCCTTTCAGCGCGCGAAAACGGTCGAACACCACCTCCAGCCCTTCAATCGAAATGGCTGGCGTCATGCCGCCCACTCCGGCTTGCGGTCGAGCACCGGCAGCGGGTGGCGTTCGTAACCGATCCTGGGCATGCAGTTGAGCAGGCCGCGCGTGTAGGGATGCTGGGCGTCGCGCAGCTCCGACGCCTTGAGCTGCTCGACCACCTTGCCGGCATACATGACGATGACGCGGTCGCAGAAGGAGGCGACCAGCCGCAGATCGTGCGAGATGAAGATCAGACCCATGCCGCGCTCACTGACCAAGCGGTCGAGGATGCCGAGCACATCGAGCTGAACGGTGACGTCGAGCGCCGAGGTCGGCTCGTCGGCGATCATCAGTTCCGGTCCGGCGATCAGCATCATTGCGATCATGGCGCGCTGGCCCATCCCGCCGGACACCTCGTGCGGATGCAGGTCGAAGACACGCGAGGGATCGCGGATCTGCACAGCTTCCAGCATGGCCAGCGCCCGCTCGCGCGCTTCGGCCTTGGAGACCTTTTCATGCGTGCGCAGCGTCTCGACGATCTGGCGGCCGATGCTCATCACCGGGTCGAGCGAATATTTCGGATCCTGCAGGATCATGGCGATGCGTTTGCCGCGCAGCGCCCGGCGCTGGCGGGCGGGTATGTCCAAAAGATCGATGCCGTCCAAGGCGAGCTTCTTGGCCGAAACCAGAGCCTGCGGCGGCGTCAGCCCCATGATGGCGCGGCCGGTCTGCGACTTGCCGGAGCCGCTTTCGCCGACAATGCCCAGCCGCTCTCGGCCGAGCGAGAAGGTGACGCCGCGCACCGCCTGGATGAGGCCGGTCCGAGTCGGGAAGGTGACGCGCAGGTCGTCGACATCGAGAAGTGCACCGCTCATTGGTCACCACTCATTGGTCGCCACTCCGGGGATCGAGCGCATCGCGCAGGCCGTCGCCCAGCAGGTTGAAGCCGAGACTGACGATCAGGATGGCGAAGCCGGGCGCGCCGGCCACCCACCATTGGTCGAGCACGAAGCGACGGCCGGACGCGATCATGGTGCCCCATTCCGGCAGCGGCGGCTGCGCGCCGAGGCCAAGGAAACCGAGGCCGGCGGCGGTGAGGATGATGCCGGCCATATCGAGCGTCACCCGGATGATCAGCGAAGAGATGCAGAGCGGCATGATGTGGCGCAGCACGATGCGGAACGGCGAGGCGCCCATCAATTGCACCGCCTTGATGTAATCGGAATTGCGCACGGTCATCGTCTCGGCCCGCGCAATTCGCGCGTAAGGCGGCCACGAGGTGATGGCGATGGCCAACACCGCGTTTTCGATCCCGGGGCCAAGGGCGGCGACAAAGGCCAGTGCCAGGATCAGCTTGGGGAAGGCGAGGAAGATGTCGGTAATGCGCATCAGAATGGCATCGGTCCAGCCGCCGGCATAGCCGGCGACGGTGCCGACCAAAAGGCCGATGGGGGCTGCGATGACGGCGACAAGAATGACGACGTAGAGCGTCCAGCGCGAGCCGAAAAGAATGCGCGAATAGATATCGCGGCCGAGATCGTCGGTGCCGAACCAATGCGCCGCACTCGGCGCCAAAAGCCGCGCGTTCTTGAGATCGCCGATGGTCGGCGAATAGGGCGCCAGCACATCGGCAAAGGCGGCGACCAGCAGCAGCGCGGTGATGATGAGCAGGCCGAGAAACGCCAGCCGGTTGGCGGAAAAGCGCCGCCAAGCGACGTAGGCGCGGCCGAGCCTTGCCTGCATGCGCGAGGCCGGCCGATCGCTGAGCAGCCAATCGCGGCGCGTTTGGATTGCTTCGGCGCTCATCCTGTCTTCGTCCTCGGATCGAGCACCTTGTAGAGAACATCGGACAGGAGATTGATGCCGATGAACACCGAACCGATGACGATGGTGCCGCCGAGCACGGCGTTCATGTCGGCGTTCTGCAGCGAATTGGTGATGTAGAGGCCGATGCCGGGCCAGGAGAACACCGTCTCGGTCAGCACCGAACCTTCGAGCAGCCCGGCATAGGACAGCGCGATCACCGTGACCATCGGCACCGCGGCGTTGCGCAGCGCATGGCCCCAGATGATTCGCGTTTCAGACAGGCCCTTGGCGCGCGCGGCGACGATGTATTCCTGCGACAGCTCGTTCAGCATGAAGGAGCGCGTCATCCGGCTGATATAGGCGAGCGAGAAATAGCCCAGCAGCCCTGCCGGCAGGATGATGTGGCGGTAAGCGTCGTAGAAGACATCCCACTGGCCCTGCAGCGCGGCGTCGAGCAGGTAGAAGCCGGTGATCGGTGTGAATGTGTACTCGTAGACGATGTCGAGGCGGCCGGGAAAAGCCACCCATTGGAGCTTGGCGTAGAACAGGACAAGCCCCAAAAGCCCGATCCAGAAGATAGGCACGGAATAGCCGATCAGGCCGACAATGCGAACGATCTGGTCGATGAGACTGCCGCGTTTTACCGCTGCCAGCACGCCGAGCGGCACGCCGATCAACGAGCCTATCAAAGTGCCCAAAGTCGCCAGTTCGATCGTTGCCGGAAAGGCACGGCGGATGTCGGTCATCACAGGATTGGTGGTCAGCACAGAGGTGCCGAAATCACCGTTCAGCGCATGCTTGAGATAGATATAGAATTGCTCGATCAACGGCAGGTCGAGCCCCATCTCGCGGCGGGTGCGCTCGACGACATTGGCCGGTGCGCGGTCGCCGAGCACCGCCAGCACCGGATCGATCGGGATGACGCGGCCGATGAAAAAGGTCACCGCGAGCAGGCCGAGATAGGTGGTGACGGCGATGACCAGGAAGCGGCCGATCGCCAACAAGATAGCGACGGCGCGGGCGCTTCCCTGCCCCGCCGTCGCCTGGTTTTCAATCGCGCTCATCAGGGCGCGTCCGCCGGCGCTATTCCTTGGAGACCGGGCCGACGAAGTTGGTGTCGAAGCTCGGACCGAGCGCAAAGCCTTTCAGGTTTTTGCGCAGGCCTGCCACTTCCAATTGCTGGTGGATGATGACGAAGGGGCTGGTGTCGAGGATCGTCTTTTCAAGGCTCTTGTACATATCGGCGCGCTTGCCGGCATCCTTCTCCAGCAAGGCTGCTTCGGTCTGCTTTGTCAGGTCCGGGATGTCCCAGGCATTGCGCCAGGCCAGCGTCTTGGTCTTGCCTTCATCCGAATTGTCCGGGTTTGAGGCAAAGGTCTGGGCGTTGGAGTTCGGATCGAAATAGTCCTGGCCCCACTGGCCGATATAGATGTCATGATTACGGGCGCGGTATTTGGTCAGCGTCTGCTTGCCGTCGCCCGGGATAATTTCCAGCTTGATGCCGGCCTGGCCAAGCGTCTGCTGGATCGATTCCGCCATGCCCGTTGTTGGCTGTCCCGTGCGTACATCCATGGTTACGCTGAAGCCGTCGGCTAGGCCGGCCTTGGTCAGCAGTTCCTTGGCCTTGGCGACGTCGAACTTGAACGGATTTTCGTCCAGTTCGCCCAGCACGCCCTTGGGCAGGAAGGTCTGGTGGATCTCGCCAATGCCCTTGAGGATGGTCGTGCTCAGCGCATCGTAGTCGACCAGATATTTGAACGCCTGGCGAACCTCGGGCTTGGCGAGGTTCGGATTCTTCTGGTTGAGACTGATGTAAAAGACCGTGCCCTTCGGCGCGCTGGTCGTGGTGAGATCGGCATTCTTGGCGATGGCGTCGAGATCGTTCGGCTCGAGGTTGCGGGCAACGTCGATGTCGCCTGCTTCGAGCGCCAGGCGCTGCGCCGAGCTCTCCTTCATGTTGCGGTAGATGACGCGCGCGAGCTTGGCCTTCTCGCCATTGTAATTGTCGTTGCGCTCGAGCACGACGACCTCATTGGCCCGCCATTCGCGCAGCTTGTAGGCGCCGGAGCCGGCATAACCGGTCTTCAGGAAGGCGTTGCCGAAATCGTTGTCCCATTTGTAGTCGGCACTCGGCGTCACCGCGGCGACATGTTCCTTCACCAGCTTTGCGTCGACGACCGAAGCGACCGTTGCCGACAGGCAGTTTAACACGAAGCTCGGCGCATAGGCCTTGTCGACGGTGAACTGGAAGGTGGTATCGTCGACGGCCTTGGCCTTGTCGGCAACATTGTCGCCGCTGATGCCGAACTGGTTGATGATGAATGCCGGCGGCTTGTCCAGCTTGATGGCGCGCTCGAAGGAATAGGCGACATCGGCGGCGGTCAGTGGATTGCCCGAAGCGAACTTTAGGCCGGGCTTGAGCTTGAACGTATAGACCAGACCGTCGTCGGAAACGGTCCAGCTCTCGGCAAGGTCGCCCTTGACCTTGGAGGTGTCGCTGAGGTCGAGGCGGACCAGTAGATCATAGGTGTTGCCGGTGACTTCGGCGGTCGACAGTTCGAATGCCTCGCCCGGATCCATGGAGATGATGTCGTCGATGGCGAAACCTTCGACCAGCGTGTCGGCGGGCGTCACGGCGAAGGCGGGCGCAACGCCTATGAGCAGAGCGGACATGGCAGCACCTGCGAGCCAGACGCGCGAACGTAGAGCAAACTTTTCCATCATCATGATGATTGTTCCCTGTTTTGTTGATTGTTGACCCCGAGTTCCCGGCTCAGGCTGCAGTAATCTTTTTCGCGGCCGGAGGACGACCGTTAGACCCAATACCGTGTTGATTTTTTTCCAGTTGGTCAACACCCTATCCGGCAGCCCTCCAACCGGCAACGGGCATTTTTGCGAGCCGGCATACTGGACCGGAATATGCTGTGCGCGTCGAAGCATGGGCGAGCCAATTGCAGCCGCCGATGGGGAAAAATCTGCTCTTTTCGGTGCTACTTGATGGCAGCAACCAGATCGGCGTCGGGGAAGCAGGTGGCGGGGCGGCCGTTCTTTTCCTGCCAGCTGCCGATCGAGCGGCGGGTCTTGAAGCCGGGCAGGCCGTCGGCGCTGCCGACATCGTAGCCCTTGGCCTCCAGCGCCTGTTGAAGCGCGGCGATGTCGGAACGATGCAGGCCGCCGACCGCACCCCAGCTGCCGACGAAATCAGCATCGCCATGGGCGATGCGGTCAGCGCCATGGCCGATGAACAGGGCGTAGAGGTCGCTGGTGTTGTATTGCTTCAACACGTAAAAATTCGGCGTGGCGATGAAGGCCGGACCGCTGCGTCCGGCCGGCATCAAAAGGAACCCTTCCGCCTTCAGTTCGTTGGCCGGAAAGGCTTTGCCGCCGACACGGCTGATTCCCATCGCCGCCCAGGCTGAGATCTTCTTGCCCTGGTCGGGACCTTCGAGCGAGCAGGAAACGCTTTCCGGAACCGTCACCTCGAAGCCCCAGCCACGCCCCTTCCCCCAGCCATAGTGGACGAGATAGTTGGCGATCGAGGCCAGCACATCAGGCGTCGAATTCCAGATGTCGGGGTGGCCGTCGCCGTCGTAGTCGACGGCGTGCTTCAGGAACGAGGTCGGCATGAATTGCGGCTGGCCGAGCGCGCCGGCCCAGGACGATTTCATGGCGCCGACCGGCGCCAACCCATGCTCGACGATCTCGAGCGCCGCCAGCACTTCGGTGCGGAAGAAGTCTTTCTTGGTCGACATGAAGGCCTTGGTGCCGAGCACTTCGAAAGCGTCGTAGGGCATTTTCGCCGCGCCGAAGCCGGTCTCGCGGCCCCAGATCGCCAACAGTATCTCGCCCGGGACACCGTAGCGCTTTTCGATCGCAGCCAGCGTCTTGGCGTTGGCCGCCTCGCGCGTGCGCCCACCTGACGTGACGGCGCGCACCGTCTTTTCGGCGAAATAGGCGCCGGGCGAACCGAACTCCGCCTGATGCTGCTTCTGCGGCGTGTTGGGCTTTTCGCCGGGCAGAACGAGGTCGGGCAGTTTGAGGTTCGGCTTCACGCCGTCGAAAGCGGCGTCGAAGGTGGATTTGGAGATGCCTTTGGTCTGGGCTTCCGGCCAGAGATCGGTTTGCAGCCAGGCGCGGAACTGGTCGTCGATTTTGGCGGCGGAGGCGGGGGCTACAAAAAGCAGGGCAACAAGGGATGCGAGAAGCGCAACGAGCGCCAATCGGAAAGGTCCGCTTTCTGTCGCGCCCCCCTCTGTCCTGCCGGACATCTCCCCCACAAGGGGAGAGATTGGCTGTCGCTTCGGTTTTCGCCAACCACCAGCGTTGAAAGAAGAATGCCGCCCGAGAAGCTGCTGATCTCCCCCCTTGAGGGGGAGATGTCCGGCAGGACAGAGGGGGGTGTTTGGCGCAAACCTCGAAGAATGCGAAGCTTTCATGTCGCACATCCTGCCCGCCAATTGCGTCAAAACGCCGTCCGCGATCGCAACGCGGCTGCCAGCGTACCCTCATCCAGATAATCAAGCTCGCCGCCAACCGGCACGCCATGGGCAAGTCGTGTCACCTTGACCTCGAAGCCCGACAACTGGTCGGTGAGATAGTGCGCCGTCGTCTGGCCCTCGACGGTGGCATTGACGGCAAGGATCACCTCCTTCACCTCGCCGCCGGCAACGCGGTCGACCAGCGAGCGCACGTTGAGCTGTTCGGGACCGATGCCGTCGAGCGGCGACAGCGTGCCGCCGAGCACGTGGTAGCGCACATTCATGGCCGCCGCCCGCTCCAGCGCCCAGAGATCGGAGACATCCTCGACCACGATCAGCGTCGAGGCATCGCGGCGCGGATCGGTGCAGATCATGCAAGGGTCGGAGGTATCGACATTGCCGCAGATCGTGCAGATGCGCACCTTGTCGGCGGCTTCAGCCATGGCGGCGGCGAGCGGCGACAAAAGCTGCTCCTTCTTCTTGATGAGGTGCAGTGCCGCACGCCTGGCCGAACGCGGCCCTAGTCCCGGGACCTTGGCCAGGAGCTGGATCAGGCGTTCGATCTCGGGACCGGCGATTCGCTTCGACATCGCACTGATCTAGGATTTTTCCGCGCGCTTTGAAACATGCCGCATACGCACCGAGCCCGCCATGCTGCCATGGCGGGCTTGGAAACTGTTTTAGGCGTCAGTAAGCTGACGCTGGCCGGGTCTGGTCGACGATCATTGCGCCGATAGCGTCGGTGTTCTCAGGCGTCGACTGGAAGCCCATCGACGCTTCCTGCGTTGCCGATGGAACCGAGGTGATGTAGCGGGCGTTCAGCGTGCCGCCGAAACGCGAGGCATCGGGCTCGGCCATCGGCTCCTGCATCGCCACCTCCGTCTGCTTGGCGGCGATGCGGACGCTCTTGGCGGGCGCCGCGGAAGCCGTCACATAGGTCTGCTCGGCTGGGGCACGTGTCGCCTTGGCTGCGCGAACCGCCGCGGCCTGCTTGGCAGGATCTGGACGGACAATGGTCTTCACCACCGGCTCGGCGTAGGCAACCTGCACCGGCGCTTCAGGCACAGGCGCGCGCGGCTGCGCCGAGGCAACCATGGTCGTGGATTCATCCGGCAGCGGCTGCCAGTTGCGACCGCGCTTCTCGTAGAAGGCGTTGCCGCCGGCAACCATGGTGTAATGCATGTTCTTGTAGGGGAACCTCAGTCCGGCGGTGTGGAAGTACATCGTGTTCTTCAGCTTGGCCTTGCGCTCGCCCTTGAGCACCGCATCGGCGGCCTCCTCGACATCGGGCATCGCTTTCGAATTCATCGCCCGCGTCATCACGCCGGGCGCGAACTGGCCCGGTTCGCCAACCACTTGGCAAATGGTGCTGCCATGATTGCCGGAGCGCAGCCGGTTCATCACCACCGTGCCGACGGCGATCATGCCGTCACGGCTCGAGCGGTTGGACTCGAAGAACATCGCCCGCTCCAGGCATTCCTTCTCCTTCGGCGTGTTGCGGTAGGCGCGCGTCGAAAGGAAGCTGGGCGTGATGGCGTCGGTCAGGCTGGCGACCGACAGGCCATGCGAAGACGTAGTCTGGCTGCAACCCGCCAGGAACATAGGGGAGAAGATGATGCCGAGCAGAAGCGGCGTCTTCCATCGCGTCGCGATCAACAAAAATGCCTCATTGTCCAGATGCCAGCCCGACCCGCGATGTGGAAAGAATGAGACTCTTAAAGGCAAAAAGATGGCTAAAGGATTAGCTTTCGTGCAGCATAGGTAAAACTTTATAAATGGCCGGATATGTCCGCGTGAGCAAAGCCGGAGAAAGTCTTAACGACAGCCTCCGCAGCCGATTTCCCTTCATAATCAATTAACTGGTTGGAGCCGGCTCAGAACGGCAATTTCATTCCGGGCGGGATCGGCAAGCCTGCCGTCAGCGCCTTGGTCTTCTCCTGCATAATCTGCTCGACCTTATTTTTGGCGTCATTGTGAGCGGCAAGCAGCAGGTCTTCGAGGATCTCGACCTCGTCCTCCTTGAACAGCGACGGATCGATCTTCAGCGACTTCATCTCGAACTTGCCGGTCAGCGTGACATTGACCAGCCCGCCTCCGGCCTGCCCGCTTGCTTCTATCGTGGCGATCTCGTCCTGCATGGCCTGGAACTTGGCCTGCATTTCCTTCGCCTTGCCCATCAGGCCGAGAAGATCTTTCATGGTCGGGTCCTTTGCGGATTCGTGGCTATGGTCAGGTTTCGTCGTCGTCCGGCGGCGGCTCGACCGGCGCTTCGGCCTTGTCGGTGTCGACTTCCGGCGCGTCGGGAATGCGCACGTCGATGATCTTGGCGCCGGGAAAGCGCGCCAGGATGGCGGCCACAGCCGGATCGCTTTTCGCGTCGGAGAAAGCAGTCTCGCGCCTGGTCGATTCCATCTCGGCCAGCGTTTGGCCGCCCTCTTCCTTCGACAATGACACCAGCCAGTTGCGGCCGGTCCAGGCGCGCAGCTTCGTCGTCAAGTCGTTGAGCAGCATCTTGGGCGCATCGGCGGTCAGGCCGACGTCGATACGGCCGGGCTCGATGCGCACCAGGCGAATACAGCTCTTGACCAGCACCTTGAAGGCGATGTCACGCTGCGCGTCGGCAAGAGCGACAATATCGGCCAGCGATTTCAGCGGCGGCGATTGCGGCTCGACGACCGGCTGCGGAGGCGCGACAAAGGCGACCGGGGGCGCGTCGACCAATCGCATGGTTTGCGCACCGGCTGGCCCGGACGGCATCCGGGTCTGCGCTACCGCGCTGGCGCCGCCGCCATTGCCGGCATTTACCGGCGCACCATTCGGGCGTGACGCACCACCGGACGCCGGAGCGCCGCTCTCCAGAGATTTCAACGCCTCGTCCAGCGTCGGCAGGTCGGCGGCATGCGCCAGCCGGATCAGCACCATCTCGCCGGCGCTGACCGGTCGGTTGGACGACTGCACCTCGGGAATGCCTTTCAAGAGCATCTGCCAGGTTCGCGACAGAACCTTGACCGACAGCGTGCTGGCGAAGTCGGCGCCGCGGCGGCGCTCATCCTCGGACAGGGAAGCGTCGTCGGCAGCCGTCGGCACGAAGCGCAGCCGGGTGACGAGGTGGTTGAATTCGGCCAGATCGGTCAGCACGGCAGCCGGATCGGCGCCGGTGTCGTACTGGTTGCGGAATTCGGCAAGGGCGGCCGCCACATCGCCCTTCATGACATGTTCGAACAGGTCGACGATGCGGGCGCGGTCGGCGAGACCCAGCATGGCGCGCACCGCTTCGGCGCTGACGGCGCCGCCGCCATGGGCGATTGCCTGGTCGAGAATGGAGAGCGAATCGCGGGCCGAGCCTTCGGCGGCGCGCGCGATCATCGCCAGCGCGTCGTCGTCTACCGATATGCCTTCCTTGCCGGCAATGGAGGCGAGATGCGCGACCAGTGCGCCGGCATCGATGCGTCTCAGGTCGAAACGCTGGCAGCGCGACAGCACGGTGATCGGCACCTTGCGGATTTCGGTGGTGGCAAAGATGAATTTGACGTGCGGGGGCGGCTCTTCCAGCGTCTTCAACAGGCCGTTGAAGGCCTGGGTGGAGAGCATGTGCACTTCGTCGATGATGTAGACTTTGTAGCGCGCCGACACCGGGGCATAGCGCACGCGCTCGATAATGTCCCTGATGTCGTCGATGCCGGTATGCGACGCGGCGTCCATCTCGATGACGTCGACATGGCGGCCTTCCATGATCGCCTGGCAGTGCTCGCCCAGGAGGGCGAGGTCGACCGAGGGATGGTCGACCGTCGGCGTCTTGTAGTTGAGCGCCCGCGCCAGGATGCGCGCCGTCGTGGTCTTACCGACGCCGCGCACGCCGGTCAGCATCCAGGCCTGGGCGATGCGGCCTGTGGAGAAAGCGTTGGTCAAAGTGCGGACCATCGGCTCCTGGCCGATCAGTTCGGAGAAATTCGACGGACGATATTTGCGCGCCAGCACGCGATAGGCGACGGCCTTTTGCTTCTCCAGGTTTTCGGGGTCCGAATTTCCGGCTTCGCTCATTCGCCCGTAAAGCTCCAAAAGGCCGCGTCTCAGCGTAGCCGATTCCTGCTAGATCGTTTCACCGTTTTCTGAAACGGCAAACCGCTCTACCCTTTGCTTTAACGCAATTCCGGACGGGAAACCGCTCACACTTTCCCTGGAATTGCTCCAATAGTCTCGCCCGCGCTGCAATGCGTCGTCAATGTCGCGAGAGGGGCCGATGAGGTGGGAGGCTGGAACAATGACCCGTTCCGGGCTCGTTAGGGCTGCTTCCTTCCGGACCTGACCCGGTTGGCGAGTGGATCGTCCACCACCAACCTCCCGCGTTCCATATCGGCAATTCATCGATCAAATGCAAGGGTGCATTGAGAATCGGATGCCCGTGAACTCCGCCGCTCAATGAATCGCTTGCAGCCCCCGTGCAGCCGCTCTAGCGTCATGAGTTTGGGAATAATGCGAGAAGCGCAAGGGAAACGCCAATGCTACCGGGCCTCAAGGCCGGATTCACGCTCGACTCCAGGCTGGAGGCGGATAGCGAGCAGCTGATGTGGCTCGGCCTGTGCGAGCTCAGGGTGATGAACGATAGCCGCTGGCCATGGCTGGTCCTGGTGCCGCAGCGGCCGGGGGCCGAAGAAATCCACGACATGACGCCGCTCGACCAGGCGATGTTGACGTTCGAAACCAACATGGTGGCGCAGGCGCTGAAAAGAACCACGGGCTGCACCAAGATCAACACCGGCGCGCTCGGCAACATCGTTCGGCAATTGCATGTCCACGTCATCGCCCGCTCGGAAGGCGATCCGGGCTGGCCGGGGCCGGTGTGGGGGCACGGCATGCGCGAGCCCTATGAGCGTTCAGGCATCCGCCAGTTTGCGCAACAGATCAAGGCGGCGCTATAAGCCGCCTGTGTCCATCCCTAGACGTTCGAGCTTCCATGACCTTTCGCCTTTTTGACGCGCCCTTGCGCGAACCGAGCCAGTTCGTCGGCTTCGCCGGAAACACGATTGATCGGCAATCCGAGAACCGCGCCGACGATTCCGTCGAAAGGGCGTTGGCCGATCCCTCGGCACGTCTTCTGCCGATGCATGGCGGACGGCTGTATCTGAAATTGCACGATGGCAGCTTCGACCCTTGGTTCGATCTGGCTGAGGGCCAGAAGCTGCAGCCATCACTCGCACAAGGCGTGCTGCTTGGCTTTGCCGAGAGCGGCCCGGTACTTGCCGTGCCGGTCGGCCTCGATCCCGAACAGCTGCCGGAGACCATGAAGGCGATCGATTATCGCTCGGTCTATATGCAGGGGCTGATCGACGAGGCGGCAGCGGGCGCGCTGGCGCAAGGCGCCGCCCTGCTTGCCTGGCATGCCACCCATCGCTTCTGCAGCAAATGCGGCCATGAATCGCAAATGCGGGCCGGCGGCTACAAGCGCCATTGCCCAAATTGCGGCACCGAGCACTTTCCACGCACCGATCCGGTGGCGATTATGCTGACGGCGACGCGGGAAAAATGCCTGCTCGGCCGCGGCCGACATTTCGGGCCCGGCATGTACTCGGCGCTTGCCGGCTTCATCGAGCCGGGCGAGACGATCGAGGCGGCGGTGCGCCGCGAAACGCTGGAGGAAGCCGGCATCCGGCTCGGCCGCGTCGTCTACCATGCCAGCCAACCCTGGCCGTTCCCCTATTCGCTGATGATCGGCTGTTTCGGCGAACCGCTCAATGACGACATCCAGGCCGATCTCAACGAGTTGGAAGATTGCCGCTGGTTTTTTCGCGACGAGGTGCGTTCCATGCTGGAGAGGACGCACAAGGACAATCTGGTCACGCCGCCGAAAGGCGCGATCGCGCATCATCTGATCCGCGCCTGGGTCGACAGCGAATAAGACTTGTTATTTTACGCAATTCCGGACGGAAAACCGCTTCACACTTTTCCTGGAATTGCTTAACGGGAGCAAAAAATGATCCGTCACACCGTGGTTTTCACCCTGAAGCACCCGCAGTACTCGCTGGAGGAAAAGCGGTTCCTCTCCGATGCCAAGCGCATTCTCAGCGCAATCAAGGGCGTCACCCATTTCGAGCCGCTGCGGCAAGTCAGCCCGAAAAACGACTATCACTTCGGCTTCTCGATGGAGTTCGTCGATCAGGCCGCCTACACCAGATATAACGAGCATCCCGACCACGTTGCCTTCGTGCGCGACCGCTGGATCCCGGAAGTCGAAACCTTCATGGAAATCGACTATGTGCCGCTGACCCTGCTGGTTTAGGGAACCTTAGTCCGCGACCTTCCACTGCTCGCGCGACTCGCTGGCGGGATAGACACCCAAAATGCGCACTTCGCGCGAGAAGAAGCGCAGTTCGTCCAGCGCCAGCTTGACCAGTGGATCGTCGGGATGGCCCTCGATATCGGCGTAGAACAGCGTCGCGGTGAAGGCGCCCAACTGATAGCTCTCCAGCTTCGTCATGTTGACGCCGTTGGTGGCGAAACCGCCCATTGCCTTGTAGAGCGCAGCCGGCACGTTGCGGACACGGAACATGAAGGTCGTCATCATCTTGGTGTCGGCCGAGGGCCGTTCGGCCAATCGCTTGTCCTTGGTCAGCACGACAAAGCGGGTGACATTCGAATCCGTGTCCTCGACGTTCTTCTCGATGATGTCGAGGCCGTAGAGTTCTGCGGCTAGCGCCGGGGCGAGCGAGGCCATGGTGCGGTCCTTGAGCTCCGAGACCAGCTTCGCAGAGCCCGCCGTGTCGCCGGCGATCACCGGCTTCCAACCGTTCTTGCGGATGTATTTGCGGCACTGTCCCAGCGCATGGATATGGCTGTGCACGGTCTTGATCTCTTCGCGTTTGACGCCTGGCAGCACCATCAGCTGGAAGTGGATCGGCAGAAAATACTCGCCGACGATGTGGAGTTTCGATTCCGGCAAGAGATGATGAATGTCGGCGACGCGGCCGGCGATGGTGTTTTCGATCGGGATCATGGCGAGGTCGGCCTTGTTGGTCTCGACCGCGTTGAAGGCATCCTCGAAGGTGGGGCACGGCAACGGCTCCATCGAAGGGAACATGTTGCGGCTGGCGGTGTCGGAATTGGCGCCCGGTTCGCCTTGGAAGGCTATTCTGTTGGTCTTGTCAGGCATGCCGATATCTCAGGTTGAAGGTCTCAGGAAAGAATTTGTCGGGCGCGTTCGAGGTCTTCCGGCGTGTCGACGCCCAGCGGCAGCGATTGCACGATCTCGGCATCGATGCGCATACCGGCCTCCACCGCCCGCAACTGCTCCAGCCGCTCGCGCCGTTCGAGCGGCGAAGGTTTTAGCGCGACGAAGCGTTCGAGGGCTGAGCGCCGATAGGCGTAGAGGCCGACATGGTGATAGAGCGGCCCCTCGCCCCAGGGCGCGGTGGCGCGGGTGAAATAGAGCGCCTTCAGCCGCGTCGCCGACAACGGCGAACCGACGATCTTGACGACGTTGGGGTTGGCCTTTTCCTCGTCGCGGACGATCTCGACGCCGAGCGTGGCGATGTCGACCGCAGCGTCCTCGAACGGTTTCAGCGCCGCACCGATGATCTTGGGATCGATGGTCGGCAGGTCGCCCTGCACATTGACGATGGTTTCGACCTTGCGATCGGGGTCGAGGGCGGTCAGCGCCTCGAAGATACGGTCGGAACCGGATTCGTGGTCGGTGCGCGTCATCACCGCCTCGAAACCGTGCGCGCGCACCGCTTCGGCCACGTTGCGCGTGTCGGTTGCCACCACTACCCGGCCAAGCCCAGCCTCAGCGGCGCGGCGGGCGACATGGACGATCATCGGCGCGCCGGCTATGTCGGCCAGCGGCTTGCCCGGCAGGCGCGTCGAGGCCATGCGGGCCGGGATCAGGATGAGCGTGGACATCGAGGTTGCAAGGCGTTCGAAAGAGGATGGGGAAAGTGGCAAAAGGTCTCACTGGAAGCGCCCTTATAGGTGTTGCAACGCCCAAGCAAAAGACCTAGTTTCCGCCCGATTTGACCGGCTCGACGGGGTGGGTCACGATACCGACGGACGGAGTGGACGGAGAGGTCCGCCGGAAAAGGGAGCCCTGGGGCGTATGGATTCCAACGAAGTCAACAAACTGCTCGCCGGGTTGCTTGGAACCTGTTTCGTCGTCTTCTCGGTCGGTTTGGTGTCCGACGCCCTGTTTGCCTCGCCGGCGCCGGAAAAACCCGGCTTTGCCATCGAGGCGACGGAGCCTGCCGAAGGCGGCGCCGCCGGACCCGCAGCAGAGGCGAAGCCGATCGCCGACCTTTTGGCCACCGCCAATGTCGAGCAAGGTGCGGCCGTCTTTAAGAAATGCCAGGCCTGCCATTCCGGCGAAAAAGGCGGCCCCAACAAGGTCGGCCCGGATCTCTGGGACATCGTCGACCGCCCCGTCGCCGAGCATGAGGGCTTTGCCTATTCGGCCGGCATGAAGGAGTTTTCCAAGGGCGGCGCCGAGAAGTGGACCTATGACAATCTCAACCACTTCATCACCTCGCCGAAGAAATTCGTGAAGGGCACGGCGATGGGCTTTGCCGGCCTGCCGAAGGACGAGGACCGCGCCAACGTCATTGCCTATCTGCGCACGCTGTCGGATAGCCCGAAGCCGCTGCCGACGCCAGGTGCCGCCGCCGATGCAACGGCGCCGGCCAAGCCGGCCGAGGGTGCCGCTCCGGCCAAGCCGGCTGAAGGTGCAGCTCCAGCCCCTGCGACGCCGGCACCGGCGCCCGCCAAATAACCGAATTGTCATCTCCATGACCTCAAAAAAGCCGGGTTCAGCCCGGCTTTTTGTTAGGAAAATCGCATATGCGGCGACAAAGCCGCCGCATGGCGGTTTTCACCGGCGTCAAATCATTTAGGATTGCCGGGCATCGCGACGAGGAGAACGCATGACGGTTGGCCGAACGCTTCTGAGGTCCTTTCTGGTTGTGGGCGCCCTCGCAGGCGGCCTGCAGGCATCCTTCCCCCAGGAATGGCACACCACCTCTTCGCTGATCGGCCCCTCCAAATATGGCGAGAACTTCCAGCGCTACGATTATGTGAATCCGGATGCACCGAAGGGCGGTACCTACAATTCGGTCGTTTCCGGCACGTTCGACAGCTTCAATCCCTACGTCGTGCAGGGCTCGCCGGCGGCCGGCCTGCAGCCATTTGGCGGCGGCCTGCTCTACGACACGCTCATGGATCAAGCGACTGACGAAGGCAGCGTCAGCCACCCGCTCATCGCCGATGCCTACAAGTACCCTACCGACTATTCCTCGGCCACCTACCGGCTCGACCCACGGGCGAAATGGCATGACGGACAGCCGATCACCACTGACGACGTGATCTGGTCGTTCCAGGTGCTGAAGGCCAACAGCCCGATGTACAGCCGCTATTTCGAAAACGTCACCGACGCCGTCGCTGTCTCGGACCGTGAGGTCGAGTTCCACTTCGACCAGAAGGGCAATCGCGAACTGCCCAAGATCCTCGGCGACCTTGTCGTGCTGCCCAAGCATTGGTGGGAAGGCACCGACGACAATGGCAAGAAGCGCGACATCACCAAGGGGACGCTGGAGCCGCCGCTGGGCTCGGCTGCATACAAGATCGCCAGCTTCAAGGCGGGGTCGGAAATCGTCTGGCAGCGCGTCCCCGACTATTGGGGCGCCAAGCTGGCTGTGAAGATCGGCCGGGAGAATTTCGACACGCAGCACTTCACCTACATTCTTGACGACAACGCCTCCTGGGAGGCGTTCAAGAAAGGTGGCCTCGACGATATCAAGCCGGAAAACAGCTCGAAGCGCTGGGCGACATTTTATGATTTCGCGGCGATCAAGGCCGGCGATGTGATCAAGCAGGAGTTCAAGACCACCTCGCCCGAGCCGATGCAGGCTTTCATGCTCAACCAGAGACATAGGTTGTTTGCCGATCGTCTGGTCAGGGCCGCGCTCACCTACCCGTTCGATTTCGAATCGATGAACCGCACGCTGTTCTTCGGTTTCAACACTCGCACCCACAGCTATTTCCAGGGCACGGACCTAGCCTCCAGCGGCTTGCCGCAAGGCAAGGAATTGGAGATCCTGGAGAAGTACCGCGACAAGCTGCCGCCGGAAGTATTCACCCAGGAATTCAAGTTGCCGGTCTACGATTCGCCGCAGGCGGAGCGCAAATATCTGAAGCAGGCGGTCGACCTGTTCGCCCAGGCCGGCTGGGTGATCAAGGGCGGCAAGATGGTCAACGCCAAGACCGGCGAGCCATTCAAGTTTGAAATCCTAGGCTCGAATGAAACCGACCAGGTCATTTCCAGCCCCTGGATCGCCAATCTGCGCAAGATCGGCGTCGATGCAACACTGCGCATCGTCGACCCGAGCCAGTACACCAACCGCGTCAGAAACTTCGATTACGACGTCATCACAGGACAGCTCCAACAGTCGGAATCGCCCGGCAACGAGCAGCGCGATTTCTGGAGCTCCAAGGCCGCCGACACACCGGCATCGCGCAATTATTCCGGCATCAAGAACCCGGTCGTTGACGCCCTTGTCGACCGCATCATTTTTGCCACGGATCGCGATGACCTCGTCGCCACCACCCATGCGCTCGATCGCGTGCTGCTGTGGAATTACTATGTGGTGCCGCAATACTATCGCGCCGTTGTGTGGCTGGCTTACTGGAACAAGTTCGGCATCCCGGAAAAGCAGCCCGGCTACCGTGGCGCCGATATCGATTCCTGGTGGATCGATGCGGACAAGGAAAAGGCCCTGGCCGCCAAGTACAAGGGCAGCAATTGATGGCGGGGCTCCCTCGCCGCGATTTCCTGGCCCTCAGTGGCGCCGCGGCCGTTGCTGCGCTGCTGCCGGGCAAGGCTTTCGCCGCCAGCCCAACCGGCGTGAAACTGCATGGACTGTCGGCTTTCGGCGACCTCAAATACAAGCCGGACTTCACTCATTTCGACTATGTCAATGTCGATGCGCCGCAAGGTGGCGTCTTCAACTTCCTGCCGCGCAACTGGCTTGCCAACCAGACGCCGCTGACCTTCAACACGCTGAATTCGTTCGTTCCCAAAGGCGATTCGCCCCAGCGCACGGAGATGTGCTTCGATTCACTGATGGTGAGAGCGTACGACGAACCTGACGCCGTTTACGGGCTGATCGCTGACAGCGTGACGATTTCCGACGACCGCAACGACTTCACCTTCTCGCTGCGCCCGCAGGCCCGCTTCCATGACAGCACGCCATTGACGGCAGAGGATGCCGCCTTCACCTTCAAGCTGCTCAAGGACAAGGGGCACCCGTACTATTCCCTGCCGCTAACGCATCTGGATGACGCGATTGCCGTGGATGCCCACACGCTGCAGCTTAGGTTTTCCGGCAAGCAGACAAGCCGCACCATCCTCAACGTCGTCGAGTTCCCGGTCCTGTCGAAGGCGTTCTACACGGCCAACCCGTTCGATTCCTCGCAGATGAACCCGCCGTTGGGGTCAGCCGCCTACAAGGTCGGTCGCTGGTCGGCAGGGGCCTGGATCGAATATGAGCGTGTGGCTGATTATTGGGGCAACGACCTGCCGGTCAATCGCGGCCAGAACAATTTTCAGCGGATCCGCGTTGAGTTCTATCAGGACCGTAGCGTTGCCTTCGAAGCGTTCAAGAAGGGAGAAATCCTCTACAGGGAGGAATTCACCTCGCGCGTCTGGGCGACCGGCTACGACTTCCCAGCGTTCACTGCCGGCAAGGTGGTGAAGCACGAATTCCCGGCCGAAACGGTGCCTTCGATGCAGGGCACCGCCGTCAACCAGCGGCGCGAGCAGTTTCGCGACTCGCGCGTGCGGCAGGCGATCGGGCTCTGCTTCGACTTCGAATGGACGCGGCGCAATTTCTTCTACGGTTCCTATGAGCGCTCGCAATCCTGCTTCGAGAAATCCGAATTTCGCGCCGAGGGCAGACCGTCGCCACAAGAATTGGCTCTTCTTGAGCCGCTGCGTGAGCAGATTCCCGCCGAGGCTTTTGGCGAAGCCGTGATCCAGGACGCGTCGAACGGCTCCGGCCGCGACCGGCAGTTGCTTGGCAAGGCGGCCAAGCTTCTGGCCGAGGCCGGCTGGAAACGGTCCGGCAATTTCGTCGTGAACGACAAGGGTGGTCGGTTGTCCGCAGAGTTTCTTGTCGACGACGAAGTCTTCGAACAGGTCTACTCGCCCTGGGTCGAAAACATGAAGGCGGTCGGCATCGATGCCTCGATCCGGCTGGTGGATGCCGCGCAATATCAGCTGCGGCAGAATTCGTTCGACTACGACCTCGTCTCGGTCGCGGCCTTGTTTCCGGCGACGCCAACCCGTGACGACCTCGAAACCATTTTCCATTCGCGAGCAGCTACCGTATCGGGCTCTCGCAATCTGCCGGGAACGTCGAGCCCGGCCATCGACGCCCTGGTTGACGCCGCAGGTGCCGCCGAGGGTCGCGAAAGCCTGACAATTGCCATGCGCGCGCTCGACCGGGTCTTGCGTGCACGGAGGGATTGGATTCCAAGTTGGTTCCTGGCGAATCATCGAAGCGCCTATTGGGACATGTTCGGTTTTCCCGAGCGGAAACCCGATTTCGACTTCCCGGTCGAAGCGCTGTGGTGGGTCG
Source organism: Mesorhizobium sp. M0058 (assembly GCF_040323095.1). Classification (NCBI taxonomy): domain Bacteria; kingdom Pseudomonadati; phylum Pseudomonadota; class Alphaproteobacteria; order Hyphomicrobiales; family Phyllobacteriaceae; genus Mesorhizobium; species Mesorhizobium sp. M0058. Next base: position 203,192 of record NZ_JAMYUQ010000013.1, read on the forward strand.
ACAAGGGCAAGGCGGCAAAAATTGGCAAAGGGTAGGCTGTTGCGCGGCACTTTACCCTCCCCCTCGTGGGGAGGGTCGGTGAGCACTTCGTGCGCAGCGCGAATGGCGAACCGGGGTGGGGGTGTGACGGCGTACGCCGGATCGAGACTACCCCCACCCCGCTCCGCTTCGCGGATCGACCCTCCCCACAAGGGGGAGGGTGAAAGCTGATGGGCGCCTACATACTGCGCCGTATCCTGCTGATGATACCGACCCTGTTCGGCATCATGGCGGTTGCTTTCGTCGTCACTCAATTCGCACCGGGTGGACCGGTCGAGCAGGTCATCGCCAGCCTGACCAACCAGGGCGGCAGCGACCGCCTCGGCAGCGGCGGCGGCGATGCAGGAGGCGGCGGCAATTTCGATGTGGCCGGTGACGTCGGCTCGAAGTATCGCGGCGCGCAAGGGCTCGATCCGGAATTCATCAAGAAGCTGGAAAAGCAATTCGGCTTCGACAAACCGCCGCTCGAACGCTTCGGCATGATGCTGTGGAACTATGCCCGCTTCGATTTCGGCGACAGCTATTTCCGTGACATCTCGGTTCTTGACCTGATCCTGGAGAAGATGCCGGTGTCGATCTCGCTTGGGCTGTGGATCACGCTGTTGTCCTATCTGATCTCGATCCCCCTTGGCATCCGCAAAGCGGTCAAGGACGGCTCCGCCTTCGACGTCTGGACCAGCGGCGTGATCATCGTCGGCTATGCCATACCGGCCTTCCTGTTCGGCATATTGCTGATGGTGCTGTTCGCGGGCGGCTCCTTCTGGGACTGGTTCCCACTGCGCGGCATCGTCTCCGACAATTGGGACCAATTGTCGTGGCCCGACAAGATCGTCGATTATTTCTGGCACATGACCTTGCCGCTGACGGCGCTGGTGCTGTCGGCCTTCGCGACGACGACGCTGCTGACCAAGAACTCCTTCCTGGAAGAGATACGCAAACAGTATGTGGTGACGGCCCGTGCCAAGGGCCTGTCGGAGCGGCGGGTGCTTTACGGACATGTGTTCCGCAACGCAATGCTGATCGTCATTGCCGGCTTTCCAGCGGCCTTCATCTCGGCCTTCTTCACCGGCTCGCTTTTGATCGAGAACATCTTTTCCCTCGACGGTCTCGGGCTGCTCGGTTTCAGGTCCGTGTTGGCGCGCGACTATCCGGTCGTGTTCGCCAACCTCTATATATTTTCGCTGCTTGGTTTGTTCGTGACGCTGTTGTCCGACCTGATCTACACATGGGTCGATCCGCGCATCGATTTCGAGCGGAGAGACGTCTGATGACGCAGGCTGCAGCCGAGATCACACCGACAAGGATCGCCCGCCCCTGGCTGTCGCCGCTCAACAAGCGGCGCTGGCAGAACTTCAAGGCCAACCGGCGCGGCTACTGGTCGTTGTGGATATTCCTCGCTCTGTTCGTGCTGTCGCTGTTTGCCGAACTGATCGCCAACGACAGGCCGATCGTCGCCTACTACAAAGGCGAGATCCTGTTCCCGGTGGCGGTCGCCTACCCCGAGGAAAAATTCGGCGGCTTCTACGCCGTCACCGACTATCGCGACCCGGTCATCCGCGACGAGATCAACGCCAATGGCTGGATGATCTGGCCGCCAATCCGCTATTCCTACCGCACCGTCAACAATGCGATCCCCGACGCCGCTCCCGCAAAACCGTCATGGGAATACGACGCGCAGAGGCGATGCAGCCAATATCCGCAAGGCGCTGCCGATCCTGACTGCATTGTCGGCAACTGGAACTGGCTGGGTACCGATGACCAGGCGCGCGACGTGCTGGCGCGCATCATCTACGGGTTTAGGATTTCCGTGCTGTTCGGGTTGATCCTGACTGCGGGTTCGTCGGTTATCGGCGTCGCCGCCGGCGCGCTGCAAGGGTATTTCGGCGGCTGGACCGACCTTCTCTTTCAACGCTTCATAGAAATCTGGTCGGCGATACCGCTGCTGTATCTGCTGCTGATCGTCGCCGCCATCCTGCCGCCGGGCTTCTTCATCCTGCTCGGGCTGATGCTGCTCTTCTCCTGGACGTCGCTTGTCAGCGTGGTGCGCGCCGAATTCCTGCGCGCGCGCAACTTCGAATATGTCAACGCGGCCCGCGCGCTTGGTGTGTCCAACCGCACCATCATGCTGCGCCATCTTCTGCCCAATGCCATGGTGGCGACGCTGACCTTCATGCCTTTTCTGGTCAGCGCCTCGATCTCGACACTGACCTCGCTCGACTATCTCGGCTTCGGCCTGCCGCCCGGCACCGCGTCGCTCGGCGAACTGCTAAAACAGGCGCAGAGTAACCTCAATGCCCCCTGGCTCGGTATATCGGGCTTCATCGTCATCTCGCTGATGCTGTCGCTGTTGGTGTTCATCGGTGAAGCAACGCGCGATGCTTTCGACCCGCGCAAGGCGTTCCGATGAGCAGCGAACTCCTGCTCTCCGTCCGCGATCTCAGCGTTGCCTTCACCCAAGGCGGCAACCAGTCGACCGCCGTCGACCACATCTCCTTCGATCTCGCCAAGGGCGAGACGGTGGCGCTTGTGGGCGAATCCGGTTCCGGCAAATCGGTCTCGGCGCTGTCGGTGCTGAAGCTTCTGCCCTACCCGACGGCCAGCCATCCCTCGGGCAAGATCCTGTTCCAGGGCGCCGACCTTTTGGCGATGAACGAAAAGCAGTTGCGCAGCGTGCGCGGCAACAAGATCACCATGATCTTCCAGGAGCCGATGACCTCGCTCAATCCGCTGCACACGATCGAGCAGCAGATCGTCGAGATCCTGGCGCTGCATCAGGGCATGGGCGACCGCCAGGCCAAGGCGCGCACGCTGGCGCTGCTCAACGAGGTCGGCATTCGCGAACCGGAAAAGCGGCTCGACGCCTATCCGCACCAATTGTCCGGCGGCCAACGCCAGCGCGTCATGATCGCCATGGCGCTGGCCAACGAGCCTGAACTGCTGATCGCCGACGAGCCGACGACGGCGCTCGACGTCACCGTGCAGGCGCAGATCCTCGAATTGCTGGCGGGGCTGAAGAGCCGCAAGGGCATGTCAATGCTGTTCATCACCCATGATCTCGGCATTGTCAAAAAGATCGCCGACCGCGTCTGCGTGATGACCAAAGGCAAGATCGTCGAGACCGGGCCGACCAGGGACATCTTCGCCAACCCGCAGCACGCTTATACCAAGCACCTCCTGGCCGCCGAGCCGAAGGGCAAGCCGCCGGCCGCCAACGATGCCGCCAAGCCGGTGATGACAGGCAAGAACATCAAGGTTTGGTTCCCGATCAAGAAGGGTTTCTTTCGCACCACCGTCGACAATGTGAAGGCAGTTGACGGCATCGACGTCACCGTGCGCGCCGGCCAGACCCTCGGCGTCGTCGGCGAATCCGGCTCCGGCAAGACGACGCTCGGGCTGGCGCTGGCGCGGATGATCTCATCGACCGGCACCATCCAGTTCAATGGCAGCGACATCAACCAGCTTTCCTTCAACGCCATGCGGCCGCTGCGCCGCGAGTTGCAGATCGTTTTCCAGGACCCGTTCGGCTCGCTCAGCCCGCGCATGTCGGTCTCGGAGATCATCGAGGAAGGCTTGAAGATCCACGAGCCGAAGCTGTCGCCCGATCAACGCGACGACAAGGTCGTCGCCGTGCTGAAGGAGGTCGGGCTCGATCCGGCGACCAGGAACCGCTATCCGCATGAATTCTCCGGCGGCCAGCGCCAGCGCGTCGCCATTGCGCGCGCCATGGTGCTCAATCCACGCTTCGTCATGCTGGACGAACCGACCTCGGCGCTCGACATGAGCGTGCAGGCGCAAGTGGTCGACCTCTTACGCAATCTGCAGGCCAGGCACGACCTTGCCTATCTGTTCATCAGCCACGATCTGAAAGTCATTCGCGCCCTTGCCAATGACGTCATCGTCATGCGCAATGGCAAGATCGTCGAAGCCGGCCCTTCCGAACAGATTTTCGAGCGGCCGCAGACCGACTATACGAAGGCGCTGATCTCGGCCGCGTTCAAGATCGAGACGGCGCCGGTCGGTATCGTCAGCGAATAACAGGGAATACAATCCGCAAATGGAAAAAGGCAAAATCCTGCTTGCCGTCACCGGCTTTCATCCGCAGCGCTGGCGCGAGCTGCTGTCGGCCGAGCGCGAAGTGGTGCTGGAGCCGGACGGCGCTTCGGATCCGTCGATCACCTATGCGGTGGTGTGGAAGCAGAAGCCGAACCTCTTGAAATCGCTGCCCAATCTACGCGCAATCTTCTCGATCGGCGCCGGCGTCGACCATATCTTCGCCGATCCCGGCCTGCCCGATGTGCCGATCGTCAAAGTGGTAGCCGACAACCTCACCCAGTACATGACCGAATATGTCGTCTGGCGCGTGCTCGACCATCACCGCCAGGGCATGCTCTATCGTGCGCAGCAGCCGAAGAAGACCTGGCACGAACCGCCGCAGCGGCCGGCCGGTGACATCTCGGTCGGCATTATGGGGCTCGGCAATCTCGGCCGCGCGGCGGCATCGGTGCTGTTGTCGCTCGGCTTTGCCGTCAATGGCTGGTCGCGGAGCGACAAGGCCATGAAAGGCGTTGCGACCTATGCCGGAGAGGCCGGGCTGATCCCCTTCCTCAACGCCACCGACATACTGGTGGTGCTGCTGCCGCTGACGCCGGATACGCACGGCATCATCAATTACGGCGTGCTGAAGGAATTGCGCAAGCGCAACGGCCTCGGCGGCTCGGTGCTGATCAATGCCGGGCGCGGCCGGCTGCAGAAGGACGCCGACATATTGCGCGCGCTGGGCGACGGCACGCTGAAGGAGGCGAGCCTCGACGTGTTCGAGGTCGAGCCGCTGCCGAAGACCAGTCCGCTATGGAGTCACCCGAAAGTGTTCGTGACGCCGCACGCGGCGGCGACCTCCGACCCTGTCCACCTGGCGCCGAGCATGTTGCGGCAGATGGATGCCTTCGAGCGCGGCGAAAAGCTTGATAACGTGGTCGACCGCAAGGCGGGGTACTGAGGAAGTCCAGGTTCAGCTCGGCAGACTGAACTTCTTCTGCTTGTTGGGCGTGCCGCAGTCGCGGCGGACGATCGAGCGGTTCATGGCATCGATCTGGCCGCTTGCCAGGTCGGTGTCGCGCTTGCTTTTGGAGCGCATATCCGGCGTGAACGGGCCGAAGCCCATCGCCGGATTGGAGAAGCTCGGCTTGGCGTCCGTCGACAGATGGTATTGCTGCGCCAGTTCGTTGCGCTGCGCCAGCAACTGGTCGCAAGGCACATTGTCATACTGCAGCGACGATTGTACGTCCTGGTCCTGCCGCTCCGACATCGAGCTGCTGCAGCCGGCCATCGCTAGGCAGGACGCCAAGACCATCATGTTCCAGCGCATGTGTTCCTCCTCAATGCCTGCCGAGGGCTTTTCTCGGCTTGTATCCTACCTGATGCCGCGCCAGCCGCAAAAATCTTATTCACGTTTTCGAACAAGACGAGACATCAACCCTTGGACGAGGGCACCGCCAGCGCGGCAAGCCCGCCGACCGGCTGGCGGCGATCCCAGCGGATGACGGTCGGCTGCATCGACAGCACCGACAGGCCGTTTGCCGCAAGCACCCGCTCGACATAGGCTTGAGAATGGGCGTAGCGACGAGACGGCTGCAGCGCAAAACCGGCGTCGCCGCCCGCCCCGCCCTTGGCTGGCGTTTCGACGGAAAAGGCAAACAGGCCATTGGTGGCCAGAATGCCGGCGACGGTCTTCACCACGCGATCGAGCGCGCCGACATAGATGAACACGTCGGCCGCCGCCACCAGATCGGCTTTCGGCCCGGCATAGGCAAAATGCTGCAGATCGGCCTTGGCGAGCAGGTCGTAGACGCCCTTGGCGCGGGCCTTTTTCAGCATGGCGGCGGAGATATCGTAGCCCTCCAGCCGTTCGGCGACCGGCCGCAGTTTCTCGCCCATCAGACCGGTGCCGCAACCGAGATCGAGCGCCAGCGAAAAGCGGCCCGGTCTTGCCGCGCGAATGGCGCGATCGAGAAACTCCGGCAGCCGGTAGCCGAGCTTGTCGACCAGCGAGTCCTCGAAAGTCTCGGCATAGTGGTCGAACAGCGTCTCGACGAAGGCGCTGGGTGGCGCTGCGGCAGCCGGCGCCTTGCCGATCAGCTGCAGCTTCAGCGCAGCACCCAGGCGATCCGCCGGGTCCAGTTTCAGCACAGCCGCCCAGGCCTGCGTCGCCAGGTCGAGCAGCCCCGTTGCCTCCTGCATCTCGCCCAGGCGGAACCAGCCCGCCGCCCATTGCGGCGCCAGTTCCAGCGCGCCGAGCAGCAGCTCCGCCGCTGCCGCGTGCTCGCCCGAGCCGAAAAGCATCTCGGCATAGTCGGCGCGACGGTCGGCGGTCAGGTCGCCGGACGAGATTTTCAGCGGTTGCATGGCGATGGCCCCGCCGGCTGATGCGGCCGGTGGCTGGCTGTAGGCCGAGTCAGCAGTCTCTTGCAACAGGCTTCCCGCGCTGGAATTAGCCACTATCTTCAGTGGATGCGCGCCAGCGACCTGCTCCATCCCCGGCCTGAAGGCCTTTATTGCCCATGCGGCGATTTCTTCATCGACCCGGTGCGGCCAGTCAACCGGGCGTTGATCACGCATGGCCATTCCGACCATGCCCGATCCGGCCATCGTTCGGTGCTGGCTACGCAGCAGACACTCGACATTATGGGGTTGCGTTATGGCGAGGATTTTGCCGGGACAACGCAAGCGGCCGTGCTTGGCGAAGCGATGGCGCTGAACGATGTCAGCGTCACCTTCCATCCGGCCGGCCATGTGCTGGGCTCGGCGCAGATCGCGGTCGAGCACAAGGGCAGGCGCATCGTCGCCTCCGGCGACTACAAGCGCCAGAAGGACGCGACCTGCGCACCGTTCGAACCGGTCCAATGCGACGTCTTCATCACCGAGGCGACCTTCGGCCTGCCGGTGTTTCACCATCCGCCCGACACGGAGGAGATCGCCCGGCTGCTCAAATCGGCGGCGCAGTTTCCCGAGCGATCGCATCTGGTCGGCGCCTATGCGCTGGGCAAGGCACAGCGGGTGATGCGGCTGCTGCGCGATGCCGGTTATGACAGGCCGATCTATATCCACGGCGCGCTGGCCAAGCTCAGCGAATATTACCAGAGCCAGGGCATCGACCTCGGCACGCTGGAGCCGGCAACCGTCGACAGCGGCGGCAAGCAGGATTTCACTGGGGCCATCGTTGTCGGCCCTCCATCGGCCTTCGCCGACCGCTGGGCGCGGCGCTTTCCCGACCCGATCTCATGCTTCGCCTCGGGCTGGATGCGCATCCGCCAGCGCGCCAAGCAAGGCGGCGTCGAACTGCCGCTGATCATTTCCGACCATGCCGACTGGGATGAACTGACCGCTACCGTCAAGGAGACGGGCGCCGGCGAAATCTGGGTGACGCACGGCCGCGAGGAAGCGCTGGTGCGCTGGTGCGAGCTGGAAGGCATCGCCGCCAGGCCACTGCACCTGGTGGGATATGAGGACGAGGGCGATTGATGGTGATTTTTGATCCAGAAATCGCCGGCGCGGCGATCCTTCCCACCCCCCTCTGGCCTGCCGGCCATCTCCCCCGCAAGGGGGGAGATCAGATGTCACCTCCGCTTTCGCCAATCGCCAACCTCGCAAGATGGGCGGCAAGATCAAGGCTGCCAATCTCCCCCCTTGCGGGGGAGATGTCCAGCAGGACAGAGGAGGGTGTGCCAGAACGCAAACCTCTGCCGTCAACGCGGTCCTTGCATCCATGAACCGCTTTGCCGAACTCCTCGACCGCTTGGTGCTGACGCCGTCGCGCAATGGCAAGCTGACGCTGCTCGTCGACTATTTCCGCAGCGTCGAGGACCCCGACCGCGGGCTGGCGCTGGCGGCGATCACCGGCGACCTCAACATTGCGGCGGTCAAGCCGGCGATGCTGCGCACGCTGGTCACCGAGCGCATGGATCCGGTGCTGTTCGGCTATTCCTACGACTATGTCGGCGACCTTGCCGAAACCGTCTCGCTGGTCTGGCCGCAAACGCCGGGACATATCCCCAACCGGGAGCCGACGCTTGGCGATGTCGTGGCGACGCTGCAGGCGGCGAGCCGCTCGGACGGACCCAAGGTGCTGGCCGGGCTGCTCGACAGCGCCGGCATTTCGGCGCGCTTTGCCATCATCAAGCTGGTCACCGGCGGCTTGCGCATCGGCGTTTCGGCGCGGCTGGCCAAACAGGCGCTGGCCGATTTCGGCAAGGTCGATGTCGCCGAGATCGAGGAGCTGTGGCACGGGCTGACGCCGCCCTATATCTCGCTGTTCGCGTGGCTGGAAGGCAAGGCCGAGAAGCCGAAGCGGACCGCACTTGCCCTGTTCAGTCCGGTGATGCTGTCGAACCCGGTCGGCGACGGCGACCTCGAAAAGCTCGATCCGGCCGCCTATGGCGCGGAATGGAAATGGGACGGCATCCGCGTTCAGGCGGTGTGCGAGGGCGGCGTGCGCCGGCTCTATTCGCGCACCGGCGACGATGTGTCCGGCGCATTCCCCGATCTCGCCCAGGCGATGAATTTTTCCGCCGCGCTCGACGGCGAATTGCTGGTCGGCGAGCCCGCGGCGACCGGCACGTTTTCGGACCTGCAACAGCGGCTCAATCGCAAGAGCGTGGCCCCGAAGATACAGCAGCAATACCCGGCCTTCATGCGCTGCTACGATGCGCTGCAGATCAACGGCGAAGATTTGCGCGCGCTACCTTTCCGCGAGCGGCGGGCCCGTCTTGAGGCCTTCATCACAACGCTGGACCCGCACCGTTTCGATCTGTCGCCATTCGTCGAATTCCGGGATTGGCAAACGCTGGAGGAACTGCGCCGCGCGCCGCCGCACCCGATTATCGAAGGCGTGATGCTGAAGCGCTGGGATTCGCCCTATCTCGCGGGACGGCCGAAAGGGCCGTGGTTCAAGTGGAAGCGCGATCCGCACACGGTCGATGCTGTGCTGATGTATGCGCAGCGCGGCCATGGCAAGCGGTCGAGCTTTTATTCCGACTATACGTTCGGCGTCTGGTCGGGGCCGGAAGGCGCGGAGGAATTGGTGCCGGTCGGCAAGGCCTATTTCGGCTTCACCGACGAGGAGTTGAAGCAGATCGACAAATTTGTCCGCGACAATACGGTCGAGCGTTTCGGCCCGGTGCGCTCGGTGCGCGCCGACCGCAGCCAAGGCCTGGTGCTGGAGGTGGCGTTCGAAGGTCTCAACCGTTCGACTCGCCACAAATCCGGCGTTGCGATGCGATTTCCCCGCATCTCACGGCTGCGCTGGGACAAGCCGACCGCCGAAGCCGACCGCATCGAGACGCTGCAGGCGCTGCTTGATCGCTAGGCGGCGCTTACGGTTCGATCGAAACGCGGATCTCGTAGATGTCGACCGCCTTGCCCTGCTTGTCGAAGTCAGAGTTGATGGCGATGCTGCCGGCCGCGCCCGGGGGCTTGTCGGGGAATTTCACGTCGAACAGATATTCGTTACGCTGCTGGCCGACCGCATAGCGCTTGCGGCCGCAGTCGCCGAGATCGCCGAAATTGCAGTCGACGGAGATCTGCGTGTCCTTGCCGTCCTCGGCGCGGGCGACGATGTCGAACACGGCATGTTTGCCGGCAAGCTTCTCCAGCACGCCCTGCCCGACATCGAAGCTGATGGCCGAGCCGGAAGCACCGGAGCGGATGCGCAGGAAGGAGCCGGTGTCGTCCTGCACGACATCGGCCTTGGCGTCGGACGGGGTCGCCACATGCGTTGGATCGGTGGGTGTAAACACGTTGATCCAGTCGCGCGTCTGTTCGGCGACACCAGGCTGCTGCGGCGCGCCAGGCTGCTGCGGCTCAGTTGTATCGGCAGGCGGCGTGAAGTCGTCATCGTCGACGGTCGGCGGCGCTTCGGGCGGCGCCGTGTCGAGCTGCGCCGGCGTCTTGAAGACCCCGGTCTGCACGGCGAAATAGAGGCCGATGCCGGCGGCGGCGAGCAACGTCACGCCAAAGAAGATCGCCGTCAGCGGCAGGCGGCGGCCCCTTATCCGCCTTTCATCACGGTCAGGCGCCACTTCCGCCGCGGCCTCGGCCGGCGCGGAATCGGCCATATCGATCGCCGGGGCGCCGGGCAGCGTGGCGTCAGGCATGATGTCGGGGACGACCGGCAGCACGCGCGAACGCGGCGCGTCGGATGCCTCGGGCTGAACCGGTTCATCAACGACGATCGCCGGCGACGGTCCGACCGCGACACCTGTCGGGGCATCGACCGCGGGCGCTTCGGTGGCGCCTGGCGCTTGCGCGGCGTCTTGCGTCTGCGCAGCGTCTTGCGTCTGCGCGGCGACATCGGGGACCGCTGGCAGGAATTCGGATTCGATCTCGGCGATCTTTTCCTGCACCGCCTTGCGGCGCTTGATGGCGGCTTCCACCGTCACGCCGGGATTGGCCTGGAGCACGCGGTCGAGCGCCGCGAAAGCCGACCGATAGACCCTCTCGCGAAATGCCCGGTCCTCGGCGTTGCCTTTCTCGAAGGCGTTGCGGATCGCTTTTTCGATCGCGTCCAAGCGAATTTCCCCTGTCCGTTCGCTTACATTGCCATGATCGTTAGCCGCAGGCGACCAATCAATCAACGGGCGAGCGCCCGCATTCTGCCTTACAGGCCTGTTCAAGGCCCATTTCGATGCGTTTTGGCAATAAAATCAGTCCGTTTTGCCGCCTTGCCGGGCAGTTTGTGCGCAGTCCACCGCGACGTCTCCGCGTAGCCGAAAAAGCAAATGAGGCGGTGGCTCATTGCGCGCCAATGGAAAATGCCGGGACGAATTGCCGGATGCCGGCTCGAAATCGCGGTTGCCCATCTTGAATTAGCGGCCGGTTGAGTCTATCACCCAGCCGATCCTGGAACCTCGCGCTTCCCGGGCCGCTTTAGCTCAGTTGGTAGAGCACATCATTCGTAATGATGGGGTCAGGTGTTCGAGTCACCTAAGCGGCACCAGTTCTCCATCCGACGCAAGCGTGACGGCAGGTGCAAGGCTAATGCACGTCACTCCCTACGCCAACACCGGCACTTCCTGTCTGCCTCGTCGACATGCGCCATATGGCCGCCGCCACAGGATTGCGTCGTCAGACGCTTGACCATCGACTATGCTGCATCGCGCAAGATCGACAGCCTAGAGAACCCGACAATACAAGCATAATTTATAAGATACAAAACCACTATCTTGGAATAATCTTCGTCAATTTTGACCTATATCAGACACTCCGGATTATAGTTGTGTAATTAAACCGTGCCTTTTCTGACATGGTACTACTGCTCATGCAGCATTGCGGACGTGAAAAACCCTGATCGACGCAACGCACTCGCAAATCATACCCATTTTTAGCACTAACTCACACAAATATTACAGCTCGATAGATATTTTGTGTTGCACTGCACCATTGCCCGGTTGCACCATTTCTTGGGGGATTTGGTACTGGGAAGTGCGCCGTGGAGGATTCCGCCAAGTTGATCAGCTTGAATTTTTCGCTGGCCAGCACCGATTTCGAGGCTGCCCCGCGCACAAGGCGCGGGTTTGATGTTGTCGGCGCACTCTCGACGCTGGCAGGCCTCGACCTGAGGCCCGGAATGCAGGGCCGCTGGCTTCATCGGAGATTTCAGACCGGCGGAAATGGCTGATGGCGGTCGCGCGTGACAATCAGTTGGACGCTCTGCGCGCCATCGCTGTCACGATGGTTCTCTATTCCCATTTCCTTGCACCCAACGGGTCCTCCTTTTGGGGCCACATCGGGGTGCGGCTTTTTTTTGTGCTGAGCGGCTTCCTGATCACACGACTGCTGCTCGAAGCGCGCGCCGCGGCCGAATTCAAAGCCGGCCCTGCATTGAGTTCCTTCTACATCAGGCGCGCGCTGCGCATATTCCCGCCCTATTTCGCCGTGCTTGGGTTCGTCTGGCTGACCGATCTGGAGCAGTCCAGTGGATCGCTCGTCTGGCATGCGCTTTACCTGTCGAATTTTTGGTACGCGCTGCGCAACGAATGGACGCCCTGGCTACTCTGCCATTTCTGGAGCCTGAGCATCGAGGAGCAGTTCTATATCGCCTGGCCGCTGGTCGTGCTTCTCGCACCCCGCCGGCGGGTGGAAGCGATCACTATCGGCGTCATCCTGTTGTCGCTGGCCTATCGCTTCTACTGGCCGATCACCGCCACCCCGGCGCTAGCGCGCGACCTGCTGCCGCCAGCATCGATGGACGCGCTGGCGTTTGGTGCTTTGCTTGCCTGCCGGCGGACCAGAGGCGCCGGCCTGCCGCAATGGATGCGGCTAGGCTGGCCAGCCCTTGCGACTGTCTTCCTGGCGATTGAGTGGCTTATCCCTGCGCCGGCCGATCCTATGCTGGAATGGGCCCGCTGGGCGTTACTGCAGATCCTGCCCCTAGTGCCGCTGGTGGCCGTTGTCGCCGCCTGTTCAGCCGGCCTTGGCGGCGTCCTCGGCAGGGTTTTCGAACTGCCACCGCTGCTGTCACTGGGCCGCATCAGCTACGGCGTCTATCTTTACCATCCGATCCTTCTTTCGCTCGCCGTCAAGTCACAGCCCTGGATCCCGCTCAATGTCTCGGAGCAGGGGCCAGGGCGTTTCCTGGTCGCGAGCACCGCCACGATCGCCGTCGCTTCGATCTCGTGGACGGCTTTCGAAAAGCCGCTCAACGGCCTCAAGCGCCGCTTCCCCTATGTAGCGCGCCGCCGCTCCCAGGCACGCTCTGGCGATGCCGGCTGGCTCGGCAGGGCGGCGGACGCCTATCCCGGCGGATCCCCCGATGGCCGCGCCGCACTCGAACTCCGGCGAACGGATGCGCAGAGATGACCACCGCGCCGCTCGTCTCCGTCCTGCTGCCGGTCTACAATGCCGGGCCTTATCTCACCGCTGCGCTGGAGAGCATTCTGCGGCAAGACTACGATCGCCTGGAGGTCATCGCTATCGATGACGGATCGACTGACAACTCGCTCGAGATTCTCGAACGATACCGCCGGGCAGACAATCGCGTTTCTGTCATCTCGCGTGAGAACCGCGGCCTCGTCGCCACCCTCAATGAAGGGCTACGATTGGCCCAGGGCGAGCTTGTTGCGCGAATGGATGCGGACGATGTCGCCTATCCCCGGCGCCTCTCGCGCCAGGTCGCACTGTTCGAGCGGCGGCCCGATCTCGGCTTCTGCGGCGCCTGCGTCGATACCTTGCTTCACGGCCGTATCGCCAAAGGCAGGCTAGACCCGGTGTTCCGGCTCGGCCGGCTCGACATATTGTCGATGTTCTTTACGATATTCTTACATCCGACGGTGATCTATAACAGGAAGGTTATTGGGAACAACGATCTCTATTACGATCCAAAATATAGGCATGCCGAGGATTTCGATCTCTTCAGACGGCTTGCCGGCCGTTTCCCGGCGACCATATTGCCCGATAGCCTGCTCGTCTATCGCATCCATGCGGGAAGCGTGACCATGCGGCATGCCAAGGAAATGCGCAGGACGCATTTGCGGATCGTGGCCGAAAATCTCGAGCGTGAGGGGCTTGCGGAAACCACAGCGGATCTGCGCGACATCGGCGAGGCCGTCTCTTTCGACACGGTTTCGCGCGCAGCCGATTTCATCCGTGCGCTCGAAGAGCGGATTTCCGAGCTGCCGACCGACACACGGCCAAGCTTCGAGGCAGGCGCGCTGAACCTGTTCTATTTCCTCTACCAACTCGTCGGCGACGAAGGAGAACCGCCGCTGACCCACGAATTGCTCACGCGGACGGCGAGATGGAATTTCATCCGGCGCCGCGAACAATATGCGCTGCGTCCCGGCGTCTGGGCGCCTTGGCTCAGCCTGCTCTCGATAAGGGCCGGAAAGCGGGCGGACGCGGTGGCCTACTTCTTCAAAACCACGCCGGCCGAAGCGGTGCTTGCGCGTTATCAGCGGGGACTGGTATGACCGACAGGCCCCACCCGCTCCTGCGCGATCACCAGTTTGCGAGTGCGCCTGTCCCGACATCTCCCCGATCGGAGCGGCCGTCGCTCGAGGTCAGTTTCATCGTCTGCACGCGCGACCGCGCCGCTGTGCTGGAGGCTTGCATAGCCTCGATCCAGGCGGCATGCCGGGTGCACGCCACCTTCGCGGCAGAGTTGGTGGTGGTCGATAATGGTTCACGGGACGGTACGTCAAAGCGGCTGGCCGCTATCGCCGAAACTTCCGACATCCCAGTCACAGCCGTCTCGGAGACTCGCCCCGGACTAGCCGCTGCCCGCAATGCCGGATTGGCGCGAGCGCGAGGCCGCGTGCTGGTCTTCGTCGACGACGACTGCAAGCTCGACCGCGACTATCTCCGCGACCTGGAGCGGCACTACCGGAGTGGCGAGAAGTGGCTGATCCGCGGCGGCCGGGTCGAGCTCGGTGATGCCCGGGACCTGCCCTTCACCATAAAGCTCCGCGAGGCAAGCGAGCGGCTGACCCCGGCGGTCCACCCCGGCGGCTTCGTGCTCGGCTGCAACATGACCATGCACCGCGACGTCGCGGCCCGCATCGGGTCGTTCGACGAACGCTTCGGCGCTGGCGGCCCGCTACGCTCGGCTGAAGATACTGATTATCTCGTGCGGGCGATGCTGCTCGGCATGCCGGTCGAGTATGTGCCCGACATGACGGTCTTGCATCATCACGGCCGGCGAGACCGCAAATCGATCGACAGGCTGCACCGCGACTATAGCCTCGGTAATGGTGCGCTGTGCCTGAAACATGTCCGCCACGCCCCTTGGCTGCTTCGCCATGTCTATTGGTCCGCGCGGGCCGCGTTCAGGGAACTGGCGGGCCGTCCTCGCTTTGACCGCGACCTCGATCTGTCGCACTGGCCTATTGTTGTTATGAATCTGGCAGGTGCCGCCAGATTTGCGCTGCTCGTCATGATGGGATGGCCAAAACGGCTGCCGCTGCGCCACGACCGAGAAGCCAGCGAAGCCAATGCGGAGGCCAGAGCGCGATAATGTCACTGATTCCGTCAGCCCTGCCAATGCTGCGCCGCGCGCTTGGTGGCAGGCTGTTGCGGCTCGTTCCCGTCGTGGTGGGGCTCGGGCTTGCGGGCGCCGCGCTGGAAGGCCTCGGCATCGGTCTCATCATTCCGCTGCTCGGCATCATTATGGGACGTGGCGAAACATCAGGCATGGCCGGTTTCTCCGCCCTCCTCCAGCAGGTTGGAGCGGACCTCGGCGAGCGCCAGCGGCTGATCGCCATTTCGGCCGCGATCCTCGGTTCGATCGTACTGAAAAATGTCTTTGCCTTCGCCAACACTCTGCTGACCAGCTACATCTACGGCAAGGCAGGTTATTCGATCCGTAGCGCACTGTCGGAGCAGTTGCTCAGGGTCGGCTACCCCTTTTTCCTGCAGCAAAGCCCCGGGCGGCTGCTCAACATCATCTCCAACGAATCCTGGCGAGCATCCGACGCTGTCCAGGCCCTGCTCGGCGCGATCGTCAGTGCCTCGGCCGCCGTCATCCTGCTCGCCTTCCTCCTGCTCCTCTCTTGGCAGATGACGCTGCTGGTGACTCTAGGGCTGGCGCTTGTCCAGCTGGCGCACGGGGTTTTGTCGTCCAATCTGAAGGCGCCGAGCCGCAGCGTCGTCTCGCGCAACAGCGCACTGGCGTCGCAGATGCTGCATCTGGTGCATGCCGGGCGCCTGATTCGCATCTTCGGGCAGGAGAACCGCGAAAAGGCGGTCTTCGCCAAAGCGTCCGACGGGGTGCGGCGGGCGGCTTTCGTGCTTTCAATCCGCCAGGGCGTCTTGCCGCCACTGACCGAGGTATTGCACGCGATGCTGTTCCTGGCGGTGGTGATCGGAGCCTGGCTGGCGAATGTAAGCTTCCCGCTGACCGTCGCCTTCCTCATCCTGCTCTACCGACTGCAGCCGCATATGCGGGCCTTGCAGATGTCCTGGAGTCAGTTGCAAGGCATGAGCGGCTCGCTGGAGGAGGTACAATGGCTGCTCGATCCTTCCGACAAGCCCGAGGCGCCGCAGGGCAGCCTGCCGTTCGACGGCTTGCGCCAAGGGATCAGCTTCGATGATGTGAGCTTCGCCTATTCCGGTCCCCTGTCAGGCCCCGACGCGCGCGAGGCGGTGCTGCATAAGGCGGTGTTCGATATCCGCAGCGGCCGCTCGACGGCGCTGATCGGCCGCTCGGGCGCCGGCAAGACGACGATCGTCAATCTCCTGTGCCGCTTCGTCAAACCCGACAGCGGCAGGATCCTCGTCGATGGGGCACCGCTCGATGAAGTCGACCCAAGCCAGTGGCGGCGGAACATTGCCCTGGCCAGTCAGGAGCTGGAACTGGTCGATGGCACCATTTTTGAAAACATTATCTACGGCTACGACACGGCCTCGGCCAGCGACGCCATGCGCGCCGCAAGGCTGGCCGAGGCACATCAATTCATCGAGCACCTGCCGCAGGGTTACGCGACGCTGGTCGGATACCGGGGCATCAACCTGTCAGCCGGACAAAGGCAAAGGATCGCCCTGGCGCGGGCGCTGGTGCGCGATCCCGATATTCTCATCCTCGACGAAGCCACCAGTGCGGTGGATGGGTTGTCAGAAGCCGCTATTGTCGAGACGCTGAAGTCGCGGGCCGGCCGCCGCACCACCATTGTCATCAGTCATCATTACAGCACCATATCGTTCTGCGACGACGTGGTGATCTTGAGCCGCGGTCGGGTGAAAAAACAGGCCCCCTTCGCAACCCTGGCAATGCTCAGCATGGACGAGCTTTACCAGCACGGAGCGGGTGAGTGATGGGGCGCACCCCAACCTGCGACGCGGCTTACGCCCGGCAGCTCGCAGATCGCGATCAATCCTGCCGGCAAACCACCGCCGCGACGCATTTCCGATTGTTCAAAAACAATTCTCGGTGAGAGGTCAGGCGGCCTTCTTCTTCGCCAGCCGCGCCTTGATCGAGGCGACGTCGGCGCGCGGCGTCGCGGCGAACAGCGTCCTGGTGTAGTTGTGCTTGGGGTCGGCGAAGACCTCCTCGCGCGAGCCGTATTCGACGGCTTCGCCGAAATACATCACCATCACATCGTCGGCGATGTAGCGCACGACCGACAGATCGTGGCTGATGAAGACATAGGTCAGCTGGAATTCGTCCTGCAGGTCGGCGAGCAGGTTGAGCACCTGCGCCTGCACCGAAAGATCGAGCGCGGAGACCGGTTCGTCAAGCACCAACAGGCTCGGGTTCAGCATCAGCGCGCGGGCAATGGCGATGCGCTGGCGCTGGCCGCCCGAGAACATGTGAGGATAGCGATTGTAGTGCTCGGTTCCGAGGCCGACTTTCTTCAGCATCCTCATGGCGAGGTCGCGCCGCTCTTCGGCCGGCTTGTCGGTGTTGATGAGCAGCGGCTCGCCCAGCACATCGCCGATCTTTTGGCGCGGATTGAGCGATCCGTAAGGGTTCTGGAAGACGATCTGCACCTTGCGGCGCATCTCCCTGGTCAGGCCGTTCCTTGCGATGTCGACCTTGTTGCCGTCGATGAACAGCTCGCCCGACGTTGCCGGATCGATCAGCGTGATGATGCGCGCCAGCGTGGACTTGCCGCAGCCCGATTCACCGACGATGGCCAGCGTCTTGCCCTTGTCGACGCTGAACGAAACGCCCTTGACCGCATGCACGGTGCGCGCGCCGCGAAACAGGCCGCCGCCGACGTGATAGTCGCGCACGATGTCCTTGCCTTCGACGACCTTGATGCTCATCAGACGCCCCCGGCAGCCGGTTCGAACAGCATGTCCGAGACGGTCGGCAGCCGGTCGCCGACGGCATTATCCGGCAGCGCCGACAAAAGTGCGCGGGTGTAATTGCTCTTCGGCGATTCAAACAGCGACAGCACGTCGGCCTCTTCCATCTTGCGGCCCTTGTACTGGACGATGACGCGGTCGGCGGTCTCGGCCACGACGCCCATATTGTGGGTGATCATGATCAGGCCCATGCCGTATTTGACCTGTAGCGACACCAGCAGGTCGAGGATCTGCTTCTGGATGGTGACGTCGAGCGCGGTCGTCGGCTCGTCGGCGATCAGAAGCTTGGGATTGCAGGCAATGGCGATGGCGATCATGACGCGCTGGCACTGGCCGCCCGACATCTGGTGCGGGAACGAGTTCAGCCGTTCGGCCGGCTCGGCAATGCCGACCTGCGTCAGCAATTCGATGGCGCGCTCGCGACGCTGGGCCTTGTCCATGCCCATATGGAAGCGCAGCACTTCCTCGATCTGGAAGCCGACGGTGAAGCACGGATTGAGACTGGCCATCGGCTCCTGGAAGATCATCGACATGTCCTTGCCGACGATCTTGCGCCGGTCGGCCGGGCTCATCTTCAGGAGATCGCGGCCATTGAAGCTCATCTCGTCGGCAGTGACCGTCGCCGTCCACGGCAACAGCCCCATCACAGCCAGCATCGACACCGACTTGCCGGAGCCGGATTCGCCGACGATGGCCAGCACTTCACGTTCGTTCACATGGAGCGAGACGCCATCGACCGCGCGGAACGGGCCGGATGCGGTCTGGAACTCGACGACGAGATTGCGGATGTCGAGCAGCGCCATTACGACCTCCTCAGCTTCGGATCGAGCGCATCGCGCAGACCGTCGCCGATCAGGTTGATGGCAAGCACGGTGATGAGGATGGCCAGACCGGGGAAGGTCACCACCCACCAGGCGCGCAGGATGAATTCACGCGCCGAGGCGAGCATGGTGCCCCATTCCGGCGTCGGCGGCTGGGCGCCAAGGCCGAGAAAGCCGAGAGCGGCCGCCTCCAGGATGGCGTTGGAGAAGGACAGCGTGCCCTGGACGATCAGCGGCGCCAGGCAATTGGGCAGGATGGTGCGCAGCATAAGCCTTATATGGCCGGCGCCGGCGACCTTGGCGGCGACCACATATTCGCGGCTCTTTTCGGCCATGACGGCAGCGCGCACCAGACGGGCAAAGTGGGGTTGCAGGACAAGCGCGATGGCCAGCATGGCGTTGAACAGGCCGGGGCCGAGGATGGTGACCAGAACCAGCGCCAAGAGCAGCGACGGGAAGGACAGGATCAGATCCATGACCCGCATGATCGCCACGTCGACCCAGCCCCGGAAATAGCCGGCCAAAAGGCCGAGCGTGATGCCGCCGACAAGCGCCAGCGTGACCACGACGGCGCCGATGAGCAGCGAGAAACGCGCGCCATAGAGCAGGCGCGAGAGCATGTCGCGGCCGACCGCGTCGGTGCCAAGCAGATATTCCATGCTGCCGCCTGCCTGCCAGGCCGGCGGACGCAGGAAAGCTGTCTTGTCCTGGATGTCGGGCGCATAGGGTGCCAGCAGCGGTGCAAAGAGCGCGGCCAGCACCAAAAGGATGAAGACGAACAGGCCGATGACGGCGCCGCGGTTTACCGAGAAATAGTGCCAGAAGGTCCTGAAGCCGGTCAGACGGTCAGGGTTGCCGGCGGCCATCGGGGCGATTTCGGTCGACTGGCTCATCATGCCGCCCTGATGCGCGGGTTGATGACGGCATAAAGCACGTCGACGATCAGGTTCACGGCCATGACGATAAGGGCGATCAGCAGCAAGCCTGACTGCACGACGACATAGTCGCGCTTGGATATGGATTCGACCATCCACTTGCCGATGCCCGGCCAGGCGAAGATGGTTTCTGTGAGAATGGCGCCGGCGAGCAGGGTACTGACCTGCAGGCCGATGGTGGTGACCACCGGGATCAGCGCATTGCGCAGCGCATGCACGCCGATGACGCGGGACGACGACAGGCCCTTGGCGCGGGCGGTCCGCACATAGTCTTCGCCCAGCACTTCGAGCATGGCCGAGCGCGTCTGGCGCGCGATCACCGCCAGCGGGATGGTGCCGAGCACAATTGTCGGCAGCACCAGGTGGCTCAATGCCGAGCGGAAAGCATCCCATTTGCCGTAGAGCAGGCTGTCGAGGGTCAGGAAGCCGGTGATCGGCTTGATAAAGAACTGAAGGCCGATGCGTCCTGAAACCGGGGTCCAGCCGAGATAGCCGGAGAAAAAGATGATCAGCAGCAGACCCCACCAGAAAATCGGCATGGAATAGCCGACAAGGGCGGTGCCCATCAGCCCCTGGTCGAACCAGGAGCCGCGTTTGACCGCAGCAATGATGCCGGCCGGGATGGCCAGCACCATGGCGAAGATCATGGCGAAGACTGAGAGCTCGATGGTTGCCGGGAAGAGCGTCATGAAATCTTCGATGACCGGCCGCTTGGACGAAATCGACACGCCGAAATTGCCGGTCGCGGCATCGCGGACATAATGCGCGTATTGCTGCCAGATCGGCAAATTGTAGCCGAACTGTTCCTTCAGTTCCGCGTAACGCTCGGGCGACACGCCATGCTCGCCGGCCATGGCAAGAATGGGATCGCCGGGCAGCAGCCTGACGAAAGCGAAGGCGCAGATGGTGATGCCGATCAGCGTCGGCAGCACCAAGACGATTTTGTTTAGGAGATATCGGAGCATCTTGAAAAGCGGGCGGCGCCTGATTGCGCGCCGCCCGCCTAACAGTTCTATTCGGCCTTGTCGACGCCGTCGAAGCGATGAATGCCGAGCGGGTCCATCATGAAGCCGCTGACATTCTTGCGCACGACTGCGTAGACCTGGCTGTGTGCCATGAGGAAGGCCGGAGCCTGCTTCTGGAAGACAACCTGCGCCTCTTCATAGAGCTTGGTGCGTTCGGCCTGGTCGCTGGTCTTCTTGGCCTTCTGGATCAGATCCTCGAAGTCCTTGTCGCACCAGCTGGAGTAGTTCGACACGCCGATGGCCGAGCAGGCGAACAGCGTGGCGAAGAAATTGTCCGGATCGCCATTGTCACCGGTCCAGCCGATCTGGAAGGCGCCCGGACGCTCCTTCTTCTTGCCTTCTTCGCGGTACTTCGTCCACTCGTAGCTGACGATCTCCGCCTTGACGCCGACCTTGGCCCAGTCAGCCTGGATCAGTTCGGCGGCGCGCTGGAAGTTCGGGTTGTAGGGACGGACGCGGTCGGAGGCCCAAAGCTGGATCTCCTTCAATCCGGCATCGGCCAGCACCTTCTTGGCGGCTTCCGGATCATAGGCGTCGGACTTCACGTCCTTGTTCCACGACCACATGGTCGGCGGGATCAGGTTTACGGCCGGCGTGGCGCCGGCGTCCTGGAACAGCGACTTGATGAGCGATTCCCGATCGATCGCCTGGTTGAGCGCATGGCGCACTTCAGGCTTGTCGAGCGGCGGGATGGTGGTGTTGTAGCTCATATAGCCGATGTTGAGGCCAGCCTGATCCATCAGGGTCACGTCGGCGTTGGCCTTGATCGTGCCGATGTCGGCAGGATTCGGATAGGGCGCGATATCGCATTCGCCGGCGAGCACCTTCTGGATGCGGGCGGTGGCGTCAGGCGTGATCGCGAAGACGAGATCGTCGATCTTTTCCTTGCCCTTGAAGTAGTCCGGGTTGGCCGCATAGCGGATGACCGAATCCAGCTGGTAGTCGACGAACTGGAACGGACCTGTACCGACCGGCTTGGTCGAGAAGTCGGCCATCTTGCCGTCTTTTTCCAGCTGGTCGGCATATTCCTTCGACACGATCGAGGCGAAGTCCATGCCGAGATTGGCCAGCATCGGCGCGTTCGGCTCGGTCAGCGTCAGCTTCACGGTCAGGTCATCGACCTTTTCCCACTTGGCGACGTATTTCGGCATGTCCATGCCGGTGTAGTAGTCCCAGGTCAGGTTCGGCAGGTACTTCTCGCCGTTCCAGGGGTTTTCCTTGTTGAACTGGCGATCGAACGAAAAGACGACGTCGTCGGCATTGAAATCACGCGTCGGCTTGAAGAAATCTGTCGTCTGGAACTTCACGCCCGGATGCAGGTGGAAAGTATAGACCAGGCCGTCGTCCGAAATCTCCCATTTGTCGGCGAGACCGGGCACAACTTCGGTGCCGCCATGCTTGAACTCGACCAGGCGCGAATAGACGGTGCGCGACGAGGCGTCGAAGTCGTTGCCGCCCGTCGTGGTACCCGGGTCGAAGTTGGCCGGCGAGGCCTCCGAGCAATAGACCAGCGTCTTGGCATTGGCCACACCGCCGAGGACGCTTGCAGCCAGCAACGCGGCTGCAAAAGTCAGTTTCTTTTTCATTGAGCACTCCCTGATGTTCTTCCAAGCCCCTCTATAGGCTCGCGAAGCGCGCATATAAGCACCGTTTTTCCGGCTTTGGAACACCCTGTTTGCCTACCCCACCGTAAGCAGAAAATATTTCTCGGTCTTTGACGAACTGCAGAAACAAATAGCAAAATCTGCTAATCACGGGATTGTTAACGACCGCATTTTTTCATTGATCGCAGCAATCGTAAGCCAAAAATCCACAAGCCTGGGTTTCGCCACCGACACGACAGGACGGCATTGCCGAGCCGGCGTCGCGGGAAGGATTTCGACGGCAAATCTTTGCCGTCCTGCCGCTGGGGCAAGACTTGCACGGCCGCCGATAGTCGCAATAGATAGATGACACGCTGGATTTTCCGGGATCCGCGACATCGCTGCAGCGGAGGACGCCTCACCACATCGAGGCGGCGCAGCATGGAGCAGGCAACAGAACGACTTAGGGAGGCTAGAGGTGGCGAAAGCAACAAAGTCAACGGCCCCGGCGAAAGCAAAAGCGGCGAAAGCTTCAAAACCGGCCGCCGCTGCCGCCAAGTCGAAAGCGCCACCGGCCAAAGCCACTCCCGCCGTCAAGCCAACGGCAACCTCGACGCCGGCGAAGGCAAGCGCCAAGCCGGCAGCGAAACCTGCGGTCAACCGCGCTGCGAAGACAGCACCCGCTGCAAAGCCCGCCCAGCCGCCAGCCGCCAAGACAGCCGCGGCGAAGCCCGCCTCGAAGCCGTCGACGGGCGTGGCCAAAAAACTGCCGAATACGCTGACGGCGCTTGCCGCGGGCTTGCCGGAAAAGCCATGGCTAAAAAGCTATTCGAAAGTCGTGCCGGCGGAGATCGGCGCCCTGCCCTACAGTTCGATCGGCGACTTCCTCGTCGGCGCCTGCAAGCAGTTTTCCGGCCAGCCGGCATACGTCTGCATGGGCAAGTCGATCTCCTATGCCGAACTCGAGCGGCAATCGGCCGCCTTCGGCGCCTATTTGCAATCGAAGGGCCTGCAGAAGGGCGAACGCGTGGCGCTGATGATGCCGAATGTGCTGCAATATCCGGTGGCGATGATGGCCGTGCTTCGCGCCGGCTATGTCGTGGTGAACATCAATCCGCTCTACACGCCACGCGAGCTCGAACATCAGCTCAAGGATTCCGGCGCGCAGGCGATCGTCATTCTGGAGAATTTCGCCAGCACCCTGGACGCGGTGATTGCCAGGACGGCGGTCAAGCATGTGGTGGTCGCGGCGATGGGCGACATGCTCGGCCTCAAGGGCACGATCGTCAACCTCGTCGTGCGCCGGGTGAAGAAGATGGTGCCGGCCTGGTCGCTGCCCGGCCATGTCAAGTTCAATGCGGCGGTGAAGGCCGGCGCCGGCATCGCCTTCAAGCCGGCCAAGATGGAAGCCAGCGACGTCGCCTTCCTGCAATATACAGGCGGCACCACGGGGATTTCCAAAGGTGCTGTGCTGCTGCACTCCAATGTGCTGTCCAATGTCGCGCAGAACACGCTGTGGCTGCAGGACGCCTATGCGATCAAGCCGAAACCGGCGCATCTCAACTTCATTTGCGCACTGCCGCTCTACCATATCTTCGCGCTGACGGTGAACGCGCTGATGGGCATGCAGCAGGGCGCCCAGAACGTGCTCGTTCCCAACCCGCGCGACATTCCCGGCTTCGTCAAGGAGCTGCAGAAATACCCGATGCACATTTTCCCCGGCCTCAACACGCTGTTCAACGCGCTGCTCAACAACGAGGATTTCCGCAAGCTCGACTTCAAGCCGCTGATCATGACGCTGGGTGGTGGCATGGCGGTGCAGAAGGGGGTTGCCGAGCGCTGGAAGGCGCTGACCGGCAATTCGATCACCGAGGGCTACGGGCTGTCGGAGACCTCGCCGGTGGCGACCGCCAACAAGTTCAGCGACAGCAATTTCACCGGCACGATCGGCCTGCCGCTGCCGTCGACCGAGATCGTCATCCGCGACGATGACGGCAACAACCTGCCGCTCGGCGAGGTCGGCGAGATCTGCATTCGCGGGCCGCAGGTCATGGCCGGTTACTGGAACCGGCCGGACGAGACCGCCAAGGTGATGACCAAGGACGGGTTTTTCAAATCCGGCGACATGGGCTTCATGGACGAGCGCGGCTACACCAAGATCGTCGACCGCAAGAAGGACATGATCCTGGTCTCCGGCTTCAACGTCTATCCCAACGAACTCGAGGAAGTCGTCGCCCAGCATCCGGGCGTGCTCGAAGTGGCGGCGGTCGGCGTGCCGGACGAGCATTCGGGCGAGGTGCCGAAGCTGTTCGTGGTCAAGAAGGACCCGGCGCTGACCGTCGAGGCACTGACCGCCTATTGCCGCGAGAACCTGACCGGCTACAAGCGACCCAAATACATCGAGTTCAGGACCGAGCTGCCGAAGACGCCGGTGGGCAAGATTTTGCGCCGGGCGCTGCGGGAATAGTTTGAACGGCGAGCCTGGCGACGGCGGGATGGCGGACGATAGTCGGCGTCCCGATGCAGTAGTGTTCATCAAGGCGAACCTGCGGCTTGCGCCCGTTCCCGCCCTTCGTGAAATCCAGCTCTATACGGCTCATCCCGGCAGCGGCCTGAGGCGGCTTGTCGAGTGGCGAGCTCATGGACCGGAAGACGGCAGCCAAACCAAGGAGCACGAAGCTGAGCCGCAGCCGCCCTACTGGGCCTATGCCTGGGCCGGCGGCGCCGTGCTTGCGCGCTATATACTCGACCATCCGCAAAGCGTGGCCGGCCGCCGCGTGCTCGACCTCGGCGCCGGCTCGGGCCTTGTCGGCATCGCCGCCGCCAAGGCCGGCGCCAGCGCGGTGATCGCGGCCGAGATCGACCGCAACGGCGTCGCCGCGATCGGCATCAATGCCGCGGCCAACGGCGTCGAGATCACCATTGTCGACAAGGACATCACCACAGGCCCGCCGCCGGCCGTCGACCTCGTGCTTGCCGGCGACGTGTTCTACGGCCGCGAGGTTGCTCTGCGGGTGATCCCGTTCCTCGACCGCTGCCTGGCAGCCGGCATCGAGGTGCTGGTCGGCGATCCCCGCCGCGCCGACCTGCCGCTAGCCCGGCTGCGGTTGCTGGCCGAATATCAGGTGCTGGATTTCGGCGACGTGAGGGGTGCTGTGACCAGGCCGAGCGGGGTGTTTTCGTTCGAGCAGGAAGACTGCTAGCTAGCGCCCGGATCAAAAACAGATCAGTCGAAATGAGTGAGTTCGCCCCCATCTCTGCCGTTCATGGCCGGAGGCAAGGACGCTTAAAGCGGACCTTGCAGCTTACTGGTATCTTGGATCATATCTGTCGCAAGTTTCGAGAAATATGCGAATCCTTCAGCCGCCCGCACGCCGCCGCTGATAACTCGGATTCCGACTGCGATCTTTACGGTTTCGCGAGGTGGTTCCTGTACCAGTGTGCGCTGTGTCGATCCCGACGCCCTCGCCGCCGTCTTCGGCCCGGGCTATGTCATGAACCGGAGCCCGGCCTTGGCAATTGCTTTCGGGGCCATACTATAGAGGGGGCAGTCGGATGACCAAGAGAGCGAAGATCATCTCCTACGCCGTGGTTCTGGTGGTTCTCGCCTTCTCCAGCTGGCGGCTCATATTGCTTGTCACAACCGGCCGATGGAAAGGCAGGTTCACTAGCTGGAGGACATGCGAGGCCTTTTGGTGCTATTCGACTGGCATTTTGCTCTGGGCGGGCTCGGTCGCGTTCTGTCTCTTTGTGCTCTACCTGCTGCGCCACCATGAGAAATACGTTGCGAAGCTCTATCACCAATACCGTGAATTCAAAGAAACCTTCGACAAGCATTCGGAGCGCGGACGCCGCCGCTAGGGGAACCGGGAAAGCGTTGAGCTACTGAAGACTGCTTCTTCTTTAACCAATCCGAAATCGGCCGTTCCGCTTTCCACCAATCTCGGCCATTGGCGGGAAAGCCCAGCTGACTTTCGCCTTGCCCTAACTTCCCCCGTCAGATCGCCTCCTTGACCCGCGCCGACAGAAAGTCCGGCAGGTCGGCAACAGAATCCAAAACGACATCGGCGATCGCCGACAGCGATTCACGCGTGCCGGTGCCGGAGAGCACGCCGACCGCCAGGCCGCAGCCGCCGGCACGCGCCATCTCCAGGTCGTGGCGGTTGTCGCCGACCATGGCGATCTCTGACGGCCTCAGCCCGGTCAGGTCGCAAAAGGCGACGATCGTGTCCGGCGCCGGTTTCGGATTGGCGACCGCGTCATAGCCATAGGCGGCGGTGAACAGCTGGGCGACGCCGAGCGTGACCATGGTCTTTTCGGCACCGGCGGTCGAATCGTTGGTGGCGACGCCGAGCCGGTAGGCACGCTTGTGCAGAGCCGTCAGCGCCGCGACGACGCCGGGCAAGGCCACCGCCATCGACGAGCCTTGCACCGAGGTGATCTCGTTGAAGCGGGCGACGGCCAGCATCTGGTCCTCGTCGGACAGGCGCGGGAACCACAGTTCGACGACATCCATATTGGTGCCCGAGGCGAAGATGGAATCCGGCTTGAAGCGCTTGGCGACAAAATCGAAGCCCGCCGCTGAAAGCAGCCTGTCGGCTTTCCAGCGATCGCCCTCGGCGGCATCCATGGCCATGAAATCGGCGATGCCGAGCCAGGTCGCGTTGAAATCGACAAGCGTGCCGTCCTTGTCGAACAAGATGCCCTTGATGTCGGCCGGATTTTTCATTGAGCCCCCCGCAGTTGCTGGATGCGCGCCACCAGCCCGGCCGTCGATGCGTCGCGCTTGGCGGCGCTCTCCTTGCCTTCCACGACTGGCAACAAGCCGGTCGCCAGCTCCTTGCCGAGCTCGACGCCCCATTGGTCGAAGGAATTGATGTTGAACAGAGTGCCTTCGACGAAGACGCGGTGCTCGTAAAGCGCGATCAGCCGGCCGAAGGTGCGCGGGTCGAGCTTGCGGTAGAGGATCGTCACCGAGGGGCGGTTGCCGGAGAAGACGCGGTGCGGGGCTATTCTGTCGACATCGGCCGGCTTCATGCCCTTGGCCAGCATCTGCGCGCGAGCCTCGTCCAGCGTGCGGCCCTTCATCAACGCTTCCGATTGGGCCAGGCAATTGGCAAGCAGTAGATCGTGCTGGTGCTTCAGATCCGGCTCATGGCCGACGGCAGCGGCAAGGAACTCGACCGGGATGAAATCGGTGCCCTGGTGCAGCAGCTGGAAGAAGGCGTGCTGGCCATTGGTGCCGGGCTCGCCCCAGACCAGCGGTCCGGTCGGCGTCGTCACCGGCGTGCCGTCGAGGGTGACGCCCTTGCCGTTCGATTCCATGTCGAGCTGCTGCAGATAGGCCGGCAGCCTGGAAAGGCGCTGGTCATAAGGGATGACCGCACGCGCCGGATAACCGCAGATCACGCGATGCCACCAGCCGACCAGCCCCAGCAGCGCCGGCAGGTTCTTCTGCAGGGGTGCGGTGCGGAAGTGCTCGTCCATCTCATGCGCGCCATCGAGGAAGGCGCGGAAGTTGCGCGGGCCGATGGCGATCATCACCGGCAGGCCGATGGCGCCCCACAGCGAATAGCGGCCGCCGACCCAGTCCCAGAAGCCGAACACGCGATCCGCTTCGATGCCGAACTTGGAAACCAGGTCGAGCGCGGTCGAGACGGCGGCGAAATGCTTGCCGACGGCTTCCTTGCCGAGCGCCTTCTGCACCCATTCGCGCGCCGTCTCGGCATTGGTCATCGTCTCGACCGTGGTGAAGGTCTTCGAGGCGATGATGAACAGGGTGGTTTCGGCCGACAGGCCCTTCAGCGTGTCGTGGATATGGGCGCCGTCGATGTTGGAGACGTAGTGCGCGCGCGGGCCGTCGTGATAGGGCGCCAGCGCCAGCGTCGCCATGGCCGGGCCGAGATCGGAGCCGCCAATGCCGATGTTGACGATATCGGTGATTTTCTTGCCGGTGGCGCCGGCGGCCTTGCCGGAGCGAATGGCATCGGCGAAAGCGCCCATGGCGTCGAGCACGGACAGCACATCCGCCTTGACGTCCTGGCCGTCGACCGTGACGCCCTTGCCCGCGAGGTTGCGTAGCGCCGTGTGCAGCACGGCGCGGTCTTCGGTGATGTTGATCTTCTTGCCGGAAAACATTGCGGCCCGGCGACCTTCGAGATCGGCGGCGGCGGCGAGCTTCTCGAGCAGTTCCATCGTGCGCCGGTCGACCGCGCATTTCGACCAGTCGAGCAAAAGGTCGCCGTCGCTGGCCGAAAATGTCTCGAAGCGCTTGGGGTCGGCGGCAAAAGCCTCGCGCATCGTGCCCGATGCCGCCGCGCGCGCAGCACGCAAGGCGACAAGCTGTTTGTCGAAGGAGGAATGATCCACTGCCGGCTCCTGATAGTTTTTTCACGACATCTTATCAGACCGGATGTTTCCGGCGCGTGTCGTCGGGGTGACGTTATCGAGCCGAATTCCGCATGTTTCAATGCGTGGGGATGACGCAGTGCAGCATAGTGCGATGTGATGGAGCTATGACGCTGCGCGCCGCCCTGGATGATTTGATGGGAGTAGCGACGACGCTTCGCATCGCGCGGGCGTCCGCGCTGCGGGATGACGCAAGCGTCACCCGGGGATGCGACGACGCTGCGCGTCGCGCATAGATCACTGGCATAAATCCCAGCGATCAGAAAAATTGATTGGCGCAACCCCTTGTGCCACGGTTACCTTCCGCTGGTCCAGCCAAGCAAAAAAGACTGGCCATCGAGGAACACCTTCCATGCCACAGCGTAACGACACGGCCATATGGTCCGGCCTGTTCCGGATTTCGGCGGAATCGGGCCAGACCCTGCAGGCGCAGATCCGTCAGGCGATCGTCGCCGCCATTCTCGACCGGCAGATCGCCGCTTCGATGCCGCTTCCGTCCTGCCGCATCCTGGCTGAAAAACTCGGCGTCGCGCGCGGCACTGTGGTGCTGGCGTTCCAGCAATTGGTCGACCAAGGTTTCCTGGTGGCGCGCGAACGGCGCGGCCATTTCGTCAATCCGGATGTGCTGGCCACCCCCGCCAAGCCGCACCAGAAGGCGCCCGACCAGCAGAACGAGATCGACTGGAAGGCACGCCGGCAGATCGCCGCCAGCGACATGCCGCCACCGGCCAAGCACGACAACTGGATCAAGTCCTCCTACCCCTTCGTCTACGGCCAGTTCGACCCGGCGCTGTTCCCGACAGCCGAATGGCGCGAGTGCAACCGCATGGCGCTGGCCGTGCTCGAAATCCGCAACTGGGCCTCCGACATGGTCGATCGTGACGATCCGCTCTTGATCGAGCAGATCCAGGCGCGGCTGTTGCCGCGGCGCGGCATCTTCGCCAATCCGGACGAGATCATCGTCACGCTGGGCGCCCAGAACGCGCTCTATATGCTGGCGACACTGCTGATGACAAAGGGCTCCAAGGTCGCGATGGAAGACCCGGGATACCCCGACGCGCGCTCGATCTTCCGCTTGGCAGGCGCCGAAATCCAGCCGGTTCCGGTCGATCAGTCCGGCATCGTCACCTCGTCCATTCCCAACGATTCCGGCTTTGTCTTCGTCACCCCCAGCCACCACTGCCCGACCATGGTGCCGCTGTCGGCGGAGCGGCGGCAGGACCTTCTGGCGCGCGCCAACCGCCACAACCAGATCATCATCGAGGACGGCTATGACAGCCAGCTTCTCGACGAGGCGCCGCAGCAGGCGCTGAAGAGCCTCGATCGCTCGGGTCGCGTCGTCTATGTCGGCTCGATGTCGAAGACGCTGGCTCCGGGCCTGCGGCTTGGCTACATCGTCGCTTCGGCTGGACTAATCTCCGAGCTCAGGGCGCTGCGTCGCTTCATGCTCAGGCACCCGCCGGCCAACAACCAGCGCGCGGTCGCGCTGTTCCTGTCGCTCGGCCATCACGAAGCCCTGGTGCGGCGGCTGTCGTCGGCCTTCGACGAGCGGCGCAAGCGTCTGGTCCATGCGATTTCCGCATTCCTGCCGGAATGGCGCTCGACCGATTCGGCCGGCGGCACATCGCTCTGGCTGGAAGGCCCGCGCGGCACCGATTCACGTGGACTGGCCGAGGCCGCGGCCTCGCGCAGCGTCATCATCGAGCCGGGCGATCGCTTCTTCGATCGCACCGAAAAGCCGTCGCGTTTCATGCGCTTGGGCATTTCCTCGATCGCACTGCAGCACATCGAGCCGGGTATTCGCGAGCTCGCGACCGCAGCCGGACGCAGGCCCGCTGCAGCCTGATTTGCCTGTGCCGGGGCTTTGAACAGCCCGGCCCTTGGCATGATCACCAACATTCTGCATTAGCTCTCTGGCATACTCGGCTGCGTTGACTGGCCCATAGGCTGGGCCAATGGCAACGGCATAGTCGGCTGACAGAGGGACGAAGCAGGCCGACGGTGGACCAATCACCGCGTCGTGTTTCGCAAGCTAAAGGTGGAGTGCCCCCCATGTCAGCGGCTGTTGAGCAGCAGGATGCGGCTCTTAAGGATGCGGCTCCTAAAGATACATCAGCCGACCAGCGTTCGCGACGATCCGGCGGGCGCGAAGCGCGCCGCGCCATGCGGGCAGCACCTTTGGCCGACGACATCAGGCCGGTACGTGCCGGGCTTGAAGGCGGCAGTTACGGCCCGCTCAACCGGAACGACCAGGAGCGCATCCATGAAGCGGTGCTGACGCTGCTGGAGACCGTCGGCTTCGCCAATGCCATTCCCTCCTGCGTCGAGGCGCTGACCGGGGTCGGCGCCGTTTACGGCGATGACGGCCGCGTCCGTTTCCCACGCGGGCTTGTGATGGACACGATCAGACGAGCCGCGCGAAATTTTACGCTGCACGGCCAGGACCCCAGGCATGACATGCTGATCCAGGGCAAGCGCGTGCATTACGGCACGGCGGGTGCGGCGGTGCATCTGGTCGATGTCGAAAAGCGCGAATACCGCGAGTCGCTGGTGCAGGACATTTATGATGCCGCTCGCCTCGTCGAAGGGCTCGACAACATCCATTTCTTCCAGCGGCCGATGGTGCCGCGCGACATTCCCGATCCGCTCGAAATGGACTTCAACACGCTCTACGCCTGCGTGATGGGCACGTCGAAGCATGTCGGCACCTCGTTCACGGTGCGCGAGAACGTGCAGCCGGCGCTGGAAATGCTTTATGCGATCGCCGGCGGCGAGGAGAACTTTCGCGCCCGGCCGTTCGTGTCAAACTCCAATTGCTTCGTCGTGCCGCCGATGAAGTTTGCCGAGGACGCCTGCGGCGTGCTCGAAGCCTGTGTCGACGGCGGCATCCCGATCCTGCTTCTATCGGCCGGCCAGGCCGGCGCCACCGCTCCCGCGGCGATTGCCGGCGCTGTGGTGCAAGCGGTGGCCGAAGTGCTGGTCGGCCTCATCTACGTCAACGCCATCAAGCCCGGGCATCCGGCGATCTTCGGCACCTGGCCGTTCGTCTCCGACCTGAGGACCGGCGCCATGTCGGGCGGCTCGGCCGAGCAGGCAGTACTGACTTCGGCCTGCGCGCAGATGGCGCAGTTCTACGACCTGCCGGGCGGCTCGGCCGCCGGCATGACGGATTCGAAACTGCCCGACATCCAGTCCGGCTATGAAAAGGGGATCACCGACGTGATGGCCGGTCTTGCCGGCCTCAATCTGGTCTATGAATCGGCGGGCATGCACGCCTCGCTGCTCGGCTTTTGCCTGGAGAGCCTGATCATAGACAATGACATGCTGGGCCACTGCCTGCGCTGCGTGCGGGGCATCGAAGTGACCGACGAAGCGCTGTCGATCGACACCATCACCGAAGTCTGCATGAATGGCCCAGGCCACTATCTCGGCAACGAGCAGACGCTGCGCCTGATGCAGACCGAGTATTTTTATCCGGCCGTCGGCGACCGCTTTTCGCCCAAGGAATGGAACGAGAAGGGCCGGCCCGACATCTTGCAGCGGGCGATCATCGAAAAGAAGCGCGTGCTTGCCGAGCGCTTCCCGCGCCATGTGCCGAAGCTGCTCGACGACAAATTGCGCGCCCGCTTCGGCGAGATGATCAAGCTGCCACGCAGCGGCATGGGCGGGTAAGCTTCACCTTACGTATGTCAATCCGCACTTAACCCAAAGCGCTCGACGACTTCGGCGCTGATCAGCTTGCCATGCAGCGCCATCAACACGATCTGGGCATCCAGGCTGTCGCCGGTTTCAAGCGCAGCCTCGATGCGGCGCTCAGCGTCCAGCCGCCGCTCCGGCCCATTGGCCTGCTCGAAGGTTTGTGGGCCTGCGATGCAATAGCCAAACAGCTGCGCCACGGACCGGTAGGCGTCCGGCGGCGGCTCGTCCGGCCAATAATCCTTCATCAAATTGACGATGGTGAGCTTTACCCCCTCAGGGACAAGCGCCGGATGCAGATCGGCGCCGCGCAGCGCGGTGTCGAGTTCCCGCAAATCGCCGGAGCGACCGAACATGCCGAGGAAACCGATTGAAGAGCGCCGTTTAGTCACGTTGATACTTTCCGTCCGATAGCCGACCACTCATATGGGAATGTAGGATCGTTTTTCATCGCCCTTGCGGAGTCTCAGGCAAGCCAGGCGTCGAGCCCGAATTCCCGCTGCAACAGGTCTTCCGCACTTTCCAGCGCGCCCTCGATCCAGCCGTGATTGTTGGACCACGCTTCGCCACAGACATGAACGCCCGGAGCAAGCGTATGGCTCGCCAGTTTTATACCGGAGATATCTATGCCACGGTCCCAGACATGCGACGCGCCGCCATAGGCCGGCGCACCCCAATCCTGCGCAAACCCGCCGATGGGTTTCGAGATGGCGCCGTGTTTGCCATGGACTTCGACCATCTGGCCGTGAAAGGCCTCCAGCGCGGAATGTCCCTCGGCCAAAACCGCAAAACCGTGGCGCCGAGCGAGCTCAGGCAGCAGTGAGCGCCAGAATACCATGTGCCTGCCATCGCAATAGGCCATGGCGACGCTCCGCCGAATCGTCGCGTCGCGCGCGTCCGCTTTTGTGAACTGCCATATCTGGCGAGCCGGCAGATCGGTCACGCTGTGGCCGGCCGCAATGCCGTTTCGAGCCCACCATGGGCTGGCATAGCAGGCGGCCAGCGTGAGCATCGGCCAGGGTTCCGGTGCCGGCAGATCGCTGGGCTGCTCGATGCCGGACTTTTCCAGCAGGGTCCGCAGGGGGCGGACCGGTAACGCCAGCACGACCTTGCGCGCCTCGACCGTCCCGCCCTGCCCCTCGACAGACAAGACCATCCCTTGCGCCGAGCGGGCGATGGCGGTCACGGTGTGATCGAGATGGACGGCGCCGCCGCTGACAGCGATCCGCCCGGCCATTCGCTCCGCAACCGGCTGGAACCCACCATCGGGGGAACAATAGGAGCGGCCGCCGCTCAGCTCGCCGAGCGCAAGCCTGAACGTCTCGGCGGCGTTGGGTCCGCGCAGGAGCAACGAATAGCCCACCGCGTCCTCGGCAAAAGCCATTTCCTCCGGGGTCAAGACCGTCGCCAGCACATCCCAAGTCGCCCAATCCGCCAGCTTGCGGCCGCGATAAACGAAGCCTGCGGCGCCGTTCCATTCGGCGCTGCCGAAGGCCTCCGAACCCGGCAGGATCAGTGCTGCCGCCTTTCGCAGCAGGCGGGACGGGCCTTTTTCCTGCAGCCGACGCGTCACGTCATAGGCAAACAGGCGGCGCGGCGCAAAGCGCGATATAGCGGCGTAGGGCAGGCTCCTACCGCGCAGATGGAGCCGGTTGGCGCCGGTGACGACGTCCATACCCGACAGCTTTACATCCAGCGTCGCCATGAGTTTTTTGAGCAGCCGATGTTGCGGCATCAGCATCATCGCGCCGAGATCGATGCCGAAGTTCGGCTCTCCGGGAAATGAGACCGTGGAGGCCCGACCGCCGACGCGACCGGCGGATTCGAAAACTGCGATCCTTGCGGGCTTTTCACTTTGGGACAAGCGCCACGCCAGGAAGAGACCGGCCATGCCCGCGCCGACAATAGCAATGTCGACCGGGGCAATGTCGATCGGGCTAGGCGGCAAGGATACGCCCGTGGCGGAAAACCATCATCATGGACGACGCTCTGGACCCCTCTTGATTTCGTGTCAAAAAACCCGAAACTGACGAGGACTGCAATGTCATACTGACAGGTGGGATCAGTTGGCGTGCGAGCAGTGATCTAAAACGGGCAACGGGTCCTATGAAGAAACAGTATCACACACCAGTCATCCGCAAGGCAGGACGACTCTCCGGCATCACAGCCATCGCCGCTTCGTCCGGCCCGCCTCCACCCTGAGGCCGCCATCCAAACAAGCTTACGCCAAGGCTTTCATGCCGGCCCGATCAGGCCGGCATTTTCATATCAAGCGGGTGCTCAGTGGTTGTCCCTCGGCACGCCGCTGGTATGGGCGACGTCCTGGTATTTCACCGCCGGCTTCAGCACCATGCCCTCCGAGAACTGGTCGACCATGGAGCGCTGGATCTCCTGCCATGGCGTCTGATGCTTGGGATAATGATAGCCGCCATCGACCTGCAGTTCGGCACGGCGGCGCGTGATTTCCTCGTCGGTGACGAGGATGTTGGCAGTGCCTTTCCGTAAATCGATGCGCACACGGTCGCCGGTCTTGAGCAGCGCCAGGCCGCCGCCAATGGCGGCTTCCGGCGAAGCGTTGAGGATAGACGGCGAGCCGGATGTGCCCGACTGGCGGCCATCGCCGATGCAGGCCAGCGCGTGAATGCCCTTCTTGATGAGATAGGCCGGCGGCTGCATGTTGACGACCTCGGCGCCGCCGGGATAGCCGATTGGGCCAGCGCCGCGCATGAACAGGATGGTGTGCTCGTCGATGCCTTGCGCCGGATCGTCGATGCGGGCGTGGTAGTCCTCGGGACCATCGAAGACCATGGCGTTGCCCTCGAAGGCTTCCGGGTCGTTCGGGTTGGAGAGATAGCGTTCGCGGAATTCCGGCGAGATGCCGCTCATCTTCATGATTGCGGAATCGAACAGATTGCCGCTGAGATTGATGAAGCCGGCATTGGCCTTCAGCGGCTCGGCGACGGTGCGGATGACGTCGGTGTTCTCGTTGGCGACATCCTTGCAATTGTCGCCGATCGATTTCCCGTTGACGGTCATCGCTTCGGGATAAGGCAGCAGCTTGGCCTTCATCAGTTCGGCCACCACAGCCGGCACGCCGCCGGCATGATGATAGTCCTCGCCGAGATATTCGCCCGATGGCTGCAGATTGACGATGAGCGGCACATGGAGGCCGACCGTCTGCCAGTCGTCATTGGTGAGCGGCACGCCGAGATGGCGGGCAATCGCGTTGAGGTGGATCGGCGCGTTGGTCGAGCCGCCAATCGCCGAATTGACGACAATGGCGTTCTCGAACGCCTTGCGCGTCATGATGTCGGATGGCTTCAGATCCTCATGCACCATCTCGACGATGCGCTTGCCCGTCTCATAGGAGATCTGGCCGCGCTCGCGGTAGGGTGCCGGAATGGCAGCCGAGCCCGGCAATTGCATGCCGAGCGCCTCGGCCAGCGAGTTCATCGTGGTGGCGGTGCCCATGGTGTTGCAATAGCCGGTCGACGGCGCCGATGAGGCGACGATGTCCATGAACTCGTCATAGTCGATCTCGCCGGCGGAGAGCCGCTGGCGCGATTCCCAGACGATGGTGCCGGATCCCGTGCGCTTGCCTTTGTGCCAGCCATTGAGCATCGGTCCGACCGAAAGTGCTATGGCCGGAATATTGACGGTGGCCGCCGCCATCAGCAGCGCCGGCGTGGTTTTGTCGCAGCCGATGGTCAGCACGACGCCGTCGAGCGGATAGCCGTAAAGCACTTCGACCAGGCCGAGATAGGCAAGGTTGCGGTCGAGTGCCGCGGTCGGGCGCTTGCCGGTCTCCTGGATCGGATGGCACGGGAATTCGAAGGGGATGCCGCCCATCGAGACGATGCCTTCGCGCACGCGCTTGGCCAGTTCGATATGGTGGCGGTTGCACGGCGACAGATCCGAGCCGGTCTGGGCGATGCCGATCAGCGGCTTGCCCGACATCAACTCGGCCCGCGTCAGGCCGTAGTTCAGGTAGCGCTCGAGGTAGAGCGCGGTCATGCCTGGATTGTCGGGATTGTCGAACCACTCCTGCGAGCGAAATTTCTTCTTTCCGGTGGGGGCGCCTGCCATCATGGTCTCCGTATTTGTAAGACAAATCGATATGGCAACGCGCGGAAGCAGGCAAGAGGGCGCACCGTCGCAACCGGACTTTGGTGCGATAGACACAGACCAGACCGTGCGTTAGGCCTTCGAAGTCTGTCCGGGAGGTGTCGATGGCTTTGGTGGTCGAAGGCGAGGAACGCATTGCCGCCCCCCTGCAGAAAGTGTGGGACGCGCTGAACGACCCGAAGGTTTTGCAGGCGACCATTCCCGGCTGCCAGCACCTGGAGATGAAATCGCCGACCGAAATGGCGGCGACGGTGGTGTTGAAGATCGGACCGATCAAGGCGACATTCAACGGCGAGGTGACGTTGAAGAACCTGAAGCCGCCGCACTCCTACACCATCCAGGGCGAGGGCAAGGGCGGTATTGCCGGCTTCGCCAAGGGTGGCGCCGACGTGACGCTGACGGCGGACGGGCCGGATGCGACGGTCCTCAAATACGCGGCCAAAGCCGAAGTCGGCGGCAAGATCGCCCAACTCGGCAGCCGGCTCATCGAATCGACTTCGAAGAAGCTGGCCTTGCAGTTCTTTTCAAGCTTTGGCGAGAAGGTGGGTTCCCCTCCCCCTTGAGGGGAGGGTGCCTCGTGAAGCGAGGCGGGTGGGGTCGCCTCAACTGCCTCAACGTGAGTTGAGCTGCCTCGACTTGTAAAGAAATAGCGTCGAGCGTGTCACCGCGGACCCCACCCGGCCCTTCGGGCCACCCTCCCCTCAAGGGGGAGGGATATCCGAGCTACTCGAACACGATGTTCGGCACCGCCGCTTCGGCCGCGCCGCGTTCTTCGTTGACCCGGTCCCAGACCTTCGAAGCAATGCCGCGATAGATCTTCGCCTCGGCGCTGTCTGGCTTCGACGCCACCACCGGAGCACCTTCATCAGAACTTTCGCGAATGCCCATTTCCAGCGGCACTTCGCCGAGGAAGGTCACGCCGAGTCGCTCGGCCTCGCGCCGCGCCCCGCCATGGCCAAAGATGTCGTAGCGCTTGCCGGTATCGGGGGCTATGAAATAGCTCATGTTCTCCACGATGCCGAGCAGCGGCACGTCGACCTTCTTGAACATATTCAATCCTTTGCGGGCGTCGATCAGCGCCAGGTCCTGCGGCGTCGAGACGATGACGGCGCCGGCCAGCGGCACCTGCTGGGCCATGGTCAGCTGGGCGTCGCCGGTGCCGGGCGGCATGTCGACGACGAGCACGTCGAGGCGGCCCCATTCGACCTCGCGCAGCATCTGCGTCAGCGCCGACATCACCATCGGACCGCGCCAGATCATCGGCGTCTCCTCGTCGACGAGGAAGCCCATCGACATCACCTTAAGGCCGTAATTCTCCATCGGTTTCAGGATCTTGCCGTCGACGGTCTGCGGCCGGCCATGGATGTTGAGCAGCCTGGGCATGGACGGGCCATAAATATCGGCATCGAGCACGCCGACACGCAAACCGTTGGCGGCGAGGCCAAGCGCGATGTTGACGGCGGTGGTCGACTTGCCGACGCCGCCCTTGCCGGACGCCACCGCGATGATCGCCTCGATGCCGGGCACGCCGCGCTTGCCCGAGCTTTGCGAGGCCGGGGCGTGCGGGGCTGGAGAGTGTGGAGCTGGGCGCGGCGCGGCTGGCGCAGCCGGGGGTGCCGGCCTGGGCGCGGGACGCGACGCAACCGGAGCCTCCATGCCGCCGCCCTTCTTCTCCGCCGTCAGCGCGACGACGGCGCCGGCGACACCAGGGATCGCCTTGACGACACGCTCGGCTGCGGCGCGCAGCGGCTCCATCTCCTGTGCACGGGCGGCGGGAACGGTGATCGAGAAAAACACTTTCGAATCGGCGATGAAAATCTCCGAAACCATGCCGAGGTCGACGATGTTGCCGGTGAAGTCCGGCCCGTTGACCGTCTTCAGACGCTCGGTGACGATTTCCTTGGTGACGGACATGCATTGTTCCCTAAGGCGTTTGGCTGCGGCTCAGATAGTGCAGATTGGCAGCGACTCCAAGCACCACAGTGTCCGCCTCACCTTGCCAGGCCAACCGCAAGGTAGGTGAGCGCCGAAATTGCAGCCGTGGCCGGCAAGGTGACGATCCAGGCGATGACGATGTTGCCGGCAATGCCCCAGCGCACGGCCGAGACGCGACGGGCAGCGCCGACACCGATGATGGCCCCGGTGATCGTATGGGTGGTCGACACGGGAACGCCAAGCCAGGTGGCGGCAAACAGGGTGATGGCGCCGCCGGTCTCGGCGCAGAAGCCCTGCATCGGGTTCAACCGGGTGATCTTCGAGCCCATCGTGTGGACGATGCGCCAGCCGCCGAACAAAGTGCCGAGCGCCAGTGCTGTCTGACAGGTGAGGACGACCCACAGCGGCACGTAGAACGTCCCGCCGAGCATACCTTGCGAATAGAGCAGCACGGCGATGATGCCCATGGTTTTCTGGGCGTCGTTGCCGCCGTGCCCTAGCGAATAAAGCGAGGCCGAAAAGAACTGCACGACGCGGAAAGTGCTGTCGACGGCGAACGGTGTCTGGCGCACGAACAGCCAGGAAACGGCCAGGATCAGGAGCAGCGCCAGAACAAACCCTGTCGCCGGCGACACGACGATTGCGGCGACCGTCTTGCCAAGCCCGGTCCAGACGATGGCGCCGGGCCCAGCCTTTGCAACGCCGGCGCCGACGAGCCCGCCGATCAGGGCATGCGAACTGCTGGACGGGATGCCGGCAATCCAGGTGACGATGTTCCAGACGATGGCGCCGACGAGCGCCGAGAAGATCACCGCCGGCGTGACGATGCTGACGTCGACGATACCTTTTCCCACGGTTTCAGCCACGTGAAGGCCGAAGAACATGAAGGCGATGAAATTGAAGAAAGCCGCCCACAGGACCGCATATTGTGGTCTCAGCACGCGGGTGGAGACGATGGTGGCGATGGAGTTCGCCGCATCGTGCAGGCCGTTGAGAAAATCGAAAAACAGCGCGACGGCGACAAGGCCGATCAGCACGGGAAAGGCGATGGTGGCTTCCATTGCCTAAACGTTCTCGATGACGATGCCGCTGATCTCGTTGGCGACGTCCTCAAAGCGGTCGACCACCTTCTCCAGCTGGCCGTAGATCTCCGAGCCGATCAGGTAGGCCATCGGATCGCTGCGGCCATGCCGCTTGAACAGGTCCTTCAATCCCTGCTCATGCAGATCGTCGGCGCGGCTTTCGACGCGCATGACCTCTTCGGCGATGGCGTTGAGGCGTACCGTGTGCGTGCCGACCTTGCTGAGCAGCGGGATCGCTTCGGCAACCAGCCTGGAGGCGGCAACGATGACGCCGCCCATCTCCTGCATCAGCGGGTCGAATTCCTTCTTTTCGAACAGCTTCACCGTCTTGACGGTCTTGTGCATCATGTCGATGGCGTCATCCATTGACTGGATCAGGTCCTTGATGTCGCCGCGATCGAAAGGCGTGATGAAGGAACGCCGCACCGCCAGCAGGACTTCGGCCGTGATATGATCGGCCTCGTCCTCGAGATCGATGATCTTCTGGCACCAGCGATCGATGTCCTTGCCCTGCAGAAGCTGCTCCAGCGCCTCGGCGCCGCCGACCACGGTGCGGGAATGCCGTTCAAAGAGGTCGAAGAAGCGATCTTCGCGCGGCAAAAGCTTGCGGAACCAGCCCAGCATGTCCGATCTCCTCGTATTCCATCCAACCACATAGCGCCGTGTTCGGCCGGGGGAAACAGCCAGCCGGCCCAAAGATGTGGATGCATGGCCAATTGCGGGTAGAGCTTGCGGCGAAAGGCAATTTCCCCGACCTTGCGCGCAACGAACGGACGGATGGGATGATCGACAAGCTCGAATTCTTCATCGCGCTGGCCAAGGAGGAGCATTTCGGCCGGGCGGCGGAAGCGTGCGGCGTCACGCAGCCGACCTTGTCGGCCGGGATCAAGCAGCTGGAGGGCCAGCTCGGCGTCATGCTGGTCAATCGCGGTTCGCGCTTTCAGGGGCTGACGCCGGAAGGCAAGCAGGTGCTGGTGTGGGCGCGTCGCATCGTCGGCGATTCCAGGACCATGCGCGAAGAGATGCGGGCGGCGCGACATGGCCTGTCCGGGCGTATCCGTATTGCCGCCATCCCAACCGCCCTCGCCATGGTGGCGCGGCTGACGACGCCATTTCGCGAGAAGCATCCGGGCGTCACCTTCTCTATCCTGTCGCGCACCTCGATCGAGGTGTTGTCGCTGCTCGGCAATTTCGACGTCGATGCCGGCATCACCTATCTCGACAACGAGCCTCTCGGACGGGTGACCAGCGTGCCGCTCTATGACGAGCGCTACCAGCTGATCACGGCGGTCGGAAATCCCTATTCGGATCGCGACAAAGTGACATGGGCCGAAATCAGCCAGCTGCCGCTCTGCTTGTTGACGCCGGACATGCAGAACCGCCGCATCATCGACCAGCATCTGGCCGAGGCCGGCGTGCAGGTGCGGCCGACACTGGAATCCAACTCGATGATCGTGCTGTTCTCCCACATACGGACAGGCAAATGGTCGTCGATCATGCCGCTCAACCTGGCGGAAACATTCGGTTTTTCCGAGCCGATCCAGGCCATTCCGATCGTCGAACCGGATGCCAGCCACACGGTCGGGCTGGTCGCCGCGCCGCGCGAACCGCACACGCCGCTGGTGCAGGCGCTGCTGGACGAGGCGATGGCGCTGGCAGACGATTTCCGCGCCAATCGCTGAGCTAGTCATAACTGATCAATCGGCGCGATAGAAATTTTCTATCGTGCAACGAAACCGCTTTATTGATTTCAGGGGTTTTCTCTGATTTCTTAAGCACTTAGCGATTAAGCGGCGTAGGCATGTCGTTGTTCCAAAACCGCGTCATGCTTTTGGACGATATATGCATCGATCGCTACGATAGGGAGGGCGCTGCGTGACGATGCAGCCAGCAAGTACCGAGATACAGTCGCGCACGGCGGCGATCATCCAGGAGTTGAAGGGCCTCGAAGGCCCGCTGCTGCCGATCCTGCACGAGATCCAGGACGAATTTGGCCACGTGCCGCAGGACGCCGTGCCCGTCATCGCCGATGGGCTGAACCTGTCGAGGGCCGAAGTGCATGGCGTTGTGACCTTCTATCATGATTTCCGTGCCCGGCCGGCCGGCCGGCATGTGCTCAAGCTCTGCCAGGCGGAAGCCTGCCAGTCGATGGGTTCGGATGCGATCGCCGCAAAGGTCAAGCAGTTGTTGGGCATCGATTTCCATGAGACCACCCGCGACGGATCGGTTACACTTGAGCCTGTCTATTGCCTCGGGCTGTGCGCCTGTTCACCGTCGGCGATGCTGGATGGTGAGGTGATCGGGCGGCTCGATGACGAGAAGATCGAAGAGATCGTCGGGGAGGTACGCTCATGATCCCGCGCATCTACATTCCAGGTGACTCCGGCGCGCTGGCGCTCGGCGCCGAAAAGGTCGCCAAGGCTGTTCGTGCGGAACTGGCTGAACGGGGCGTCGAGGCCAAGATCGTCCGCAACGGCTCGCGCGGCGCCTATTTCCTCGAACCGATGGTCGAGGTCGCGACCGAAAAGGGCCGCGTCGCTTACGGGCCGGTCAAGCCATCGGACGTCAAGAGCCTGTTCGACAGCGGCTTTCTCACCGGCGGGCATCACAAGCGCTGGCTGGGCGCGCCCGACAAAATCCCGTTCCTGGCCAAGCAGACGCGCCTGACCTTTGCGCGTTGCGGCATCAACGACCCGCTATCGCTCGATGCCTACAAGTCACTGGGCGGGCTCAAGGGCCTGCAGAACGCGGTGGCCATGGCGCCGCTCGACATCGTCAAACAGGTCACGGAATCGGGCTTGCGCGGCCGAGGCGGCGCCGGCTTCCCGACCGGCATCAAGTGGAAGACGGTGCTCGATACGACATCTGACCGCAAATACATCGTCTGCAATGCCGACGAGGGCGACAGCGCCACCTTTGCCGACCGCATGATTATGGAGGGCGACCCCTTCGTGCTCATCGAAGGCATGACGATTGCCGGCATCGCCACCGGCGCGACCAAGGGGTTCGTCTATATCCGCTCGGAATATCCGCATGCGGTGGCTGTCATGAACAAGGCTGTCGAGGTCGCCCGCAAGGCAGGCGTGCTCGGCGTCAGCGTGCTGGGTTCGCCCAACGCCTTCGACATGGAAATCCGCGTCGGCGCCGGCGCCTATGTCTGCGGCGAGGAAACTTCGCTGCTGAACAGCCTTGAAGGCAAGCGCGGCGTGGTGCGAGCCAAGCCACCGCTGCCGGCAATCCAGGGTCTGTTCGGCAAGCCGACGGTGATCAACAACGTCATCAGCCTAGCCTCCGTGCCCATCATCATGGACAAGGGTGCTGCCTTCTACAAGGATTTCGGCATGGGCCGCTCGCGCGGCACGATCCCGATACAGATCGCCGGCAACGTCAAGTTCGGCGGCCTGTTCGAGGCGGCGTTCGGCATGACGCTGGGCGAAATCGTCGACGATATCGGCGGCGGTACGGCCACAGGTCGCCCGGTGAAGGCGGTGCAGGTCGGCGGCCCGCTCGGCGCCTATTTCCCGCGCGGCCTGTTCGACACGCCGTTCGACTACGAAGAGTTCGCGAAGCGCGACGGGCTGATCGGCCATGCCGGCATCACCGTGTTCGACGACACGGCCGACATGCTGAAGCAGGCGCGCTTTGCCATGGAGTTCTGCGCCATCGAAAGCTGCGGCAAGTGCACGCCCTGCCGCATCGGCTCGATACGCGGGGTGGAGACCATCGACCGGCTTGCCGCCGGCATCGAGCCGGAGAAGAACCTG
The DNA here is from genome assembly GCF_040323095.1 of Mesorhizobium sp. M0058. Lineage (NCBI taxonomy): Bacteria > Pseudomonadati > Pseudomonadota > Alphaproteobacteria > Hyphomicrobiales > Phyllobacteriaceae > Mesorhizobium > Mesorhizobium sp. M0058. The sequence continues at coordinate 246,401 of NZ_JAMYUQ010000013.1, forward strand.
GCACTGGTCACCGATCTCTGCAACACGATGAAGTTCGGATCGCTCTGCGCGCTGGGCGGCTTCACGCCCTATCCGGTGATGAGCTCGATCACCCATTTCCCCGAAGATTTCAAGCCCGCGCCGGCGCGCGTGGCTGCTGAATAGGTGCTGGCAGATGAATATCAAGGCCGACTTCCCGACACTCATCGAAGAACTCGATTACGGAACCCCGGAATCGAAGGCGCAAAAGCAGGTTACGCTGATCGTCGACGGCCGCAGCATCAGCGTGCCGGAGGGTACGTCGATCATGCGCGCGGCGATGGAAGGCGGGGTCGAGATCCCAAAACTCTGTGCCACGGACATGCTGGACTCGTTCGGCTCCTGCCGCGTCTGCCTGGTCGAGATCGACGGGCGCGGCGGCACGCCGGCATCCTGCACGACGCCCGTCGGCGAAGGCATGGTGGTGCGCACGCAATCCGAGCGGCTCGACGCCATCCGCCGCGGTGTCATGGAGCTTTACGTCTCCGACCACCCGACCGGCTGGAACGAGAAGGCCGGCACCGGCGCCAGCGAGTTCGACGTTGTGGCGAAATCGGTCGGCCTGACCGAGAACCGCTTCGGCATCGAGGGCCGCAACCACGTCAAGCAGGAAAACGGCGTCGCGCCCGGCCATGGCTCGCTGGCGGTCGACTACATCGCCCGCGACGAGTCCAACCCATATTTCACCTATGATCCGGCGCAATGTATCGTCTGCTCGCGCTGCGTGCGGGCCTGCGAGGAGGTGCAGGGCACCTTCGCGCTGACGATCGAGGGCCGCGGTTTCGAATCGCGCATGGTCGCCGGCATGCACGAGGACTTCATCGCCTCCGAATGCGTATCCTGCGGCGCCTGCGTGCAGGCCTGTCCGACCGATGCGCTGCGTGAAAAGACCGTGCTTGAGAAAGGCATGCCCGAGCGTTCCGCCGTCACCACCTGCGCCTATTGCGGCGTCGGCTGCTCGTTCAAGGCAGAAGTGAAGGACGACGAAGTCATTCGCATGATGCCCTACAAGGACGGCAAGGCCAACCACGGCCACTCCTGCGTGAAGGGCCGTTTCGCCTATGGCTATGCCACCCACAAGGACCGCATCCTGTCGCCTATGATCCGGGAAAAGGTCAGCGATCCCTGGCGCGAAGTGAGTTGGGAAGAGGCCATCGCCCATACGGCCAAGGAATTCCGCCGTATCCAGTATCAATACGGCCGCACCTCGATCGGCGGCATCACGTCCTCGCGATGCACAAATGAAGAGACCTATCTGGTGCAGAAGCTTGTGCGCCAAGGCTTCCGCAACAACAATGTCGACACCTGCGCCCGCGTCTGCCACTCGCCGACCGGCTACGGCCTCGGCCAGACCTATGGCACCTCGGCCGGCACGCAGGATTTCGATTCCGTCGACTTCACCGATGTCGCCGTCATCATCGGCGCCAATCCGGCTTCCGCGCACCCGGTGTTCGCCTCGCGGCTGAAAAAGCGGCTGCGCCAGGGCGCCAAGCTGATCGTGCTCGATCCGCGCCGCACCGAAATGGTCAAGTCAGCGCATATCGAGGCCGACTATCACCTGCCGCTGAAGCCCGGCACCAACGTGGCGGTGCTGACGGCGCTGGCGCATGTCATCGTTACCGAAGGGCTTTTCGACGAAGCCTTCATCCGCGATCGCTGCGACTGGGCGGAGTTCCAGGATTGGGCTTCTTTCGTCGCCTTGCCGGAAAACAGCCCCGAAATCGTGGGCAAGCTGTCCGGCGTCGACCCCGAACTGATCCGGGGTGCTGCGCGCCTCTATGCCAAGGGCGGCAATGGCGCGATTTATTATGGCCTTGGCGTCACCGAACACAGCCAGGGTTCGACCACGGTTATGGCTATCGCCAACCTTGCCATGGCGACCGGCAATATCGGCCGTCCCGGCGTCGGCGTGAACCCGCTGCGCGGCCAGAACAACGTGCAGGGTTCCTGCGACATGGGCTCGTTCCCGCATGAACTGCCGGGCTACCGCCACATCTCCGGCGAGGCGGTGCGCGACATCTATGAGACGTTGTGGGGGGTGAAGCTCGACGACGAACCGGGCCTGCGCATCCCCAACATGCTGGATGCCGCCGTCGACGGCTCCTTCAAGGGCATCTACATCCAGGGCGAGGACATCCTGCAATCGGACCCTGATACCAAGCATGTCGCGGCCGGCCTGGCGGCGATGGAATGCGTCGTCGTGCACGACCTGTTCCTCAACGAGACAGCGAACTACGCGCATGTCTTCCTGCCGGGCTCGACCTTCCTGGAAAAGGACGGCACCTTCACAAATGCCGAGCGCCGCATCAACATGGTGCGCAAGGTGCTGGAGCCGAAGGCGCGCTATGCCGACTGGGAAGCGACACAGGAGCTTGCCCGCGCGATCGGGCTGGATTGGAACTACCAGCATCCCTCCGAAATCATGGACGAGATCGCCAAAACGACGCCAAGCTTCGCCGGCGTCTCCTTCGATCTGCTCGACCGTGTCGGATCGGTGCAATGGCCCTGCAACGAGAAGGCGCCGCTCGGCACGCCGATCATGCATATCGACGGCTTCGTGCGCGGCAAGGGCAAGTTCATCCGCACAGAATATGTGGCGACCGACGAGCGGACCGGGCCCCGTTTCCCGTTGCTGCTGACCACCGGCCGCATCCTCAGCCAGTACAATGTCGGTGCACAGACAAGGCGCACCGAAAACGTCATGTGGCACTCGGAAGACCGGCTGGAGATCCATCCGCACGATGCCGAGAACCGCGGCCTGCGCGATGGCGACTGGGTGCGGCTGACCAGCCGTTCGGGTGAGACGACGCTGCGTGCGCTGATCACCGACCGGGTGTCGCCAGGTGTGGTCTACACAACGTTCCACCATCCCGACACGCAGGCCAACGTCATCACCACCGACTTCTCCGACTGGGCGACCAACTGCCCGGAGTACAAGGTGACCGCGGTGCAGGTCGGCGCCTCCAACGGGCCTTCGGACTGGCAGCGCGATTATAACGAGCAGGCCGAGCAGAGCCGCCGCATCGCAAAGCTGGAAGCGGCGGAGTAGTCTTGCCACGGCGTTCGACAATAAGAGCTTCAATCTTGACGGTTGGTCGACCCCTACTCCGTCGAGCTTTGCTCAACACCTCTCCCCCGATCGACGGGGGAGAGGAAGGACGCGAGCTTATGCCGCCTGGCGCCTTTCCTCTCCCTCCGGAGGGGGGAGAGGAAAGGC
>NZ_JAMYUQ010000014.1:0-215106 GCF_040323095.1 Mesorhizobium sp. M0058
GCTGTTTTTTTTTTATATGAGAGTTGTTTAGGCCCCTTCTTTATCCCGGCCTGGCGCTTTACAAGCCTCTGGGGGGTGGTTTTTTTATTGCCGCGAGCCTCCACAGCTACTGCGAAGGACGGACAGGGCAGAGGGGCGCGCCTCGTGACCCGAAAACGCCAAGCCACCACCCAAATCTCTCGCCTTGCCCACCGCGCCAGCGGCACTGCGGCGGCCAACCGCATGGTGCCGGAGGAGACGCCGGTGGCGTTCTCCTTTGCCGGCACCACCCATGCGGTGATGATGGCGAGCCCGGCCGATTTCGAGGATTTCGCGCTCGGCTTCTCTCTGACCGAAGGCATCATAGCCTTGCCTGACGAAATCGATGCGATTGAGGTCGAGGACCATGGCGCCGGCATCGATATCCAGATCCGGCTGAAGGACCAGGCCAATACGCGCTTCGAGACGCGGCGCCGGCGCTTGGCCGGGCCGGTTGGCTGCGGGCTGTGCGGCATCGAATCGATCGAGGAAGCGATGCGCTCGGTCGACAAGGTTGGTGCGTCCAAGCTTACACTTGAAGCCGACGACATCACCCGTTCGGTAAAGCTTTTGTCCAAGGTGCAGCCTCTGCATTCAGAAACCGGCGCCGTGCATGCAGCGGGCTTCTACATTCCCGGCAAAGGCATCGTCATGGCGCGCGAGGATGTCGGCCGGCACAATGCGCTGGACAAACTGGCCGGCGCGCTGGCCAAGGCCGGCATTGACGGTGCATCGGGCGCGGTGGTGGTGACATCACGCGTCTCAGTGGAGATGGTGCAGAAAACGGCGGCGATCGGCTCCGCCTTCATCATCGCCGTGTCGGCGCCGACAGCCCTTGCCATCCGCACCGCCGAAGAGGCCGGCATGACGCTGGTGGCGCTGGTGCGCGGCGACGATTTCGATGTTTTCACCCACCCGGAACGGGTGGTCTTGGGAGTTGCCCAGCATGTCGCATGACGAAGAACACATCACGAGCACCGGGGAAAAGCTGGTGCGCATGGCCAACCAGATCGCCGCCTTCTTCCATTCAAGGCCCCGCGAGGAAGGTGTGGCGGGCGTGGCCGAGCACATCAACAAGTTCTGGGAGCCCAGGATGCGCCGGCAGTTCTTCGAGATGCTGGACAGTGGCGGCGAAGGTTTTGACGAACTCGTCGTCGTGGCCTCGGCCAGGATCAAGCGGCCGAAGACCGAGGAGCAGGCCGATGTGAGCATCGGCTACGTCCAACCCACGGGTGCAGAGAGCGCCGCTCCCCAGAAATAGCCTCCCCCAGAAATGGCGGGCGAACACGGTTCGCCGCGGGCTATATTCCTGTCTTCTAAAGTTTGGCTGCCGCATCCGCCGGGCGTCTGCTATGGTCGGCGATCAGAAATCGTCTGGCCGGGCGGGATAGCAACGTGAGGCCGATCGAGACGCGATATGCCCTCAGCGGCGACGTGCGGATCGCCTATCAGGTGGTCGGCCAGGGATCGTTCGACCTGGTTTTCGTGCCCGGCTTCATCTCCAATCTCGACCTGCATTGGGAAGACGAGGGCTACGCCAGGCTCTTGAAACGGCTCTCGGCGTTCTCGCGGCTGATCCTGTTCGACAAGCGCGGCACCGGCCTGTCCGACCGCGTCGACCCACGCCACCTGCCCAGCCTCGAAACCCGCATGGACGATGTGCGCGCGGTGATGGATGCCACCGGCAGCGGCCGCGCGGCCTTGCTCGGCGCTTCGGAAGGCGCGCCGATGGCAATGTTGTTTGCCGCCACCTATCCGGAACGGACACGAGCGCTGGCGCTCTATGGCGGTTATGCGCATTTCCACAAATGGGTGATGTCGCCGGAGCGCCTCGAGGCCTTCATCGCGAAGGCCGGCACGGAATGGGGCACGGGCGCCACACTGCCCAACTTCGCTCCCGGCCGGGTAGATGATGCGCATTTCACCCAGTGGTGGGCCCGCTTCGAGCGGCTGTCGGCCAGTCCGACGGCAGCGGCAGCCCTTGCCCGGATGAATGCCGGAATCGATGTGCGCGGCGTGCTTTCGGCTATCGGCGCACCGACACTGCTCATTCATCGCCGCAACGACGCGCGGGTCGACCCGGACGCCAGCCGCTTCCTGGCGAAAAACATCTCGAATGCGCGACTGGTCGAGGTCCCCGGGCGCGATCACCCGATCTGGACCGGCGATGTCGACCGGGTGGCCGACCTGATCGAGGAATTCCTGACCGGCGAGCGTGCGGTGGCCGAAGCGGAGCGCGTGCTTGCCGCTCTTCTGGCGACACGCATCTACGACACGGCGCGGGTTGGCGACCGCATGTGGAGCGAACGTAGCGAGCGCTTCCAGGAGAGCTGGCGGCAGCTGGTCGGCCGTCATGGCGGACGCGTCGCCGGCATCCATGGCGAATTGATGATCTCGCGCTTCGACGGGCCGGCGCGGGCCATACGCTGCGCGGCGGCACTGCGCGATGCGGCGCAACATATGGGCGTTGCAAGCGCCCAGGGCGCCCATGTCGGTGAGGTCGAAATGCGCGGGCCGCCGGTGGGGCTGATGGCACGGGTGACGATGCAGATCGCCGCCCATGCCGGGCGCGGCGATATTCTGGCGTCGCGTCTGGCCGCCGATCTGGCGGCGGGGTCCGGCCTGCATTTCATCGATGCCGGGCGTGTCACGGTGGATGAGCTGGACGAGCCGCTGGCGCTGGTCCAGGCGACGTCGGAACAGCACCTGGAGCCGGCCTGCCGCCCCAAGGCGAAACCCGCCGAGCCGGCTCAACTGACGGCGCGCGAAAGCGAGGTGGTGATCCTGATCGCCGACGGCAAGAGCAATGCCGCGATCGCCGCCGAGCTGAGGCTCAGCGAGCATACGGTCAAGCGTCATGTCGCCAACATATTGCTGAAGCTCGATTTGCCCTCACGGGCGGCGGCAGCGGCATTTTCCGCCAGGCAGGCTGGCCCGGACGGGCCATAGGGACCATGGCGCTTTCGGGCGAAGCGGCCAGGTGGGGTCGAGGCGTACCAATTCTCTCCATGCAGGCCAGGCGGATGTCGCCGGGAAAGGCACTGCGGATGGAGGATGCAATGCTGAAGTCAAACAGGTCGATCAAATCGCTGGTGATAGCGGCAGGCGTTGGCGCGCTGTTCACGATCGCTCCCGCCAGAGCCGAGGATGCCTCGGCGGCCGCCGCCTACAAGGACATCGAGGCGACGCTCGGCTCAGTGCCGGACATGTTCAAGACGCTGCCCGATGTCGCGGTTGCCGGCGCCTGGGCCGAGATCAAGGGTGTGCAGCTCAACCCCAAGACCGCGCTCGACGGCAAGACCAAGGAACTGCTGGGGCTGGCCGTCGCCTCGCAGATCCCCTGCCAGTACTGCATCTATTTCCACACCGAGGCCGCCAAGCTCAATGGCGCGACCGATGAGGAGATCAAGGAGGCGATCGCGATGGCGGCGATCGTGCGCCACTGGTCGACGATGCTCAACGGCAGCCAGGTCGATTTCGCGACCTTCAAACAACAGACCGACGGCGTGTTCGCAGCCGTCAAAGCCAAGTCGCAGTGAAAGAAAATGCCGGGCGGTGCGCCGGGCATTGCTTGTGATCATTCAACCGCCCGATCAACGGGCCATGGAGGAGAAGATGCTGACCAAGACGCAGAGCGTGGACGGCGCGGCGATCAAGAAAGCGATCGAAGGACGGGACGGCAGGATGCTCGCTAGCTTCTATGCCGACGACGCACTGGTGCGGGTGATCGACCGCAACAATCCACCGAGCAAGCCGCGCGAGATCCGCGGCCGGGCGGCGATCAGCACCTTCTGGGACGACATCTGCAGCCGGGCGATGACCCACAAGGTCGACACCACCATCGCCGATGGCGACAATCTCGCCTTCACCCAGGCCTGCGCCTATCCGGACGGAACGAAAGTGTTCTGCGCGGCGATGCTGGAGCTGAAGAATGGGCGGATTGCACGACAGACCGTCGTGCAGGCCTGGGACGAGTAGTTCCACCGCGGAAAGATCAACCGCGGTTGGGCCGCAAAACTGGAGGAGACAAAAATGTTCAGCGCCAGATGGCAGATCGACGCCAAGTTCGGGCACAAGCAGACCGTGCTCGACCTGTTGAAGAAATGGGAACGCGAGATCGGCTCTCAGGTCGGCATTGCCGATCTCGAGTTCCAGATCATGACCGGTTCGATCGGAGCTCGGGAAGCGACGGTCGAATCGCATCATCAGGTCGAAAGCCTTGCCCAGCTGGAGGGTTTCTTCGCCAGGATCGGCATGATCGACGCCCACGCCAAATGGGGCAAGGAGATGGAGCCCTACGTCGTTTCAGGCACCAGCCTTTGGAACATCTACCGCATCGTGGAGTAGCCGTGGCAGGTGCAGCAGTTTTCGGCCATCAGTTGCGGCGGCCGAAACTCGTCCGCTGCCCGGAAAACCGCCCTTCCCTGGCCAATCCGGCAGCCGCGACACGTGCCGGCTGATTGGGCAATGTGGCCTGCTTGGCCAGGGCCGCCGCTATCAAGGCGTCGGCCTGGCGCGCGCGCTGGTCCGCGCCGGCATCTCCGGCAGGGTTGCCCGCCACGGCGGAGGTCGACATCCGCCAGCGGGGTTTGAAAGCAAGATAGAGAAGCAACGCGCCGAGCAGTCCAGCCCCAATGACGATCGTCAAACGCGTGCCGGTCATGCCGGTGCGTTCGATCTGGGTGGGGTTGGCGGGGTTCTGGACGACGGTGAGCTTGTCGCCGACCTGCGGTTCGCGGGCACCGTTCTTGTTCAGCTCCATCGTGGCCTCGACGGCGTCGGCGCCGGTGCCGACGCGCAAGGTGCCGGTGAATTTCTGGGTCACCTTCCACTCTTTGTCAGCATGAACCGTCTTGAACGCATCCACCAGTTCGCACGGGATCGTGGCGGTGCTGACGGTCTTGTAGACAATCTTGTGGGTGGTCGATTCCATGTCGCATTCGACATTGACCGCGAGGATTTCAGCAGGCGCCTCGGGCCAGCCGCTCTTCTTGATCATGTCCTTGCCGCCGAACACAGCGATCAGCAGACAGAAGCCGCCAATGAGTACCAGCTTGATCTTGGTCGTGTTCATGCGCAAACCCCTCGCCGCGCGGTTTCCCGGCAAGAGGCTGCTCGTTCAGGTTGAATATTCAGTAAATCGTGAACTCCCGCCGTACCGCAAAAGTAACTCACGATTAATATACAGAAAACGCGGTGGCGAATATTTTAGAGATAGTGGCGGCCTCTACCCATGCGCCACCATCACATGACGAACGGCGGTATAATCCTCCAGCGCATAGAGAGACATGTCCTTGCCGTAGCCGGACTGCTTCAACCCGCCATGCGGCATCTCGTTGGTCAGCATGAAATGGGTGTTGATCCAGGTGCAGCCATATTGCAGACGGGCGGCCGTCGCCATGGCGCGCGAGACGTTCTTGGTCCACACCGAGGATGCCAGGCCGTAGTCGCTGTCATTGGCCCAGTTCACGGCTTCATCGACTTCGGAGAAGCGGGTGATGGAGACGACCGGACCGAACACTTCGCGGCGCACGATCTCGTCTTCCTGCAGCGCGCCGGCAACCACCGTCGGCTGGTAATAGAAGCCGGAGCCTTCGCCGGGCTTGCCGCCGGTGGTGATCTCGATGTGCTTCAGTTCCGAAGCGCGCTCGACGAAGCTCGAGACGCGATCGCGCTGGCGGCGCGAGATCAGCGGCCCGATCTCGTTTTTGGTGTCATCGGGCTGGTTGTATTTGATGGTCGAGACGGCAGATGAGAGATCGGCGACGAGCTTGTCGTAGATCTTCTTGCCGGCATAGATGCGGCAGGCGGCTGTACAATCCTGCCCGGCATTGTAGTAGCCGAAAGCGCGCAGGCCGTTGACCACGGCGCCAAGGTCGGCGTCGTCGAAAACGATGACCGGCGCCTTGCCGCCGAGTTCCAGATGCGTGCGCTTGACCGACTTGGCGGCGGCCTGCAGCACCTTCTTGCCCGTGGCGACGTCGCCGGTGATCGAAATCATGTTGACCTTGGCGTGATTAATCAGCGTGTTGCCAACGCTGTCGCCGCGGCCGAGCACGACATTGACGACGCCCTCGGGCAGAACCTCGGCCAGGATCCTGGCCAGCTTCAGCGCCGTCAGCGGCGTCTGCTCCGACGGCTTGAAGACGACGGTGTTGCCGCCGGCAATGGCCGGCGCCAGCTTCCAGGCCATCATCATCAGTGGATAGTTCCACGGCGCGATGGAAGCGACGATGCCGATCGGATCGCGCCGCACCATCGAGGTGTGGCCGGGAATGTATTCGCCGGCGACCACGCCCGGCATCGAACGCACAGCGCCGGCAAAGAAACGATAGCAGTCGACGATCGCCGGGATCTCGTCATTGAGCACGGCGTTGATCGGCTTGCCGCAATTCAGCGCCTCGAGCGCCGCGAACTCCCGCGCGTTGGCCTCGATGCGGTCGGCGATCTTGAGGAGATAGCCGGAGCGCTGCGCCGGCGTTGTGCGTGACCACAAGACGAACGCTCGCCCGGCGGCAGTAACAGCCGCCTCGATCTGCGCCTGGCTGGCTTCAGGCAGGTTGAGAATGGTCGCCCCGGTCTTTGGATTCAGAATCGGCTCCTCGGTCTCGGTGCCGTTCTCGAACTTCGAGCCGATCAGCATCTGGGTGTCCATGCGGGTTCTCCTTGGTCAGGAGCGAGTAGCGAATAGCGAGTAGCGAATAGGGCTGGTCGTGCAATCTCCCTATTCGCTATTCGCTACTCCCTATTCGCTGTTCTTCATTTGCCCGAACCGGCGATCTGGTCGCCGTCGCGGGTCAGGTAATAGGCGGCAAGGATGGGCAGCAGCGTCACCAGCACCACGACCATGGCGACGACATTGGTGACCGGACGCTGGCGTGGGCGGATCAGCTCTTCCAGCATCCAGATCGGCACGGTCTGCTGCTGGCCGGCGGTGAAGGTGGTGACGATGACCTCGTCGAAGGAGAGCGCGAAGGCGAGCATCCCCCCGGCAAGCAGAGCGGTGGCGATGTTGGGCAGCACGACGTGCCGGAAGGTCTGGAAGCCGTCGGCGCCGAGATCCATCGAGGCCTCGATCATTGAGCCGGAAGTGCGGCGGAAACGGGCGACCGCATTGTTGTAGACGACGACAACGCAGAAGGTGGCGTGGCCGAGCACGATCGTCCAGAACGAGAACGGGATGTCGGCTAGCGAGAAGGCCGAGCGCAACGCGATGCCGGTGATGATGCCGGGCAGCGCGATCGGCAGGATGACGAGCAGCGAGATCGTCTCGCGGCCGAAGAATTTCGTCCGTGACACGGCGGCGGCGCACAGCGTGCCCAGTATCAAGGCAATCGCGGTCGAGATGGCGGCGACACGGACCGAAAGCGACAGCGCCTGCCAGACATCCGGCCGGTTCCAGGTGACGGCGAACCATTGTGTGGTCAGCCCCGGCGGCGGCCAGACGAAGCTCTTCTCTTCCGTGGTGAAGGCGTAGACGAAGATCAACAAGATCGGCAGATGCAGGAACAGCAGGCCGCAGGCGGCAGCGATCTTGAGGCCGAGCGGAGCGGATTGCGAACCGTCAGAGCGCATCGAAGGCCCCCATGCGCTTGGCGCCCCAGAGATAGAAACCCATGATGACGATGGGCACGACGGTGAAGGCTGCGGCGAGCGGGATGTTGCCGGCTGTGCCTTGCTGCGAATAGACGGCCTGCCCGATGAACAGCCGCGATGTGCCGATGATCTGTGGGATGATGTAGTCGCCCAGCGTCAGCGAGAAGGTGAAGATCGAGCCGGCGACGATGCCGGGCAGCGCCAGCGGGAACAGCACGTTGCGGAAGGTCTGGCCCGGCGATGCGCCGAGATCGGAGGACGCCTCGACCAGATTGCCGGGCACGCGCTCCAATGCCGCCTGCACCGGCAGGATCATGAACGGCAGCCAGACATAGACGAAAGCGATGAAGGTCCCGGTGGCGGAGACCGACAAAGAGTTGCCGCCGACGACCGGCAGCGACAGCCAGCCATCGAGCACCCAGAGCAGATGCAATTTGGCGAGCAGCCAGGTCAAAATGCCTTCCTTGGCGAGGATCAGCTTCCAGGCGTAGATCTTGACGAGGTAACTCGACCATAGCGGCAGCATGACGCCGAGATAGAACAGCGCCTTCCAGCGGCCGCGGGCATAGCGCGCCGCATAATAGGCGATCGGGAAGGCGATGACGGCCGAGGCCAGCGTGACCAGCACCGCCATCGTCACCGTGCGCAGGATGATGTCGAGATTGGCGGGCTGGAACAGGTCGCCATAGGTCTTCAGCGTGAATTCGTGGTTGATGAGGCCGGAGAACTCGTCGATCGAAAAAAAGCTCTGCGCCAGAAGTGCGAACAACGAGCCGATATAGACAACGCCGAGCCATAGAACCGGCGGCAGCAGCATGAGGAACAGCAGCAGTTGCGGCTTGCGCCAGAAAAGGTCCGACAGTGCGCCGCGCATGCCACCGCTGCCGGGCAGGATGGCGGGGGCGGAGGTTGAGTTGAGCGCGGCGATGGTCATGGGGCGACCGCGGCGATTGGATCAATGGCGGCCAGGCCGCGATCCGTCACACCCCCCTCTGTCCTGCCGGACATCTCCCCCTCAAGGGGGGAGATCAGCAATTTTTCGGCCTCGCCAATTCCGCCACGTTGGAGATTGGCGAAACCGGAAGGAACAGCCGATCTCCCCCCTTGAGGGGGAGATGTCCGGCAGGACAGAGGGGGGTGCTTGGCGCAAACCTCAATCATGCCGGCTCGTCCATCAAATGCAAATGCTCGCGGTTGAACGTCAGCACCACCGCTTCGCCTTCCGCCGGCAGCTTTGTCCCGGCCGGCACGATGGCGTGCAGCCTCAACCCGTCGGCGTCGAGCGCCAGCTTGGTCGTAGCGCCGAGATAGTTGGTTCCGACCAGGCGCGCGGCGACGCCCTCGCCTTTGGCGGCGCGGCCGATGCGGATGGATTCGGGACGCAGGCTGCCCCAGCGGTGCTGGCCGGAATAGCGCTGGACGAAGTCCGGCGGCAGTACGTTGGAGGAGCCGACGAAATCGGCGACGAAGCGGGTCTTCGGCCGCTGGTAGATGTCTTCCGGCGTGCCGATCTGCATGATCTTGCCGTCATTGAAGACGGCGACGCGGTCGGCCATCGACAGCGCTTCGCCCTGGTCGTGGGTGACGAAGACGAAGGTGATGCCGAGCGCCTTCTGCAGCGACTTCAGCTCTTCCTGCATGTTCTCGCGCAGTTTGAGATCGAGCGCGCCGAGCGGCTCGTCGAGCAGAAGCACCTTGGGCTGGTTGACCAGCGCACGGGCCAGCGCCACGCGCTGGCGCTGGCCGCCGGAGAGCTGGCCGGGACGGCGGGCGCCATAGCCTGGAAGCCGCACCAATGACAGCGCCTCTTCCGCCGCCTTCTGCCGCTGCGGCTTGGCGACGCCCTTGACCATCAGCCCGTAGGCGACATTGTCCAGCACGTTCAGATGCGGGAACAGCGCGTAGTCTTGGAACACGGTGTTGACGTTGCGACGATAGGGCGGCATGCCCTCGGCGCGGTCGCCGAAGATCGAGATCGAGCCCGAGGTCGGCTGCTCGAAGCCGGCGATGAGGCGCAGGCAGGTCGTCTTGCCGGACCCCGACGGACCGAGCATGGCGAAGAACTCGCCCGGCACGATATCGAGATCGACCGCATCGACGGCGCGCACGCTGCCGAAATGGCGAGAGACTTTCTGGAAGGAAACGGCCGATGTCATGGGCTGTCCGTCTGTTGCCGGTTTGTGTTCGTCGAAATAGCTCTTGCCGCCACCAATCAGGCCAGCGGGCACGGCACTTCACCTCCCCCTCGATGGGGGAGGTCGCGGCGAAGCCGCGGGTGGGGTGACTAGCACCGGACGTCAGCGTTGCCCCCACCCCGACGCTGCGCGTCGACCCTCCCCACTAGGGGGAGGGTTAAGGGAGCTCACCGCCCGCCGATGACGCCGATATAGTCGGACACCCAGCGGTAGTAGGGCACGCAGTGGTCGTTCTGGGTGGCGCACTTCGAGACCGGCGTCTTCCAGAACTTGATCTTGTCGAAGTTCTCGTAGCCGTTGGTCTTGCAGCCTTCCTCGCCGAGCAGCTCGTTGCCCTTGCAGGCAGCGGGCACCACGGGGAGCGAGCCGAACCAGGCCGAGACATCGCCTTGCACCTTGGGCGACAGCGAATGCTCAAGCCACATATAGGCGCAGTTGGGATGCGCGGCGTCGGCCTCCATCATGGTGGTGTCGGCCCAGCCGGTGACGCCTTCTTCCGGCACGGTCGAGGCGACCGGCTTCTTGGCGGCAACCAGCGTGTTGACCTGGTAAGGCCACGAACCGGAAGCGACGACGCCTTCGTTCTGGAAGTCGTCGACCTGGATGGCGGCGTCATGCCAGTAGCGGCCGACCAGCGTCCGCTGAACACGCAGCAGCTCGAGCGCTGCCTTGTACTGGTCTTCGTTCAGTTCGTACGGGTCCTTGATGCCGAGTTCCGGCTTGTGGAACATCAAATAGTTGGCGGCGTCGGCGATGTGGATCGGGCCGTCATAGGCCTGGACGCGGCCCTTGTTGGACTTGCCGTCCGGCAGGTTCATTTCCTCGAAGACGACGTTCCAGCTTTTGGGCGCTTCCTTGAAGACATCGGTGTTGTACATCAGGATGTTCGGGCCCCACTGATAGGGAACGCCGTAATGCACCTTGTCGACGGTGAACCAGGGCGCATCCTTCAGACGGTCGTCTACCGCCTTCCAGCTCGGGATGAGATCGGTGTTGATCGGCTGCACGCGCTTGCCGGCAACGAGGCGCAGCGAGGCGTCACCCGAAGCGGTGACTAGATCGAACCCACCCTCATTCATCAGCGAGACCATCTCGTCGGAGGTGTTCGCGGTCTTGACGTTGACCTTGCAGCCGCTCTCCTTCTCGAAGGAGGTCACCCAGTCATAGCCCTTGTCGGTTTCGCCGCGCTCGATGTACCCCGGCCAGGCAACGATGCTGACCTCCCCTTCGCCCTTGCCAAGTTCCTTGACCTTGGCGACGGCCTGACCGGAAAAGGTCAGCGCGACCGTCAAGGCGGTGCACGTCTTCAGGAATGAATTCATCGTCAATCTCCCATTTTGGCGCCTGACTGCGAAGCGAGTCGCCGCCGCGGTCAGCCGCAGGCTGAAAAGCGTCAGTTCATCCGATGGCACGTTGCCGCTCTGATGGCGGCTTTCGTCCCTGACATGAAAAGTGCTCGGAAAATTCCGGTTTCGCAAATTCATTTATCAGAAACGCGATATCGGTTTTTCCGATAGATAACCACGCACCCTATCAACGCTGCTGGCGTACCATACGCTGCGACTGGGCAAGGCCGATGAAGTCGCGCGACGCCTGCGGCAGACCGGAGCCGCGGCGCCAGACCATGCCGACCTGGACGACCGGCAGGGAACCCGAAATGTCGCGCGATTCGATGCGGTCGCCTTCCAGCGACCACGGCCGGTAGACTAGGTCGGGCAGCAACGCCACGCCCGCACCTGTGGCGACGAGGCTGCGAACGGCTTCGACCGAGCGGGTGCGAAAGGCGACATGCGGCCTGGCGCCGATCGCCGCCAGAAGCTTGCCGGTGTTCTCCTCGATCTCGTCGACGGTCAGCATGATCAGCGGCTCGCCGGCAATGTCGCCTATGCCGATAATGTCGGCGCTGGCCAGCTTGTGGCCGAGCGGGACCCACAGCCGGTAGGCCGAGACCTCGAGGATTTCCGACTGCAGAGCGGTGCGGTCGCGCAAATTGGAGGTGACCATGACGGCAATGTCGAGCTTGCCGCCGATCAGCAGATGTTCGAGATAGTCGCCATTGTCCTCGATGGCCGAGACATCGACGCCGGGATAGGCGCGGCGGTAGCGCGCCAGCAGATCGGACAGCACATAGCCCGCGACCAGCGAGGTGACGCCGAGCTGCAGCCGCCCGCCGGCCACCACCTGGTCGTCGGAAAAAGCGCGGCGCGCGTCGGAGACGTCGGCCAGGATCTTGGTCGCATGGCGCAGGAACTGGTGGCCTTTGTGGGTAATGTTGAGGCCACGCGGATGGCGCTCGAACAATTCGACGCCGAGATCGCTCTCCAGCTCCTTGATCGCCTCGGTGACCGAGGATTGCGAGATGGAGAGGTTTTGTGCGGCGCCCGACACCGTGCCTTGCTCGGCGACGGCAATGAAGAACTGCAGCTGGCGGATGGTGAAAGCCATGGCCGGACTAAACACCGGCGCGCCGGGGAAGGAAAGCCGAAGGCGGAGCTTATACCCATACGGCTTGAGGCGCCTCCTGGTCAGCCGAACCCGAGGCACCGCCGGCAGGCAGGACCGTAGCGAAGCGCGAGCATGAACGCCGTCTCCAGCGCCAGGACGATGACGATGATGCGAAAGCCGATGGCATAGGAATCCCGGCCGCTGCCGCGCATAAGGTAGCCGGTGACGAGGAAGCCGGTGTTCCATAGCGTGGCGCCGAGCAGCGTCGCCGCCGCGAAGGGCAAGAGTGGAAGACGGAGCGCGCCGGCCGCGATCGGCAGATAGTTGCGAACCGTCGGGATGAACTGCGCCAGCAAGGAGACCCGGACATGATGGCGGCGGTAGGCCTGACCAAGCTTGCTGTAGGTCGCATAGCGCAAGCAGACATATTTGCCGAAACGCTCGACCAGCCTGTCGGCACGATCCAATCCAATCCTACGGCCCACACTATACCAGACAAGGCAGCCTGTGATGGCGGACAGCGTCGTCACCAGAAGCAGGATCGCCAGCGCCAGGAGATCGGAGGCTGCCGTCATGCCGAGGAACAGCAGCAGCACATGCGAGGGCGGCAGCGGCAGGATCTTTTCAGTGAAGGCGAGACAGCCGACACCAAGCAGGCCGAAGCCCAGGATCGCCGATAGTGGATCAGTCATGCGAAGCGCCAGTCATAGGTTTTGAGGTTCTTGATCCTGGACACCTTATACACCGTCATACACCGTCGCCGGCGGAAAGTTGCGGAATGTCCGGCCAAGCCGGGTCCGCTTCCAGGTCGGAGCGCGCAAGCGTCCAGGAAAGACAAGGCATCGTTTGCAGCATGGTGGCCTCATTGCTGATGCGGGCGATTCGCCCGGCCCGCATTTCGACGAGGCGCTGTTTGCGGCTGCCAAGTTGCATGGACATTGCGAAGAGCGGGATGATTGAAAAACAATTTTTCACCAGAACGACATCTTATGCGGCCGGCGACGCGGCGCGCATGATGCACAACATCGCCTTCGTGGTATCGGGTGGCGGCATGGGCCGGGATCGCGGCGCGCCAGTCGCTGGTGTTTGGCTAGGCCGCAGCGATGCTGAGGCGCGCTCCAGCCTCGGCAAGTGCCGAGGCAATGTCGCGCGGCGGCGGCTGGTCGGTGGCGAGTTCGGAAAAACCGTCGAAGCCGCAGACCTGGACCAGACCCTGGCGACCGAACTTGGTGTGGTCGGTGATGACCAGCGAGCGCTGGCCGCGCGACAGCACCATGCGGGCGAACTCCGCCTCTTCCAGATCGTAGTCGGCAAGGCCTGCGGCGGCATCGACGGCGCCGATCGAAATCACCGCATGGCTGACCGAGAAGCGGCTGACGAAATCGATCGCCGAGGCGCCGAAGGCGGCCCCGGAATCGCTGCGCAATTCGCCCCCGGCCATATAGACCTTGTTGCCGTTGACGGTGGCCAGCGTGCGGGCGATATCGGACGAGTTGGTGACGACCGTCAGCCGCCGGTGGCCGAGCAGTTCGCGGGCCAGGAACGAGGTCGTGGTGCCGGTGTCCAGCATGACCGATTCACCGTCGCGAATGGTGGCAGCGACCATGCGGGCGATCAGCCGCTTGGGCTCGGCATTGTCGCGCATGCGCCGCTCGAAGGGCGCTTCGCCGGCCATCGACGGCAGGCCGATGGCGCCATGCATCTTGAGCACCGAGCCATTGCCGGTCAGTGGCTTGACATCCCGGCGCACCGTTTCAAGCGAAACCCCCAGCCGGTCGGCGAGGCTGGCAATGGTGACGGTGCCCTCTTCCTTGAGGAGGCGGAGGATTTCGCCATGCCGTTTCGAATGGATCATCTGGCTTCCTCAATTTGCGGCCTGCCCGGTTTTAGGGCAATGCCGCCGTTTTTAAAGGAATTGCTCGTGGTTTCGGGCAAAACACCCAAAAAAAGTCACAACATTTCATTGACAGTTAGGTAGCACTGGCGTGACATTGACGGCGTGACAGCTTCGGAACTGCCACGGGAGGGTGATGGCAGAGCCGCAATTCACGGACCGGACCGTCTGGCCAGACCGTCTGGGTTTGAACTGGCACAAAAGTTTCTCAAATCCGCGGGGGCGGAGACCGGGTATCAAAACCTGGCCAGAGGGGCTCGTCGGTGCGGCGCGGGATAGGAGTTCCTGCGTCCCGCACCGACGAGATTTTTTGCGTTTCCCAACGCTCGTTGCGCGGCGCATGGCGCCCAGGAAAGCTCCGCAAAAGTCAGGGATGGCCCCGTGACTGCTGAAGACCGCATCCGGGCCTTGCCTTGCTGGAATGGCAGCATCGACATTGCGCCGCTGCCGGGCGGCCTCAGCAACGCCAACTATCTGGTCAAGGACGCGGCCGGGCGGCATGTCGTGCGCTTCGGCCAGGACTATCCATTTCACCACGTCTTTCGCGACCGCGAGGTGATGACGGCCCGCGCGGCGCACGCCGCAGGCTTCGCGCCGGCGGTCCGCCATTCCGAACCCGGCATCATGGTCACGGAATTCCTCGGCGCGAAAACCTATGTTGCCGAGGACGTGCGCGCCAATATCGGCCGCGTCGCAGCCCTTATGCGCGGGTTCCATCGCGAGATGCCCAATCACATCTCCGGCGCCGGCTTCATGTTCTGGGTCTTCCATGTCATCCGCGACTATGCGCGAACGCTGAGCGAAGGCGGCAGCCGCAAGCGCGACGAGCTGCCCAGGCTGCTGGCTCTGGCCGACGAGTTGGAGCGGGCGCAGAAGCTGCTGCCGATCGTATTCGGCCACAACGATCTTCTGCCGGCAAATATCCTCGACGATGGCGACAGGTTGTGGCTCATCGATTTCGAATATGCCGGTTTCAACACCGCGATGTTCGATCTTGCCGGCGTTGCCTCCAACGCCGAGATGAGCGACGCGGAGTCCTTCACTTTCCTCACGGCGTATTTCATGCGCGAGCCGGATGAGGCGATCCGCCGCTCGCACGCGGCCATGCAATGCGCCTCGCTGCTGCGCGAGGCGATGTGGAGCATGGTTTCCGAACTTTACCTCGACGCGCCCGGCATCGACTACGTCGCCTACACCGCAGAGAACCTGACGCGGCTCGACGGGGCGCTGGACAATTACCGCACGAAGTACGGGACACAGTCATGACATTGCCTACACATGCCGGCATCGTCGTCATCGGCGGCGGCATTATCGGCTGTTCGACGGCCTATCACCTGGCACGCGACCACAAGGCCGATGTCGTGCTGCTGGAACAGGGGAAGCTGACCTCGGGTTCGACCTGGCACGCGGCCGGGCTGGTCGGCCAGCTGCGCTCGTCCGCCTCGATCACCCGCGTGCTCAAATATTCGGTCGAGCTCTACAAGGGGCTGGAAGCGGAAACCGGGCTCGCTACCGGCTGGAAGATGACCGGGTGCCTCAGGCTTGCGACCAATGCCGACCGCTGGACCGAATATAAACGGCTGGCGACGACGGCCAGGAGCTTCGGCATGGACATGCAGTTGCTGTCGCCGGGGGAGGTCAAAAAGATGTGGCCGCTGCTGGAGACCGGCGACCTCGTCGGCGCCTCCTGGCTGCCGACCGATGGGCAGGCCAGCCCCTCCGACATCACGCAGTCGCTGGCCAAGGGCGCGCGCATGCATGGCGCCAAGCTGTTCGAGGACGTCCGCGTTACCGGCTTTGACATGACGGACGGGCACATCACCGCGGTGAAGACCAACAAGGGCGACATTGCTTGCGACAAGGTGGTGAACTGCGCCGGGCAATGGTCACGCCAGGTCGGCGCGATGGCCGGCATTTGCGTGCCGCTGCAACCGGTCAAGCACCAGTACATCATCACCGAGAAGATCGACGGGCTGGCGACCGACGCGCCGACAATCCGCGATCCCGACCGCCGTACCTATTTCAAGGAAGAGGTCGGCGGGCTGGTGATGGGCGGCTATGAGCCGAACCCACAAGCCTGGGCGACCGGCCTGCCCGGCGGCGATGTCCCCGATGACTGGGAGTTCCGGCTGTTCGACGACGACTACGATCATTTCGAGCAGCATATGAGCCAGGCGATCGCGCGCGTGCCGGCGCTGGAGACGGTCGGCGTGAAGCAGATGATCAACGGGCCGGAGAGTTTTACGCCGGACGGCAATTTCATCCTCGGTGTCGCGCCCGAATGCGCCAACATGTTCGTCGGCGCCGGCTTCAACGCCTTCGGCATCGCTTCCGGCGGCGGCGCCGGCTGGGTGCTGGCGCAATGGGTTGTCGACGGCGAAGCGCCGCTCGACCTTTGGGTGGTCGACATCAGGCGGTTTTCCGGTCTGCACCGCGATCGGCAATGGGTCAGCGATCGCACGCTGGAAGCCTATGGCAAGCATTACACAATCGGCTTTCCGCATGAGGAGTATCTGTCGGGCCGGCCGCGCATCGTCTCGCCGCTCTACGAGCGGCTGAAAGCGCACCGCGCGGTGTTCGGCTCCAAGCTCGGCTGGGAACGGCCGAACTGGTTCGCGCCGCAGGGCGCCACATCCGAAGACATTTATTCCATGGGCCGGCAGAACTGGTTTGGCCCGGTCGGCGAGGAGCACCGCCATGTGCGCGAGAAAGTCGGCATCTTCGACCAGTCGTCCTTCGCCAAATACGAAATGACGGGTTCGGATGCGGCTAAGGCGCTGGACTGGATCTGCGCCAACGATGTCGCCAAGCCGGTGGGACGGCTGACCTACACGCAGCTTCTCAACACGCGCGGCGGCATCGAGGCCGATTTGACGGTGGCCAGGCTCGCCGAAGACAAATTCTACATCGTGACCGGCACCGGCTTCCGCACGCATGATCTCTCCTGGATCGGCGACCATGTCGGCAAGGGTCTCGACGTGACGCTGAAAGATGTCACTGAGGATTTCGGCACGCTGTCACTGATGGGACCGCGGGCCCGCGACGTTCTGGCTGCCGTGACCGATGCCGATGTCTCGAACGCCGCCTTCCCGTTCGGCCATATCCGCGAGATCACGACTGCCGGCCATACGGTTCGGGCGCTGCGCGTCACCTATGTCGGCGAGCTTGGTTGGGAATTGCATGTGCCGATCGCCGCCACCGGCGAGATTTTCGACACGCTGATGGCGGCAGGCAAGCCGCACGGCATCCGGCCGATCGGCTACCGGGCGCTGGAATCACTTCGGCTGGAGAAAGGCTACCGCGCCTGGGGCTCCGACATCACCCCCAACGACACGCCTCAGGAGGCCGGCCTCGGCTGGGCGGTGAAGCTGAGGAAGAACACCGATTTCGTCGGCCGGCGGGCGCTCGAAAAGATCAGCGGCGCCGACCTGAAGAAACGCTTTGCCGGCTTCACGGTCGACGATCCCGATATCGTGCTGGTCGGGCGCGAGACGATTTTGCGCAATGGCGAACCGGTCGGCTATCTCACCAGCGGCGGTTATGGCTACACGCTGGCTAAGAACATCGGCTATGGCTATGTCCGCAACGCCGATGGCGTCAGCGACGATTTTCTCAGCTCAGGGGACTATGAGCTGGTGGTCGCGATGGAACGGACGC
Source organism: Mesorhizobium sp. M0058 (assembly GCF_040323095.1). Taxonomy (NCBI): domain Bacteria; kingdom Pseudomonadati; phylum Pseudomonadota; class Alphaproteobacteria; order Hyphomicrobiales; family Phyllobacteriaceae; genus Mesorhizobium; species Mesorhizobium sp. M0058. The sequence continues at coordinate 17,806 of NZ_JAMYUQ010000014.1, forward strand.
CGGCGAAGATCCATCTCGAACCGATGTACGATCCTTCGATGAGCAGGATCAAGGCATAGGCTGCGCCAGACTCAGCTCACGCGCAGCACAAGGCCGCGGCTGGGCACGGTGTCAGCCTCGCCCGGCATCGAAACATAAGGCGCAGTCTCCTCGGCACGAACGACCCTGCCCTCAGCTTCGAGTACAGCGATGCGTTCGGCGAAGCCGGCGTTCCACAGCGTGTTCTTGACCGTCAGCACGATGATGCCGTCCGGCCGGCAGATGCGGATCAGTTCATCCAGCCCCCCGGCGCCGACATGGCCGGAGGTGAAAACGCCGGCCGAGACGATGCCGGCATAGGCATTGTCGGCAAAGGGCAGCGGGCCGCCGAGCGCCAGGCAATGCAGCGCCGAATAGACGCCCTTTGCCGCTGCCTTGGCCAGCATGCCTTGCGAAATATCGAGCGCTTCGACCTGGGGATAGCCGGTGATGGCCAGCCACTCGCCGATCAGCCCGGTGCCGGCGCCGGCGTCGAGAAGCGGTGCGGCGCCGCGCGGCAGATGGCGGGCCAGCAGGGCCAGGCAGATCGTCGGATGGCGGTAGCCGGCGGCCGACATATCGGCATCGTAGGTTTCCGACCATTTGTCATAGATCGCGGCGACGTCCTCGGGCCGTTGCGCCGCATAGGCGGCGCCAAGCCCGCCATGATCCTTGTTGCCCGCCATGGCTGTTTCTCCGCCAGCTCGCTGCTCACCCTCGATCGGGATGATAGCCAAACGGCGAAAACTGTGGAACCGTTGTCGCAAGAAATAACACGCCAGGGGCAACAGGCATGGGGACCGACGAGGCACGCGCAACACTTGCGGCGATTCCGGCATTGGCGGGCTATGACGGACCGCTGGAGCGGCTCGGCGGGATGACCAATCTCGTCTTTCGGGCCGGCGATATCTGCCTGCGTATCCCCGGCAAAGGCACCGAGGAATATATCAACCGCGCCAATGAAGCGGTGGCGGCGCGTGAGGCGGCCAAAGCCGGCGTCAGCCCCGAAGTGCTGCATGTCGACCCTGCGACAGGCGTGCTGGCGAGCCGCTTCGTTGCCGGCGCCGTGACGATGTCGCCGGAAAAATTCAAGCTGCGCGCCGGCAGCCCGGCCCGCGCCGGCGAAGCCTTCCGCAGGCTGCACGCGTCCGGTGCGGTGTTTCCGTTCCGCTTCGAGCTGTTTGCAATGATCGACGACTATCTCAAGGTCTTGTCGACCAAGGACGTCGCCTTGCCGCCGGGCTACCACGACGTGGTGCGCGAATCCGACACCGTGCGTGCCGCCCTTGCTGCCCATAGACTGCCGATTGCCGCCTGCCATTGCGATCCACTGTGCGAGAATTTTCTCGATACGGGCGAGCGGATGTGGATCGTCGACTGGGAATATTCGGGGATGAACGACCCGCTCTGGGACCTCGGCGACCTCTCGGTCGAAGGTCGGTTCGACACCACGCAAGAGGAAGAGATGATGCGCGCCTATTTCGGCGGCGAGGCGAAACCGGCCGAGCGCGGCCGCGTCGTTATCTACAAGGCGATGTGCGACCTGTTGTGGACGTTGTGGGGGCTGATCCAGCTTGCCAACAACAACCCGGTCGAGGACTTCCACGCCTATGCCGACGGCCGCTTCGCCCGTTGCAAGGCGCTGATGGAAACGCCTGAGTTTTCACGGCATCTGGCGGCGGTGCGCCAAGGTTAGGTCAATTCACGCCTTTCGGCACGTTCTCCGGCGGCACGACTGTTTCGACCACCTTCTGGCGGTGGAAGATGAACAGGCCGGCGAACACGACGATGGCCGAGCCGATCAGGATGCGCGGTCCCGGCAGGTCGCCGAAGAATGCCAGGCCGAAGATCACCGCCCATAGAAGCAGGCTGTAGTGCAGCGGCGCCAGCGTCGAGGCAGGGGCCAGTTTCAGCGCCCTGGTAATCATCAGATGCGCGCTGCAGGAGACGATGCCGAGCAGGAGCATGGCGCCGAAATCGAGTGCCGAGGGCGTCTGCCAGGCGCCTATGGTCATCACGCCGCCGACCAGCAGCGTGCCGATAGTCTGCCAGGTGACCAGCGTTGTGTCGCTGGTGCCGCGCAGGCGGCGGCTGAGGATGATGGCAAAGGCGAAGGCGATGCTGCCGACCAGTGCGAACAGCGAGGACTGCGAGAACGCCGCCGAAGACGGCTTCAAGATGATCAGCACGCCGCAGAAGCCGACCATGATGGCGGCCCAGCGGCGCCAGCCGACCTTTTCGCCGAGCAGGAAATGCGACAGCGCCGCCACATAGATCGGCCCGGCCATGTAGAAGCTCATCACGTCGGCAAGCGGAAGATAGACGACGGCGGCATAGAACAGCGCCGTGTCCGCCGTGGTCGCCAGCACGCGCAGAATCTGGAGGACCGGCCGCTCCATCCGGAACAGTCTGCGGGCGCCCTGGTTGGCGATCATCGGGCCGAGCACGATGAAGGCGCCGATGGATCGGATCAGCACCACCTGGCCGACCGAGAAGCTGGCGACCAGCCATTTGCCCATCGCGTCGTTCAGCGCGAACATGAAGTCGCCGGCCAGCATCAAGAGGATGCCGGCCAGAAGCGCGTTCCTGATAGTGAAGGTGCGGACGAGCGACTGGGCCATGCGGCTCCCTAGCTGCAAGCGGTCGCTTTGACGAGGCAAATCGGTAAGACCAGCGGCGGAAATCGGCTGTTTCTACGCAGTTTTGTGCCGCCGGTTCACCTGTCCGGGACGGCCGGCGATCGACAGCCGTGTCTCCTGTTTCGTGCGCTCGGCCACCACCTTGCCCCTGGCGACGACGCACAGCCGTTCGGCACGTAACCTCAAGGCTTCGATCGGATTGCCGGCATCGAGGATGACGAAGCTGGCGCGCTTGCCCACGGCAAGGCCGAGATGATCGAGGCCCATGATGGCGGCGTTGACATTGGTGACCATGTCGAAGCAGCGTGCCATGTCGGCAGGGCTCGACATCTGAGCGACGTGAAGCCCCATGAAGGCGACGTCGAGCATGTCGGCGGTGCCCAGCGAATACCAGGGGTCGAGAACGCAATCCTGGCCCCAACCGACGCGGATGCCGAGCGCCAGCATCTCCTTCACCCGGGTCATTCCGCGCCGTTTGGGAAACGTGTCGTGGCGGCCCTGCAGCATGATGTTGATCAGCGGATTGGGGATCGCCGACACACCGGCCTCGGCAATCAGCGGCAGGAGCTTGGAGACGTAATAATTGTCCATCGAGTGCATCGAGGTGAGGTGCGAGCCGGCCACCTTGCCCTGAAGGCCAAGGCGGTGGGTCTCATAGGCAAGCTGCTCGATGTGGCGCGACAGCGGATCGTCGGTCTCGTCGCAATGCAGGTCGACCATCAGCCCGCGCTTAGCCGCGATTTCGCACAATTCGGTCACCGAGCGCGTGCCGTCGGCCATGGTGCGTTCGAAATGCGGGATGCCGCCGACGATGTCGACGCCCATGTCGAGCGCGCGCAGCGTGTTCTGGCGCGCCGTCGGCGAACGGTAGAAGCCATCCTGCGGGAAGGCTACCAGTTGCAGATCGATATAGGGCGCGACAATCTTCTTGACGTCGAGCAGCGCCTCGACCGCCAGCAGCCGGTCGTCGCAGACATCGACATGGGTACGGATGGCGAGCAGGCCCATCGAGACCGCCCAGTCGCAATAGGCGAGCGCCCGCTCGCGCACCGCGTTATGGGTCAAGAGCGGCTTCAGTTCGCCCCACAGCGAAATGCCTTCCAGCAGCGTGCCCGAAGCGTTGATGCGTGGAATGCCGTAGGACAGCGTGGCGTCCATATGGAAATGCGGATCGACGAAGGGCGGCGAGATCAGATTGCCACGGGCGTCGATCGCCGTGCCGGCGCTGACATGCAGTTCGGGCTCGATGGCGACGATCGTCTCGCCGATGATGCCGAGATCGGCGACGGTGCCGTCGGGCAGCGTTCCGCCGCGCACAACAAGGTCGAAATCCATCTGTCGTCATCTCCCTGAAGCTCGAACGCCGCAATCGTGGCGCAAAAGACACCGTGCCGCAGCCGATTGTCTCCGCGACAGCGAAAGGTTCCATCCGGCCACAACTCGCTCTATAAGCCGCCTTTCGCCCCGGTGGCGAATCCGAAATTCGTCAGTCAGTCATGGGATCGGCCATTTGTTTCGCTTCTTCCGTTCGACGGAAAACCAGCGCCTTATCGCAAGGCTTTTGCGGGAATCCTTTCACGCACATAGATTTGGCTACGCTGCGGCCATTCTGTCGATGCTGGTGGTGGCGGCAACGACAGCAGCCAGCGCCTATATGCTGCGCGAAATCACCAATGAATTCGTGGTTTACAAGAGGATTGGGCAGGTCAATCTGATCGCGGCGGCGACCGGAGCGATTTTCATTCTCAAGGGCTTCGCAAACTTCATCCAGGCCTACTTCATGAGCAGGGTCGGCAATGCCATCATCGCCGACCGGCAGCGCAAGATCTATGACAGCATTCTTGCACAAGGCATCGAATTCTATCATTCGACCTCTTCGTCCGAACTGATTTCGCGCATGACGAACAATGCCCAGGCCGCGCGCAGCGTGCTCGACCAAATCGTCACGTCCTATGTTCGCGACCTGGTGACGCTGGCTGCGCTGGTGGGTGTGATGGTCTGGCAGCAGCCGGCGCTGTCCCTGATCTGTCTGGTGATCGGGCCGATCGCCATTTACGGCGTCAATCGTATCCTCAAGCGCGTCCGAAAAATTGCCTCGCAAGAATTCCGTTCGCTCGGCCAGATCGTGCAGGTGATGCAGGAAACGGCGATCGGCGTGCGCGTCGTCAAATCCTTCGGTCTCGAAGGCGCCATGCGCAAGCGCATGTACAAGGCCGTGTCGGACGTGGAGAGCCGCGCCAACAACATCGCCACGCTGGAGGCCGCCACCAGCCCGGTGATGGAAACGCTTGCGGGGCTGGCCATCGCTGGCGCCGTTTTTGTCAGCGGCTTCCTGGTTCTGGGCGGCGGCGGTCAGATGCCGGGCAACATCATGGCGTTCATCGCGGCGCTGCTGTTGGCCTATGAGCCGGCCAAGCGCCTGGCCCGCGTACGCATCTCGCTTGAAACCGGCATTGTCGGCGTGCGCATGATGTTCCAGCTCGCCGACCGGCCGCTGACGCTGGCCGAAAAGCCGGATGCAAAGCCGCTGCGGGCCGGGCCGGGCGAGATCCATTTCGACAATGTCAGCTTCGCCTACCCCGAAAGCGCGCCGGTGTTCGAGGGACTGGACCTGACGCTTGCCGCAGGCAAGATGACGGCGCTGGTCGGACCCTCGGGCAGCGGCAAGTCGACCATCCTCAACCTGATCATGCGCATGTACGACCCGCAGGTCGGCAGGGTGATGTTCGACGGGCAGGACATTTCTTGTGCCACGCTCACCTCGGTCAGGGAAAAGATCGCCTATGTCAGCCAGGACACGTTCCTGTTTGCCGGCACGATCATGCACAACATCAGGCTCGGGCGCGAGGGCGCCACGGACGAGGAAGTAATGGCCGCCGCAAGGGCCGCCAATGCACATGACTTCATCAGCGCCCAGGCGAAAGGGTACGACACGGATGTCGGCGAGAATGGCGCGCTGCTGTCAGGCGGCCAGCGCCAGCGCATCTCGATCGCGCGCGCCATGCTGCGCAATGCCGAAATCCTGCTGCTCGACGAGGCGACCAGCGCGCTCGACGCCGAATCCGAGGCGCTTTTCCGCGACGCGCTGCAGCAGCTGACGGTCGGGCGCACCACCATCGTCATTGCCCACCGCCTGTCGACCGTGCACCAGGCCGACACGATCGTGGTGCTGGAGGCCGGCAAGGTGGTGGAAAGCGGCGCGCATCGCACGCTGCTCAACCAGGGCGGGCTGTATCAGAAGCTTTACGAATATCAGCTGATGCCGTGAGCTTTACCCTCCCCCTTGTGGGGAGGGTCGCTGCGCAGCAGCGGGGTGGGGGTCGGCGCCGCACCCCTCACTCCGGTACGTGCCGCACCGCGCCCTTGTCGGCGCTGGTGGCGAAGGCGGCGTAAGCGCGCAGCGCGGTCGTCACCTTGCGCTTGCGCTTTTCCTCGGGCTTCCAGGCCATGGCGCCCTTCGCCTCCATGGCCGCGCGGCGCGCGTCGAGTTCAGCGTCGCTGACAGCAAGCCGGATCGTGCGGTTGGGGATGTCGATCTCGATCGTATCGCCTTCCTGCACCAGTCCGATCGTGCCGCCTTCCGCTGCTTCGGGCGAGGCATGGCCGATCGACAGGCCTGATGTGCCGCCGGAGAAGCGGCCGTCGGTGACCAGCGCGCAGGCCTTGCCGAGGCCTTTCGACTTTAGATAGCTCGTGGGGTAGAGCATTTCCTGCATGCCGGGACCGCCGCGCGGTCCTTCATAGCGGATGACGACGACATCGCCGGCCTTGATTTCGTTGGACAGGATCGCCTTCACGGAAGCGTCCTGGCTTTCGAACACGCGGGCCGGGCCGGTGAACTTCAGGATCGACTCGTCAACGCCGGCCGTCTTCACGATGCAGCCGTCGAGCGCCAGATTGCCTTTCAGCACGGCAAGGCCGCCGTCTTTCGAGAACGGCGTCTCGGCTGAGCGGATGACGCCCTTCTCGCGGTCGAGGTCGAGCTCGTCCCAGCGGCGGTCCTGGCTGAAGGCGACCTGTGTCGGCACGCCACCCGGAGCGGCGAGAAAGAAGTCGCGGACGCTCTGGCTCGAGGTGCGGGAGATGTCCCAATGGTCAAGCGCTTCGCCCAGGCTTGCCGTATGCACCGTGGGCAGGTTGCGGTTGAGCAGCCCGGCATTGTCGAGCTGGCCGAGGATCGCCATGATGCCGCCGGCGCGGTGGACGTCTTCCATATGCACGTCGGACTTGGCCGGTGCGACCTTGCACAGCACCGGAACGCGGCGTGACAGCCGGTCGATGTCTTCCATGGTGAAATCGACCTCGCCCTCATGGGCGGCGGCCAGGATATGCAGCACGGTGTTGGTCGAGCCGCCCATGGCGATATCGAGCGTCATGGCGTTCTCGAAGGCGCCTTTGGAGGCGATGCTGCGCGGCAGTGCCGACTCATCATCCTGCTCGTAGCAGCGCTGGGCGAGATCGACGATGAGATGGCCGGCCTCGACGAACAGCCGCTTGCGGTCGGCGTGGGTTGCGAGGGTCGAGCCATTGCCGGGTAGCGACAGGCCGAGCGCCTCGGTCAGGCAATTCATCGAATTGGCGGTGAACATGCCGGAGCACGAGCCGCAGGTCGGGCAGGCCGAGCGTTCGATGACCTTGACGTCCTCGTCGGAGATCTTGTCGTCGGCGGCGGCAACCATGGCGTCGACCAGGTCGAGCGCTTGTGTCTTGCCGGCGAGCACCACCTTGCCGGCTTCCATCGGCCCCCCGGAGACGAAGACGCTTGGGATATTGAGGCGCAAGGAGGCCATCAGCATGCCGGGCGTGATCTTGTCGCAATTGGAGATGCAGACCATGGCATCGGCGCAATGCGCGTTGACCATATATTCGACCGAGTCCGCGATCAGCTCGCGCGACGGCAGCGAATAGAGCATGCCGTCATGGCCCATGGCGATGCCGTCATCGACGGCGATGGTGTTGAATTCCTTGGCGACACCGCCGGCCTTCTCGATCTCGCGCGCCACCAGCTGGCCAAGGTCCTTGAGATGGACATGACCCGGCACGAACTGGGTGAAGGAATTGACCACCGCGATGATCGGCTTGCCGAAATCCGAGTCCTTCATGCCGGTGGCGCGCCACAGGCCGCGGGCGCCGGCCATGTTGCGGCCGTGGGTGGTAGTGCGGGAGCGATAGGCCGGCATGAATGTTCCTTGGCTGGTTGGCTGCGCTCAACGCGGAGCGTGGCGGCGCTTAATTTGGACCGCGGGGTTTATAGACCGGCAAGTATGGTCTGGCCACATTTTTGCAATGCGCCAGAGTCTCGCTGAAATCAGGGTTTCGAAAAAGATTGCCGGCCAGTGTCGGATCGCTAGCCCGGCATCCGTCCTTGGGACGACGGCAAGGGAATGGCACCATTTCTATAAGTCAGCCGCTTCACCTGTAACCGCAACCAAACACCCGAGGAGCATGACATGCAAAAGATCACCACCTGCCTGTGGTTCGATGGCCAGGCCGAAGAGGCGATGAATTTCTACGTTTCCATCTTCAAGAACTCGAAGGTACTGAGCGTGCTGCGTTGGCCCGAAGGCCATACCGATGCCGGCAAGGCGCTGGTAACCACGTTCGAACTCGACGGCGTGCAGTTCCAGGCGCTGAACGGCGGACCGCAATTCAAGTTCAACGAGGCGATGTCACAGTCGATCGACTGCAAGACGCAGGAAGAGGTCGACTATTTCTGGGACAAGCTCATCGAAGGCGGCGGCGAACCGTCGCAATGCAGCTGGCTGAAGGACAAGTTCGGCGTCTCCTGGCAAGTCGTGCCGGAGCAACTGCCGCGCCTGCTTCTGGATCCGGACCGGGCCAAGGCCGGGCGGGTGATGTCGGCGATGATGCAGATGAGCAAGATCGATATTGCCAAGATCGAGGAAGCTGCGAAGGGGTGAGAAGCGGCCGCGTAGCGGACGAAAAGCCAATTGCTTTGCTTTTCGAGCTTCGAACGCCCTGAGCCACGCGAACGGCCGGCGCGCGTTGGAGCCAATTGACCCTTCAAGGTCGGCGCTGCCCCTCATCCGCCCTCGGGCACCTTCTCCGCGTAAGCGGGCAGAAGGAAAAGGGGCGCCTTACGCCGCCTTGTCGCGGACCTGGTAGTCCTTGATGGTGGCGAAGCGGATCGCCCTCCAGCGTTCGGCTTCGTAGTTCAGCGAGAAGGCGTTCTGGGCCAGAAACACCGGGTCGTTGTCGAGATCGCGGGCGATGTCGCCGCGATGCGCCTCAATGAAGCGAAGCGTTTCGGCCTTGTCGTCGGCAGAGATCCAGCGGCAGACCGAGAAGCGCGACATTTCGAATTCGACCGGCAGCGTGTATTCGAAATTCAGCCTTTCCTTCAAGACGTCGAGCTGCAGCGCGCCGACAACGCCGACGATGGCCGGCGAGCCGTCTTCCGGCGAAAACAGCTGCACGACGCCTTCCTCGGCCATCTGGTGCAGCGCTTCCTTGAGTTTTTTCGCCTTCATCGCGTCGCCGAGGCGCACACGGCGCAGGATTTCCGGCGCGAAGTTGGGTACGCCGCGGAACAGTATCTCCTCGCCTTCGGTCAGCGTATCGCCGATACGCAGCGTGCCGTGGTTGGGAATGCCGACGACATCGCCGGCAAACGCTTCGTCGGCGGTGACGCGGGTGCGGGCAAAGAAGAACTGCGGCGCCGACAGGCTCATCGGCTTGCCGGTGCGCACCAGCTTGGCCTTCATGCCGCGCTCGAGCTTGCCCGAACAGACGCGCACGAAGGCGATGCGGTCGCGATGGTTGGGGTCCATATTGGCCTGGATCTTGAACACGAAGGACGTCATCTTCTCCTCCGTCGCCTCGACCTTGCGGGTGTCTGCGTCCTGCGCACGCGGCGGCGGGCCGAAGGCGCCGAGCGCCTCGATCAGGTCGCGCACGCCGTAATTGCGCAGCGCCGAGCCGAAATAGACCGGTGTCAGATGGCCTTCGCGGAAGGCGTCGATGTCGAGCGGGCGGCAAGCTTCGCGCGCGAGCTCCAGCTCCTCGATGAAGGCCTCGCGCTCGTTTTCCGGCAGCAGGCCGGCGACGCGGTTGGAGTCGGGGCCGTTGACCGGCGTGCGGTCTTTCTCGGCATCGCCCCTGCGCACAGCGTTGAGCGCCAGGTGGTAGGTGCCGGCAAAAGTCTTGCCGCGGCCGATCGGCCAGGTGATGGGGGCAGTGTCCAGCGCCAACTTCTGCTCGATCTCGTCGAGAATTTCGAACGGGTCGCGGCTTTCGCGGTCCATCTTGTTGATGAAGGTGATGATCGGGATGTCGCGCAGCCGGCAGACTTCGAACAGTTTCAGCGTGCGCGGCTCGATACCCTTGGCGGCGTCGATGACCATGACGGCGCTATCGACCGCCGACAGGGTGCGGTAGGTGTCGTCGGCAAAATCCTCGTGGCCGGGCGTATCGAGCAGGTTGAAGACATTGTCCTCATATTCGAAGGTCATCACCGAGGTGACGACCGAAATGCCGCGCTCGCGCTCGATCTTCATCCAGTCGGACCGGGTCTGGATGCGATCCTTCTTGGCCTTGACCTCGCCGGCAAGCTGGATGGCGCCGCCGAACAGCAGCAGCTTTTCGGTGAGCGTCGTCTTTCCGGCGTCGGGGTGGGCGATGATCGCGAAAGTGCGGCGGCGCGATACCGCCTGTTCGATGTCTTCAGCCAATTTCTGGAATCCTGTCTGTGGCGCGGGCTTCTAGCAGCGCATTGCTGGCCTGTCGACAGTTTCGGGCCGGCAGGCCGACCACACTTGAGCTTGAATCGTTACGGTGGCATCAGAGGAGCCCATTCTGAGAGGTCCGGTATGAGCAGCGCTAAAGAAGTCATCGTCATTGGCGCCGGCATTATCGGGGCGTCCATAGCCTGGCACCTGACCAAGGCCGGGGCGCGGGTGACTGTGATTTCCGATAGTGGTGCCGGCGGCGTCGCCACGCCAAACTCCTTTGCCTGGATCAACGCCAGCTGGGGCAATCCCGAAATCTATTTCCGGCTGCGCATCCGTGCGATGGCCGAATGGAAGCGGCTGGCAAACGAGCTGCCCGGCCTGCCGCTCGCCTGGTGCGGCGGGCTGTGCTGGGATCTGCCCGCCGACAGGCTCGAAGCCTACGCGGCTGAGCACGCTTGCTGGGGTTACGGCATCGAACGCGTCGACGCCGGGCGGGCAGCGCAAATCGAGCCCAATCTCGTCGAGCCGCCGGAATTCGCTGTCTATGTCGCGGAGGAAGGCGTGGCCGAACCGGTCGCAGCGGCCAAGGCGCTGCTGGCCCACGCAGAACGGCAAGGTGCGCGCGTTCTCTCCAGTTCTGTAACCGCACTTGTCCAGACCGATGGCAGGATTGCCGGTGTCGATACATCGCATGGGCTGATGCCAGCCGAAGAGGTGGTGATCGCAGCCGGTGTCGGGGCGCCCGATATTGCCGCTACCGCCGGCATCAAGCTGCCAATCGAGACGCCGCCCGGTCTGATCGTCCACTCGCAGCCCTACAAGAAGCTCCTCAACGGGCTGGTGCATGCCGAAAAGCTGCATATGCGCCAGACGGCGGAGGGCCGCATCATCGCCGGCTCGGATTTCGCGGGGAGCGATCCCGGTGAGAATCCCGACGCCACGGCGCGCGAGCTGTTTGCAGCAATGAAGGCGGCTTTGCGCGGCGCCGACGAATTGGAATTCGATTTCCACACGGTTGGCTACCGGCCGACGCCGATCGACGGCTTTCCGATCATCGGCCGCGCCGAGGGCACGGAAGGTCTCTATGTCGCCGTCATGCATTCCGGCATAACGCTGGCGCCCGCGGTCGGGCTGTTCGCCACGCGCGAAATTCTCGACGGCGAGCGTGATCCGCTGCTGACGCCTTATGGGTTGGGTCGGTTTGCTCAGTAGCCCGGCGGACGCTTGAAGCCGCCGGTCAGCGCTTCGATCGCCTTGGCGATGCCGAGCAGCCGCGATTCCGACCAGCGCTTGCCGACCAGTTGCAGGCCGATAGGCAGGCCGTCGCGGTCTTGCCCGCAGGGCAGCGAGAGTGCCGGATGGCCGGAATAATTGAAGACCGCGCCATATGCCGGTAGCATCCAATAGCTTTGCTCCTTGCCGTCGACTTCGATCGGCGTGCCGGGCTCACAATGCGCGAAGGCCGTGGTCATGGCGACCGGGCACAGCAAGGCATCGCAGGTTTCGAAGAACCTGTCCCAGGCCAGGATCGAGCGGTCGCGGCGAGCGAGCGCCTCGAACCAATTGGTGATCGGCGTTGGCTGCTCCGGCGGTTCGGGCTGCGCTGCCTCCAGCATCATGCCGATCAGATCGCCGCCCTGCTCCAGATCGTCATGCAGATCGATCTCAGGCAAGTTCGCTTCTTCCACAATCACCCCTGCTGATTGCAACCGCTTGGCCAGGCTTTCGACCGCGGCAGCGATTTTACCAGCCACCGGAAAGCCGGGGAAGGACGGCGCGACGGCGATGCGCAATGTCTTGAGGTCGAGCCTGGGCATGGCCTCTACGGGCACCGGCGCGAGGTCGGTGTCTGCTCCGTCCGGGCCGGCGATGATTTTGTAGATCAGCGCAAGATCCTCCACGCTGCGCGCCAGCGGGCCGAGGCAGGACATCAGCCGCACGCTACGCGCCGCGCCGTTCGGATCGGGGAAGGCGCCGGCCAGGGACACGCGGTGCTCGGTCGGTTTCAACCCGTAGACGCCGCAAAAAGCCGACGGCAGGCGGATCGAATCCTGCATGTCGGTGCCGACATCGAACGGCGTCATGCCGGTCGCCACCGCTGCCGCTGCGCCACCGCTGGACCCGCCTGACGTGCGCGATCGGTTCCACGGATTGCTGGTGCGACCGAACAGCGGATTGTCCGATTGCCAGTCGCCCAGCATCGTCGCGACATTGGTCTTTCCAATCAGGATGCCGCCTGCGGCTTTCAATCGGGCGACGACCGGGCTGTCTGCCTTTGCCACATAGTCGGCGAATGGTGCGAAACCAACCGTGGTCTTCATATCAGCGGTTTGGTGCATGTCCTTCAACGTGAAAGGCACGCCATGCAGCGGTCCGAGCGCATCGCCGCGCGCCTGCACCGCGTCGGCTTGTTTCGCGCGCTCGCGGGCGCCTTCCCGATCGAGATTGACGACCGCGTTGACCGCCTCGCTGTGTCGGTCGATTTGGGTCAGATGGGCGTCCAGAGCTTCGACGGCGGAGATCTTTCGCGCCGCGATTGCGGCGGCGAGATCGATGGTCGAGGAAAAGGCGAGGTCCATGATTGCTCCGGCTGCTGCCAAACGTATCGCGGTTTAAAACCAAGTTCAGCATTCGGAGATCATCGGCGCTTGATCAAAATTGCGCTTGCCGGTCGGTAGAGGTTGGCGCTCTACGGCGCCCCCCTCTGTCCTGCCGGACATCTCCCCCACTTTGGGGGAAGATTGGCAGCTTTGGCTTCGGCGCCCCTTTTCCTGCGTTGAAAATTGGCGAAGGCCGCCGTGACCTCCAATCTCCCCCCTCGTGGGGGAGATGTCCGGCAGGACAGAGGGGGGCGCGAAGGAATGCGGCTTAGACTAGGGCCTAGACGACCAGTGCCAGCCTTGCCACAGCCGGCACGAACGGCCGAATGCTCATCCCATCGCCAGTGATCGTGACAAAACTCGCCGGCGGGATCGCCTGCCAGTCGCCGCCTTCGCGGTCGAAGGGTTCGGACACGATGCAACGACCGCCGTTGCGGAGCGACGTGTACAGGGTCGGTGCGTGGGCATCGCTTGCGTAGCGCACGGCATAGAGCGCGCGCCCATCCGAAAGGGCCGCAGTGAGTTTCAAGGCCGGTTCGAGACCGGCGTGGCGTGACGCCTCCAGAACCCGAGCGGTGGCGCGCGATACTGCCCCTTGCGGGTCGCCAGCAAGACCCTCGTCGATCATCAGCAGGAAAAACAATTCGGAATCGGTGGTGCCCTCGCGCTGGTCGAAGACGGCGTCAGAGAGCGAGTTCTCCAGCGCGCGGCGGATCTTTTCGAAGCCGCCGATCTGGCCGTTGTGCATGAACGACCAGTTGCCGGAGATGAAGGGATGGCAGTTCATGCGGCTGGTGGCGCCGCCGGTCGACGCCCTGACATGGGCGAGGAACAGGCCGGATTTGATCTGCCGGCATAGGCTTTTCAGATTGGGATCCGACCAGGCCGGCAGGATGTCGCGGTAGAGGCCGGGCTCGGGCCGGTCGCCATACCAGGCAAGGCCGAAACCGTCGCCATTGGTCGGCGACTTGGCTTCCTGGGCGCAATGGCTCTGGGCGATCAGCGAGTGGCAAGGTGCGGTGACGACGTCTTCGAGGAAGACCGCTTCACCCAGATAGGCCGCCCATCGGCACATGGCTTCTAACCAATCCTAGGCGCGATCCAAGAGAGCCTGGGGCTCCTTGACCGCGTGCGAGCCTCTGTTGTGCGTCCGCTCGTAGAGTTCGCGAACGATTCGGCTTGCCGTAGTTTCGAAGAGAAACGGCAAGAAAGCGTGAACGAGTGCCGCACCAGCGGCCATCAGGAGGCGCGAGCAGAACCAGGCGGCAAAGGCCATATGGCTGAAATAGGTCTCGCCCACCTTGGCCGGGTGAGAGGTGAACAGCTTCGAAAACAGCGTCGTCATGGTGATCCCTCCTGCCGGGATAAGCCCCGATGTGGGTATCCTGCCACAGGGTAAAGGTTCATCGGTCTCAATTTGTCCTTGTCTAACGCCGTGGTTCGGGACATTCATCCCACATGGCGCTTGAATTTGATGAAATCGACCGAAGATTGCTGGCCGAGCTGCAACGCGACGGCACACTATCGGTCGATCAGCTCTCCGAAAAAGTGTCGCTGTCGCGCAACGCCTGCTGGCGCCGGGTCAAGCGGCTGGAAGAGGACGGCGTCATCACCGGACGGGTGGCGCTGGTCGATGCCGACAAGCTCGGGCTCGGACTTTCGGTGTTCATCCTGATCCGCACCTCCAATCATGACCCGGACTGGCTGCAGAAGTTCCGTGCGGCGGTGACCGGTTTTCCCGAGATCACCGGGGTCTATCGCATGTCCGGCGATCTCGACTACGTGCTGCGCGCCCGCGTCGCTGACATGAAGGCCTATGACCGGCTCTATCAGCGGCTGATCGCCAAGGTGGCGCTGTCGGACGTTTCGGCCTCCTTCGTCATGGAGGAGATCAAGGAGACGACCGTCGTTCCGATGGAATTGCGCTAGGTCACACTGACGCCTGAAAGAAAGCCGTTGATAGGCCTGCGGACGAGTTGACCGAATCGCCGTTCGCGCCGATAGGATCGATTTTATGCGCGCAGCCTTCCAAAATTCCTCCGTCATTGGTCCCACTGTCGGCTTCGTCAGGTTGCCGCATGGAGATGGACTTCCCCTTCCCGCCTATGAAAGCACCGGCGCCGCCGGCATGGATCTGCGCGCCGCGGTGCCGGAAGACCGGCCGCTGCTGATCCTGCCTGGCAAGCGCGCCTTGGTGCCGACCGGTCTGATCCTGGAAATTCCCGAAGGAATGGAAGGCCAGGTGCGGCCGCGCTCCGGCCTTGCCTTCAAGCATGGGCTGACCGTCCTCAATTCACCGGGCACGGTCGACAGCGACTATCGCGGCGAGGTCAAGGTGCTGCTGATCAACCTTGGCGACGAGGATTTCGCGGTGACGCGCGGCATGCGCATTGCCCAGATCGTCTTTGCCGCGGTGACGCAGGTGACGGTTGAGGAGCGCTCGCTGGCCGGCGCCACGACGCGCGGCGCGGGCGGGTTCGGATCGACCGGCACCGCCTGAAATGAGCATACCGAAACTGGTCATCTTCGACTGCGACGGCATCCTGGTCGACACCGAGAACCTTGCCAACCGGCGGCTTGCCGAGTGGTTTGTTGCCGCCGGTTATCCCACCACATTCGAATATTGCCGCAAATATTTTTCCGGCCGCAGCATGGCTTCGGTGCAGAAGGAAATCGAAGAGACGACCACGGTGCGGCTCGGCGCCGATTTCGTCGATCGCTGGAATGCCGGCCTGCCCGATCTGTTTGCGCATGGCGTCGAGGCGATCCCCTATGTGCGCGACTTCATCGAGGCGGTTCGCGCGGCCGGCATTCCCTATTGCGTCGCCACTTCCGCGCGTATCTCGAAGATGCACATCACGCTCGGCCAGACCGGGCTGCTGCCGCTGTTCGAGCATGGCATGTTCTCTTCGACCATGGTCAGCCGCGGCAAGCCGTTCCCGGACCTGTTCCTGCATGCGGCAAAGACCATGGGCTTTGTGCCCGCCGACTGCATCGTCATCGAGGACAGCGTTGCCGGCACGCAGGCCGGCATTGCCGCCGGCATGCGTGTCTATTCCTATCATGGCGATCCCTATTCCGACCGCGATGGCCTGGCCAGCGCCGGCGGCGTCCTGTTCGACGACATGCGCGAACTTGCCGGGCTGGTGCCGATCCACTGAAGCTGTGTTAGGTTCCGCGCGGCCAGCCTGAGGCGCCCATGCCAACGAACCTGCTTCGCTCCATCCTAAAGCGTTTCACCGTTTCATGGAAACGGCGAACCGCTCTATCTTTTTGTTTTGTCGCAATTTCCGGCCGGAAAACCGCACACACTTTTCCTGAAATTGCTCTAGCGCTTGTGCTGCTGCCGTGGCTTTGGACCGCAGCCGGCGCGCAAGCCGTCAGCTTCCCGGAATTCGGCAGCGCCATCCCCGGCCACATGGATGTGACCTATCTGGACCTCGCAAGGATGGTCATTCCCGGCCTCGCAGGTAACAGCAACGGTTTCTACCGGGGTGGATTGCCGATCGAGATGCGCCACATCGAGGGACCGGATGGCGGCGGTTCGCCGCCTGAGACATCGGGCCTCTCCAACGCCGGCGTGCTCGCCATCAAGGCCGGGGGCAAGGACCGGCTGGCGATGCTCTACGACCTCGGCGACTCTCCCGACAGCGCCGAAGGCTATGCCGTGCTGGCGCTCTACGACATCACAGACAAGCCGAAGCTGCTCGACGCCGTCAATGTCGCGCTCGACCGCGGCACCTATTTCCGTGAACCGGGCAAGCTTTCCGTTGGGCCGAACGACGACATCGTGATCACCATGAGCGCGCATTTCAATTCAAGCCAAAACTACGCAATCACGCCGCTGATCATGGTGCGCGACGACAAATTCCAACTGATCGACATGATCTTCACCTTCGATGAGGACCTGTGCGCCTACAGCCGGAAGCAGGACGTTGCTTTCCAGACGATCGCTGACGGACAGCCTTATGCCGCGGTCAAAGTGACGGTGACCGACGCCACGGTGCTCAACGGCGAGAGCTGCGACGACCAGCCGCCCAAGCCTGAAGCCCACGCAATTTCCGTCACCTATCATTGGGACAAAAAAACGTTGCACTATGTCAAGGATTCCGATGCGCTGGACAGATTGGCAGGAGAGAACGCCAAACGCTTCTGAGCCAACCGCATTCGTTTGCTCGGTGCATTGCTGCACGATAGAATCTGCCGGCATTTCGCATCTGAAGGGAGCACTCATGGACAAGGGCAAGATCTTTCGCGACCTGCACGCCTCGACCTTCGTCATGCCCAACCCCTGGGATGTTGGCACGACCAAGCTCCTGGCGTCCTTCGGTTTCAAGGCGCTGGCGACCACCAGCGCCGGTTTTGCCTTCTCGCGCGGCCTGCCCGATGGCGCAGTGACCTTCGAGGCGATGATCCACCATTGCCGCGAGCTGACGGCGGCAACCAGCCTGCCGGTGTCGGCCGATCTCGAGAAAGGCAAGGGCGACAGCGCGACGAGTGCCGCCGAGACGGTTTTTGCGGCCGAAGCGGCAGGTCTCGCCGGCTGCTCGATCGAGGACCATACCGGCGATCCCGACAAGCCCATCTATGAGTTTTCACACGCCGTCGAGCGCGTTGCAGCTGCTGCTGAAGCCGCACGGGCGCTCAAGCATGATTTCGTCTTCACCGCGCGGGCCGAGAATTTCCTTTGGGGCAAACCGGATCTCGACGACACGATCAAGCGGCTGCAGGCCTTCGAAAAGGCCGGCGCCGACGTGCTCTATGCGCCGGGCCTCAAAGATGTCGAGACCATCCGGAACGTCTGCTCGGCAGTGAGCAGGCCGGTCAATGTCATGGCACTCCCGGCCTTCACCATCGCCGACCTCGCCATGGCCGGGGTCAAGCGCATCTCGCTTGGGCCGTGGCTGACCAATTTCGCCTTCGGCATGCTGGAAACCGCGGCGCGAGAGATCCAGCAGGACGGCACGTTCGGCTTCACCCGCGCCGCCATGCCGTTCGGCAAATTGCAGGCGCTGTTTTCCAAATCCTCAGGCTAGGGGTCCCGGCGCATGACGCTCACCGTCGTCGACATGCACACCGGCGGCGAGCCGCTCAGGATCGTCACCGACGGCTATCCAGACATTCCCAAAGGCACGATCCTGGAAAAGCGCGCCTATGTGCGCGACCACCTCGACCATTTGCGCAAGCTGCTGATCTTCGAGCCGCGCGGCCACTACGACATGTATGGCGCGCTGCTGGTGGAGCCCGACCTGCCCGGCGCCGACCTGGCCGTGCTGTTCATGCACAATGAGGGTTATTCCACCATGTGCGGCCACGCCATCATCGCGCTTGGCCGCTACGCCGTCGACGAAGGACTGGTGGCGAAACAGGAGCCAATCACCATGGTCAACATCGAGGCGCCGTGCGGCTTGGTCGTCGCTTCGGTGGAGGTCAAGGACGGCAAAGCGGGATCCGTGTCGTTCGAAAGCGTGCCGGCCTTTCTGTTTGCCCATGACCAACAAATCGAATTGGCGGGATACGGCAAGATTGCGTTCGACATCGCCTATGGCGGCGCCTTCTACGCGCTGGCCGACTGCCATCAATTCGGCCTGGAGTTCGGCCGCAGCCGGGTGCGCGATTTCGTCGACGCGGCAACCGCGCTGACCGAGCGGCTGAAGGCGGAGTTCCCTCTATCGCATCCCGACCATGCCGATCTCGCTTTCCTCTACGGCACCATCCTCACCGATGGACGAGATGCGTTCTCCAGCGAGGCAACGAAAAACATCTGCGTCTTTGCCGATGCCGAGGTCGACCGCTCGCCGACCGGCTCCGGCGTCACCGCGCGGCTGGCGGCAATGCATGCCAAGGGTGAAATCAACCCTGGTCAGGAGCGGTCCTTCGAAAGCATCGCCGGCTCGCGCTTTTCCGGAGCGGTGGCGCGCACGACCATGGCCGGCCCGCATGATGCGATCATCGCCCGCGTCGGCGGCCGCGCCTACTATTCGGGCCGGGCGGAATTCACCGTCGAGCCGGATGACGAATTGGGACGCGGTTTTCTTCTGCGTTGATAGGCCTATCGCCCGGCGCTCTCCCGCGCGCCGACCGCCTTGTGCAGATGCACCATCATGGCGGCGGCAAAGAGCGGCGTCAGCAGGTTGAGCAGGGGCACGGCGAGGAAGGCAGCGATGAGCAGCCCGGCCAGAAAGACGGTGCCGGCATATTTCCGGCGCAACGCCCTCGCCTCATCTTCCGGGCGGAAGCGCATGGCGGCGAATTCGAAGAATTCACGTCCGAGCAGATAGCCGTTGACGATGAAGAAGGCGGCGATGTTGACGCCTGGAACCAACAGAAGGAGCAAGGCGACGATGTTGCCCAGGATGACGACGCCGAAGAATTTCACCGACAACACGAGCGAGCGCAGCGCCGGCATGGCGCGTCCGACGGGATCGGCCGGATAGTCGGTGCGCTCGACCACTTCGGCGATGTCGTCGAGAAACAGGCCGGCCACGATTGCCGTCACCGGCGCGATCAGCAGCGCCATCCCGAAGGCAAGCGCGATGGCAGCGATGATGCCGCTCAGCCATCCGGCCCAGGACGGCAGGCCGGGCAGCAAGGAGTGAACCCATGGCAGGGCCAGCCAATCGACAAGCCCGGTCAAGACGAACCACAAGGCGACCAGCGCCAGGACGGTCAAGCCCAGCGTCTTCAGGAAAACCGCGCGGAATTCGGGAGAAAACAGCCGGCTGAAGGCGGCGCGGGCAGCGTTGGAGATCACGGCGTTTCACCCCCAGGAACAAACGGATATCTCCGACATAGGCGGAGACCCTGTCAGCCGCAAGCCTGCCGGAGCGGGCGCAATTCCGGACGGGAACTAGAGGATGATCCCAAAAAGTGGGTACCGGTTTTTGGACAAGATCATGCTCCAACAAAGGGTTAGATCATGATGAGATTTCAACCAAATCTCATCATGATCTAGCGCGCCAGCGCCCGGGAGCGGGCGGGGATGGTCATCGCCGCAACGCCGGCGACGACGCAGCCCATGCCCCAGAAAGCTGTCGGCCCAAGGCTCTCGCCGAGGAACACGACGCCGATTCCGACGCCGATCGGCACGCGCAGATAGGCCTGCGACGTCGTGCCGACCGAACCAAGCGTGTGGATGAGGCGGAAAAAGATGCAGAAGGCCAGCGCCGTGGAGAACACCGACAATGCCAACAAGGCCAGTATCGACGCCATTGAAGGCGACAGGGTCCACGGGCGGTCGAAGGCCAGGCTCAAGGGGACGAGGATGACTGCGCCGCACAGCATCGAGCCGGCGGCCGGCAGCATCGGGTCGAGTCCCCTAAAGCCGCGGCCAAAGATGGCGGCGCCGGCATAGCAGACCGTGGCGGCAATGACGGCAAGTTGCGCCCACAATTGATGGCCGAGCCCGCCAAGCGCCTGGGTGCCGACGATCAGGCAAATGCCGGCAATGCCGGCACCGACACCGAACAGCTTGCGTGCGGTCACGGATTCGTGGCGGATGATAAGCGCGGTCAGCAGGAAGGTGAAGATCGGCGAGGTCGCGTTCAGAATGGTGGCCAGACCGGCGTCGATGGAGCGCTCGGCGGCGGCGATCAGCGTGAACGGCACGACGCTGTTGAGGCAGGCCTGGACCATGAACCGCCACAAGGTCGCGCCGTCCTTGGGCATGGAAAGGCCGCGCCAGCGGATCAGCGCGAGCAGGATGGCGCCGGCGATCAGGGTGCGAGCAGCGATGAAGGTTATCGGCGGGATCGTCTCGACACCGATCTTGATGAAGGTATAGGACGCGCCCCACAGGGCGGCCAGCACGCCAAGCAGCGCCAGTTCGGTGGCCATGTCGGTCTTTGCTTGCATGCAGGGTGCTTCCAGCGCTTGATCTGAGGCCAAGCTTGTAGGCGACCCGGCGGTCAGATGCTTCGGCCACGGTCGAACTGTGATGGAGCCTCGTCCCAGGCGCGCGCGCCGGCCTGGGCGGCAAAGGGTGGAAATCGGTTGCCATTTTTCGGGGTGATGCTGTAGACCCGCCCGGGCGCGGCAGAAAGCCGGCAGGTTCCAAGGCGGAGACATTGATGCCGGATTTTGACGTGCTTTGCATCGGCAATGCCATTGTCGACATCATCGCCCAGTGCGACGACGCTTTTCTCGAGACCAACGGCATCATCAAGGGTGCGATGAACCTCATCGACACCAAGCGCGCCGAGCTGCTCTACAGCCGCATGGGGCCGGCGATCGAGGCCTCGGGCGGCAGCGCCGGCAACACGGCGGCGGGCGTCGCCAGCTTCGGCGGCCGCGCCGCCTTCTTCGGCAAGGTGTCGAACGATCCGCTCGGCGAAATCTACGCCCATGACATCCATGCCCAGGGCGTTGCCTTCGACACCAGGCCGCTTGAGGGACAGCCGCCGACGGCGCGCTCGATGATATTCGTCACCCCCGATGGCGAGCGTTCGATGAACACCTATCTCGGCGCCTGCGTCGAACTCGGCCCGGAAGACGTCGAGGCCGACAAGGCATCCGGCGCCAAGGTTACCTATTTCGAGGGCTATCTGTGGGATCCGCCGCGCGCCAAGGAGGCGATCCGGCAGACGGCGAAGCTCGCACACGAGGCCGGGCGCGAAGTGTCGATGACGTTGTCGGATTCGTTCTGCGTCGACCGCTACCGGGACGAGTTCCTCGAGCTGATGCGCTCGGGCACTGTCGACATTGTCTTTGCCAACAGCCACGAGATCAAGTCGCTCTACCAGACAAAATCCTTCGACGAGGCGCTGGCGGCTATCCGCAAAGACTGCAAGATTGCCGCCGTCACCCGCTCCGAAAAAGGCTCAGTGATCGTGCGCGGCGACGAGACCGTCACCATTCAGGCGACGACGATCCGCGAACTGGTCGACACCACCGGCGCCGGCGACCTCTATGCCGCCGGTTTCCTCTACGGCTACACCTCGGGGCGCAGCCTGAAGGATTGCGGCGATCTCGGCTCGCTGGCCGCCGGGCTGGTGATCCAGCAGCTCGGGCCACGGCCGCGGCAAAACCTGCGCAGCGCGGCCCAATTGGCGGGGTTGCTGTAGGGCCGTCTTTCGGCGCGCAGCGCCGAGCCAGATGAGGGGTTCCCGCCGGATCAGGCTGTCCGGCGCTCCGCTCAGGCGGTGCGGCGAAGGTCGTCGGACGTAGGCCCGGGTTCCAAAGCCCCGGCGGTGACCAGCCGGTTGCGGCCGCTCTTTTTGCCGATGTACATCAGTCGTTCGGCGAGCGTTATCAGCGCCTCCGAATCGGACGCTTCCGCCGGGTAGATGGCGACGCCAACGGTGCAACCAACATGGATGGCTCCATTCGGCGTCGGCACCTTGATCCGCAGCTTTTCCAGGATACGTTCGGCGACGCCCACGGCCTTCTGTCGGGCCCGGCTAGCCTCTCCTGAAAACAGGAATGCGAACTCGTCTCCACCGAGCCGCGCCACGAAATCAGCGCTGCGCAGGATGGTGCGAAGCTGACCCGCCACCTCCTGCAGCAGCGCGTCGCCGGCCTCGTGGCCGAGCGTGTCGTTGACCTTCTTGAACCTATCGAGGTCGATGAACAGCAGGCCGGCCGCCTGGCCGGTGCTGTCGCAGCGGTCGATCACCGACCTCAGCTCGTTGTGAAAGGCGCGCCGGTTGGGCAGGCCGGTCAATGCATCGTGGTTGGCCGAATGATCGCTCTGCTGCTTGGCCAGCTCGATCTCGCGCTTTTGTACGGAGAGTTCCTCATTGGCGGCCTTGAGTTCGAGCAGCAGTTCGGCATTGAGATCCTCGACTACCTTACGGTCGCTAATGTCGACGACGAAACCTTCGAGGAATTCGAGTTCGCCGGCACCATCCCAGACCCCGCCTCCGATCTCGCGCACCCAGAGCGGCTCGCCGACCTGTGGCACGATGCGGTAGTCGACGTTCCAGTTGCAGCGCGCCTCGAGCGCGGTATCGACGGCGGCATAGACCGCAGCGAGATCATCCGGGTGGATCGCCGAGACATAGTCGCGCACGGCATTTTGAATGAAGTCGCTCGGCCGATAACCGCTGACGGTTAAAATGCCGTCGCTGATGTAGAGCATGGTGTAGGACGCATCGTTGCGGCAACGGTAGAGATAACCGTCCATGCGGCCGGTGATGCTCAGCAGCGCATCCAGGCGCTCGTCGTGATAGACCCCCTGGCCGACCACAGATGCCGTGTCATGCTTCATGGCCGCACCCCCGTTTTGGCGGTCTGAGCGCGCCGCCAATGCCATAAGGCCATAGGGGGCGAGAACGTTCCCTATAGCAGCCGAATATTATCAATCTCTTATGCGTTGGCGATTTTGCCGCCAATCAGGCTCCCGCGCTATAGGCCGCGATCGCAGCCATGTTGACGATGTCCGAATCCTTGGCGTTGAGCGAGACGATCTGGACCGGTTTGTTCAAGCCGACCAGCAGCGGGCCGATGACGGTGGAGCCGCCGAGTTCCTGCAGCATCTTGGTCGAGATCGAGGCCGAGTGGAACGCCGGCATGATCAGCACGTTGGCCGGGCCGGTCAGCCGGATGAACGGATACTGCGCCATGGCACGGGCGTTCAACGCAACGTCGGCGGCCATCTCGCCGTCATATTCGAAATCGACGCGGCGCTTGTCGAGGATACGCACCGCTTCCTGCACCCGCTCGGAGCGTTCGCCCTGCGGGTGGCCGAAGGTCGAATAGGCAAGCATGGCGAGCCTCGGCTCGTAGCCCATGCGGCGGGCAAATCCCGCCGCCTCTTCGGCGATGTCGGCGATCTGTTCGGCATTGGGCATGTCGTGCACGGCGGTATCGGCGACGAGGACTGTTTTGCCCCGCGCGAGCACGATGGAGACGCCGATGACGCGGTGTCCGGGCTTGGCGTCGATGACGCGGCGGATATCGTCAAGCGCCGTGGAATAGTTGCGGGTGACGCCGGTGACGATGCCGTCGGCATCGCCCAGCGCCACCATGCAGGCAGCGAAATGGTTGCGGTCGTTGTTGATCAGCCGCTGGCAGTCGCGGAACAGGAAGCCTTTGCGCTGCATGCGCTCGTAGAGATAATCGGTGTAGATGCCGTTGCGGCGCGAAAGCCTGGCATTGATGATCTCGATGCCTTGCTTGTTCAGGTCGATGCCGGCGTGCCTGGCGTTTTCCTTGATTACATCGTCGCGGCCGAGCAGGATCGCGGTGCCGAGCTTCTGGTTCACATAGGAGACGGCGGCGCGCATCACCTGTTCTTCCTCGCCCTCGGCAAAGACGATGCGCTTGGGCTGGCGGCGGACGCGATCGTAGATGCGCTGCAAGGTCGAAGCGATCGGGTCGCGGCGGGCCGACAGCTCCTGCGCGTAGCGGTCGAGGTCGAGGATAGGCTTGCGGGCGACGCCCGACTCCATCGCCGCCTTGGCCACCGCGAGCGGGATGGCCGAGATCAGGCGCGGATCGAACGGCACCGGGATGATGTAGTTGGGGCCGAATTTCGGCCGGTTGCCCTGATAGGCGGCGGCGACATCATCGGGCACGTCCTTGCGCGCCAGGTCGGCCAGCGCTCTCGCTGCGGCGATCTTCATGTCGTCATTGATGGTGGTGGCCCTGACATCCAGCGCACCGCGGAAGATGTAGGGGAAGCCCAGCACATTGTTGACCTGGTTGGGGTAGTCGGAACGCCCGGTGGCCATGATGGCATCGGTGCGGATTTCGGCCACTTCCTCCGGCGTGATCTCCGGGTCGGGATTGGCCATGGCGAAGATGATCGGGTTCTTGGCCATCGACTGCACCATCTTGGTGGTCAATGCGCCCTTGGCCGACAGGCCGAGGAAGACGTCGGCGCCGTCCAGCGCCTCGGCCAGGCTGCGCGTGTCGGTCTTGACCGCATGCGCCGACTTCCACTGGTTCATGCCTTCGGTGCGGCCCTGGTAGACGACGCCCTTGGTGTCGCACAGGATGATGTTCTCGGGGGCAAAGCCCATCGCCTTCATCAGTTCGATGCAGGCAATGCCGGCGGCGCCGGCGCCGTTGCAGACCATTTTCGTGGTCTTCATGTCGCGGCCGGTGATCTCCAGCGCGTTGATCAGCCCGGCGGCCGAGATGATGGCGGTGCCGTGCTGGTCGTCATGGAAGACTGGGATGTCCATCAGTTCGCGCAGCCGCTGCTCGATGATGAAGCATTCCGGCGCCTTGATGTCTTCCAGGTTGATGCCGCCGAAGGACGGCCCGAGAAAGCGCACGCAATTGATGAACTCGTCGGCATCCTCGGTGTCGACCTCGAGGTCGATGGAATCGACATCGGCGAAGCGCTTGAACAGCACCGCCTTGCCTTCCATCACCGGCTTGGAGGCCAACGCGCCGAGATTGCCGAGGCCGAGAATGGCGGTGCCGTTGGAGATGACGGCGACCATGTTGCCGCGCGTCGTGTAGTCGAAGGCGCGGCTGGGGTCTTCGGCAATGGCCAGCACAGGAACCGCGACACCCGGCGAATAGGCGAGGCTCAGATCGCGCTGCGTCGCCATCGGCTTGGTGGCGACGATCTCCAGCTTGCCGGGGCGGCCCATGGCGTGGAATTCCAGCGCCTCCTCGGCGCTGACGGAGGGGCCGCTATTTTCGGTTTTCTTGGCCATGATGCTTTTGATTTCCTCGCCGGTGTCGCCCCCTTGAGACGGGTGCGTGTTTTTGAAACTTCTGGATCAAGGCTACACGCCACCGCTGTAAATCGCCAAGCGATCTTCACGCCCGCAGCGAATCTCCCGAAGTCGAACGGCGTCACGTCGGCTCTGGCTCGCTGACGAAGGCAGCGATTTCGCGCACCGTTCCCCGCCGCATCATGCCGTCTGTGCCGGGGAAAGGCCACGTCTCGATGGGTGGCGCACGGCTTCCCTTGCGCCGCAGCAATGCAGTCAGGAACGCCATGAGTTCGATGCGCTGGGCGTGAACCTTCTCCAGCGTGCGGCGGCGGATGTGCTGACGCGGTATGGCACGATCTCGCAGCGTCTCGACGGCGCGGCGAATGGCAGCCGGTTCCGGATCGGCGACGATGCAATAATCCGGATCGAAATAGACGTCGCGACCGCCAAGGCTCGGCGTACTGACGATCGGCAGGCCGGCCATCAGATATTCCATCGAGGAGTACATCGCTCCTTCCACGGCCGACAGGCACAGCCCGACGGCGGCCTGGTTGTAGACGTGGTTGACCTGTTGCGCCGTCAGCTTGCCCGGCCAGCCGTCGACGAGCGGATTGGCGATCTGGTGGAGCGGCGAACGCGCCTGCAGTCGCCGAACAAAGGCGCGGGCGGCAACCGGCGGCAATTCGCCGATCGAATAGGTGATGTGGGCCAGCCGCTCTATGTCGAAGGCCAGGTGATGGCGTTTGATCGGCGAGATGCGGCCATTGTAGACCGCGTCGAATTCGACCGGCACGTCCCGCAGCTGCCGGAATATATCCTCCGACACCATCAGATTGTGGTTGGAGAAGATGGCATTGCCGCCCGCAGCCGCGACGAGACGGCGCTCTTCCTCGGTGTTGCACAGGAAGATGATTTCGTGCAGCGGAAACCGGCCGGCATACCAGGCGAGATCGCGGCCCATCCGGGCGATGACAGCCGGCCGCTCCATGGTCCAGGTCTGCATCGTCAGGAAGGTGACGCGCCGTCCCGCCAGGCGCCGGCCAAGGGCCGCCAGCGGATAGAGCGGACGGGCTCCGCCAATCGGGACATAGAGCACCAGCGGGTCGCGGCTGAGCAAATGCAGCGACATCTCGATGCCGCTATCGAGATCGGACAGCGGTCCCCGTGTCGGCAGGAGGAAGGGGACGCGCTTGCGCACTGTCCCCCTAAGCTTGCTTTTGGTGCGGTGGACGCGCCGCGCCGCCAACAGCAGCAGGCGCTCAAGCGCCGATCCAGCCGGACCGACCAGCTCTTCGAACGCCTCCTGTTTGTCCTGATCCATGCCGCTTATCCCCGCCATGGCGATCATAGGGTCTGGTTGGCGCCCGAAGCAACCAACGGCTTCACCCGGCGTAGAGGGAGCACAAGCCGCCGTCGAGGCCGGTCGTCCCCTGCTTTTCGGGCCGCCGGCATTAAACCCCGCACCCACATCTGCTAGCGTGCGGGCATGAACATGCACACTTCAGCAGAAACCGACGCCCCCGAGGTGACACCGCCTGCGCCCGTCGGCAGCGTCACGCCGATGATGGAGCAATATATCGAGATCAAGGCGGCGAACCCGGATTCGCTGCTGTTCTACCGCATGGGCGATTTTTACGAGCTGTTCTTCGACGACGCCGAGAAGGCGAGCCGGGCGCTGGGCATCGTCCTGACCAAGCGCGGCAAGCATCAGGGCCATGACATTCCGATGTGCGGCGTTCCGGTGCATGCGGCCGACGACTATCTGCAAAAGCTGATCGGCCAAGGTTTTCGCGTTGCCGTCTGCGAGCAGATCGAGGACCCGGCGGAAGCCAGGAAGCGCGGCGGCAAATCGGTCGTACGCCGTGACGTGGTGCGCCTGGTGACGCCAGGCACCATCACCGAGGATAAATTGCTGGCGCCGTCGGAATCGAGCTTCCTGATGGCGCTAGGGCGGGTGAAGGGCGGCAACAGCGGTGACGCCTTCGCCCTGGCCTGGATCGAGATCTCGACCGGCGTCTTCCGCGTCGCCGAAACCACGGCCGACCGCCTGCTGGCCGATGTCTTCCGCGTCGACCCGCGCGAGCTGATCGTCGCCGAGCCGGTGTTTTACGATCCCGAGCTGAAGCCGGTGTTCGACGTCATCGGCCGCGTCGCCAGCCCGCAGCCGCCGTCGCTTTTCGATTCGGCTTCGGCAGCGGGGCGGATCGCGCGCTTCTTCGAAGTGGCGACGCCTGACAGTTTCGGTGCCTTCTCGCGCGCCGAATTGTCGGCGATCTCGGGCGCCATCGCCTACGTCGAAAAGACGCAGAAGGCCGAGCGGCCGCCTTTGTCGCGTCCCGAACGCGAGGAGCAGGGCTCGACGCTGTTCATCGATCCTGCGACACGCGGCAATCTGGAACTGTTGCGCACGCTGTCGGGCAGCCGCGACGGCTCGCTGTTCAAGGCTATAGACCGCACGGTCACCGGCGGCGGCGCCAGGCTGCTCGCCGACCGGCTGATGGCGCCGCTGACCGATCCGGCGGCGATTGCTGCCCGGCTTGATTCGGTATCGTTCTTCCGCGCCGAGACGCGGCTCTGCCAGGCGGTGCGGTCAAGCCTGAAGAGCGTCGCCGACATGCCGCGAGCGCTGTCGCGGTTGGCGCTCAACCGCGGCGGCCCGCGCGACCTCGGCGCGCTGCGTGCCGGCTTTGAAGCGGCGGGCGCCATTGCCGAACTGTTCGGAACGACCGTCCTGCCCGCTGAGCTGACCGCGGCACTTGCCGCGATAAAGGCGCTGCCGCGCGCGCTGGCCGAGCATCTGACCCAGGCTCTTGGCGAGGAACTGCCGCTGCTGAGGCGCGACGGCGGCTTCGTGCGTGGCGGCTACCATGCCGAACTCGACGAAATGCGGGCGCTGCGCGACGAATCGCGCAAGGTGATCGCCGGACTGGAGCGCTCGCTGATCGAGGAGACCGGCATCCGCTCGCTGAAAATCCGCCACAACAATGTGCTGGGTTACCACATCGAGGTGACCGCCAACCACCATTCGATCATGACCGGAAGCGACGGCGCCAAGGCGCGCTTCATCCACCGCCAGACCATGGCCAATGCCATGCGTTTCACCACGACCGAACTTGCCGAACTCGAGACCAAGATCGCCAATGCCGCCGACCGGGCGCTGAGCATCGAGCTTGCCGCTTTCGATACGCTGACGACAGAGGCGGTCGCCGAGGCGCAAAAAATTCGCGCCGGCGCCGATGCGCTTGCCGTACTTGACGTGTCGGCGGCGCTCGCGCTGTTGTCGGAGAGTGAAGCCTGGTGTCGGCCGCTGGTCGATTCCAGCCTCGCCTTCGATATCTCGGGCGGACGCCATCCGGTGGTGGAACAGGCGCTGCGGCGCTCGGGCGAAGGGCCGTTCGTCGCCAATGATTGCGATCTGTCGCCGCAAGACGGGGCCAAGGCCGGCGCGATCTGGCTGCTCACCGGTCCGAATATGGGCGGTAAGTCGACCTTCCTGCGGCAAAACGCACTGATCGCCATCCTCGCCCAAACCGGTTCCTTCGTGCCGGCGACGTCGGCCCATATCGGCGTTGTCGACCGGCTGTTCTCGCGGGTCGGCGCCTCGGACGATCTGGCGCGCGGCCGTTCGACCTTCATGGTCGAGATGGTAGAGACGGCGGCGATCCTCAACCAGGCCGGCGAACGGGCGCTGGTGATCCTGGACGAGATCGGTCGCGGCACCGCCACGTTCGATGGCCTGTCGATCGCCTGGGCGGCAGTCGAGTATCTGCACGAGAAGAACCGCTGCCGGGCGATCTTCGCCACTCATTTCCACGAAATGACGGCACTCTCCGGCAAGCTGCCGCGACTGCACAATGTCACGATGCGGGTTAAGGAGTGGGAAGGCGACGTGGTCTTCCTGCACGAGGTCGGCAAGGGTGCCGCCGATCGCTCCTATGGCGTTCAGGTCGCTCGCCTTGCCGGTCTGCCGGAAGCGGTGGTCGGCCGGGCCAAAGAGGTGCTGCATCAGCTCGAGGAAGGCGATGTCTCCGGCAAGGCCAACCGGCTGGTCGACGATCTGCCGCTGTTTTCGGTGGCAATGAAGCGGGAAGCGGCAAAGCCTGCGAAGAGCGACGCATTGGGCGCAGCGCTGGGTGAGATCAATCCAGACGAGATGACGCCGCGCGAGGCGCTGGAAGCGCTCTACCGGCTGAAGGGGCTGGCGGGGAAAACCTAGTCCGATTTCAGCCTTGACCAATTGTACCGTTTGGTACAATGCTCGCCATCGCCTTTGCCGATGGGAGAGTGACATGAGCCGTCCGCCGCTGCCGCCCTTCACCGCCGAGACCGCCGCGCAGAAGGCGCGCATGGCCGAAGACGCCTGGAACAGCCGCGACCCAGAACGGGTTTCGCTCGCCTATACGCAGGACAGCACCTGGCGCAACCGCGCCGAGTTCGTCTCGGGCAGAAATGAGATCGTCTCCTTCCTCACACGCAAATGGGCTCGCGAGATGGACTACCGGCTGATCAAGGAGGTCTGGACCTGGAACGACAACCGCATCGCGGTGCGCTTTGCCTATGAATGGCGCGACGACAGTGGCCACTGGTTCCGCTCCCACGGCAATGAGAATTGGGAATTCGACGCGGCCGGGCTGATGCGTAGGCGCGTCGCCAGCATCAACGACCTGCCGATCGCCGAGGGTGAGCGCAAATATCACTGGCCGCTCGGCCGCCGACCGGACGACCATCCCGGCCTGTCCGAACTCGGATTTTAGAATATGATCCCTAGAGCTGTGTCGCGGTTTTCGGCAAAGATCATGCTCAAGCGGAAAAACTAGCGCATGCGCAGGATCGCGCCCGATCGCGCCGATTTGCTCTCCATCATCGGCGAGGTTTTCCGCGAACACGGCTATGAAGGGGCGAGCCTGGCGCGGATCGGTGCGGCGACCGGCCTAGGCAAAGGCAGCCTTTACCACTTCTTCCCCGGCGGCAAGGAAGAGATGGCGGCGGCTGTCATTGCCCATATAGATGGCTGGTTCGAGGAGAATGTCTTCGTGCCGTTGCAGGACAGGGCCTACCCTCGCACGGGTATCGATCGGATGTTCGAAGCGACCGACAGCTATTTCCGCTCGGGACGCCGGGTGTGCCTCATCGGCGCCTTCGCGCTGGACGAATCCCGCGACCTCTTCGCCATTGCGATCAAAAGCTATTTCGGCCGCTGGGTGGCGCATCTTGCCGAAGCGCTGACCCGAAGCGGGCACAGCGCTGCCAGGGCGGACGAACTCGCCGAAGAAACGGTCGGCGCCATCCAGGGCGCGCTCACGCTGGCGCGCGCCTTCGACGACACCGCAGTGTTTTCGCGCGCGTTGCGACGGGCGCGGGCGGCGCTCGGCTAGAGTGCTACAAGGGCTCGAAGCGGAAAGCCGTCTCGGTTCGAAAAACCCGGCCGACGCCGGGCGAATCAAGATGCGCGCCGGCGACGTAGCAGTCGTTGTTGGCCGCAAGCGCCAGCATTTGCAACCGGCTTGCCCTCGCCTGCTGCTGGTCTGCGTCGAATTCCCACGTGATCTCGGGTCGAGCGAATTGAAGCGACGGCACATGTACGATGTCGCCCCAGATCAACAGTGTTTCGCCTGCGCTCACAACTCGAAAGCAAGTGTGGCCGGCTTCATGGCCAGCGGAGCCGATCGTATCGATGTCAGCGCTGACGCGCTGTCCAGCATCGAGAGGCTGGGCGCGATCGTGGAAGCATTCCAGCCTCGCCACGTCGCGAAACATGCCGAGCTCAGCGCGCGGGACAAGCAGGCGAGAGAGCTGCGGGAAGCCGTCGCCACCATCGGCAAGGATGAGCCCGTGTATATGGTCGAGATGGGTGTGGGTGAAAGCAACAGTCCGAATCCGGTCGGTGGCGATCTTCGCCTCGCGCAGCGCCTCGGGCAGGTGCCCCATTGTCGGGTGCCAGGCGTTCGAAGCCCCTGTGTCGATCAGCGTGATGTCGTCGCCGTCATCGATGGCGAAGGCGTTGACCGACAGCCTGAGCGCACCGTCGACGAGCGGTACATGCGAGGGCAGGTTGTCACCGAATGTCCGGTCTCCGGGCTGGCGCAGCCGCCTGATTGGCATGTCGACGTAACCGTCGCGCAGCGACGTGACCGTCATGGCTCCGACTCTATACGCCGTATGATGATACCCGGTCGAAACCCGTTCCAATCTAGATCATCTCCAGCCCGCGCTTGCGCGTCGGCGGTGGAAAGGCGCGGTCGAGTTCGGCGAGGTCTTCGGCCGTCAGCTCGATGTCGAGCGCGGCAACATTCTGGCGGACATGCTCCTGGCTGCTCGCCTTCGGGATGGCGATGACACCGGGCTGCGCCATCACCCAGGCAAGCGCGATCTGTGCTGCCGTGGCGTTGTGGCGGGCGGCGATGGTTTCCAGCCTGGAATTGCGCGCCAGCGCGCCCTGCTCGACCGGCGAATAGGCCATCAGCGGGATGCCGCGCTGCCGGCTCCACGGTGCGAGATCGAATTCGGGGCCGCGCCGCGACAGATTGTAGAGCACCTGGTTGGTCTGGACATGATTGCCAGACGACAGGCCGGTCAGCTCCTCCATTTCGTCGGTGTCGAAATTGCTGACACCCCAGTGGCGTATCTTGCCGGCCTCCTTCAGCGCCTCGAAAGCCTCGACGGTTTCAGATAGAGGCACACTGCCCGGCCAGTGCAGGAGATAGAGATCGATGCGGTCGGTGCGCAGGCGCTTCAAGCTGTTTTCGCAGGCCCGCGCCACGCCGGCGCGCGAGGCATTGGACGGCAATACCTTGGAGACAAGAAAGAGTTCGTCGCGGCGCCCGGCAATGGCTTCCGCTACCACCTCCTCGGCGCCGCCGCTGGCATACATTTCAGCGGTGTCGATCAACGTGATGCCGAGGTCCAGCCCGAGCTTCAGGGCATTGACCTCGCCGGCGCGGCGGCGGGAATCCTCGCCCATCTTCCATGTGCCCTGTCCCAGCACCTGGACGGCCTCGCCCGAAGGCAGTGTGGTGGCTCTTATCGTCGATGGCATGTGGGCTCCTGGCGCCGTGTAATCGATGCGAATGGCATCACAAGCACGGAGAGAAATCCAGAATGAATCTCTCCGGCATGGCCGTTGCTGCCTTACTTCGCCGGATGGGCGGCGAGCCAGGCCTGCATCTTGGCGATCTCGGCTTCCTGCGCGGCGATGACATCTTCGGCCAGCTTGCGGATTTCGGGATCCTTGCCATTGGCGAGTTCCACCTTGGCCATGTCGATCGCGCCCCGATGATGCGGGATCATGCCGCGCACGAAATCGACATCGGCATTGCCGGAATATTCGATCATCATGTCGGTGTGCATCTTGTCCATCGCCGCCTTGTAGCCGTCGGTCGAAGGACCTTGCGCGCCCATCGCGCCCATGTCGTGTTTCATCTCTTCGGATTGCGCCGGGACGCTTTCGAGGAAAACGGCAAGCAGCATTCCCGCCGCCATCATCAAAAGCACGATCTTCTTAGCCAAGGTCATCCATGATCTCCTGTTGATTGATATTCGTATCTGGGGGCTTTGCTCAGAGTTTCAACGTCCGCAGCCGCAATGCGTTGGCGATGACCGAAACCGAAGACAGGCTCATGGCCGCCGCCGCCAGCATCGGCGACAAAAGCGTGCCGGTGAGCGGATAGAGCACGCCGGCGGCAACCGGCACGCCAAGCACATTGTAGAGGAAGGCGAAAAACAGATTCTGGCGGATGTTGCGGATCGTCCCCTGGGCGAGCGTTCGGGCCCTGACGATGCCGTTGAGATCGCCCTTGACCAGCGTAATGCCGGCGCTCTCGACAGCGACATCGGCGCCGGTGCCCATGGCGATGCCGACATCGGCGCTGGCCAGGGCCGGCGCATCGTTGACGCCGTCGCCGGCCATGGCTACGCCGGCACCTTTCGCACGCAACTCCTCGACAAGGGCTGCCTTTTGTTCCGGCAGCAGGCCGGCGCGCACCTCGTCAATGCCAAGGCTTTTGGCGATGGCGCGCGCCGTGCATTCATTGTCGCCGGTCGCCATGATGATCCGCAAGCCTCTGTCGTGCAGCGCCCTGATCGCCTCGGCTGTCGTTGCCTTGACCGGATCGGCGACCGCGACAATGCCGGCCAGTTTTTTGTCCACCGCAACGAACATCGCCGTCTTGCCTTCTGCCTGCAGCGCCTCGGCCCTGGCCGACAGGGAAGCGGTGTCGATGCCGACATCGGCCATCATGGCGGCGTTGCCGAGCGAAACCTTCCTGCCAGACACCGTGCCGGATACGCCCTTGCCGGTGACGGCGTCGAAGCCGCCGGCCTCAACGAGCGTCAGGCCGCGTTCGCCGGCGCCGCCGACAATGGCCTCGGCCAGCGGATGCTCCGAGCCTTTTTCCAGGCCGGCGGCGAGCGCCAGCAATTCATTCTCAGACAGGCCTTCGGCAGCGACGACATCGGTCAAGCGAGGCTTGCCTTCGGTCAAGGTGCCGGTCTTGTCGACGATCAACGTGTCGACCGAAGCGAAGCGCTCGAGCGCGGCCGCGTCCTTGATCAGCACGCCCGCGTGCGCCCCGCGCCCGGTGGCAGTCATGATCGACATCGGCGTCGCCAGGCCGAGCGCGCAGGGGCAGGCGATGATCAGCACCGAGACCGCCGAGACGATGGCAAAGATCAAGCTGGGTTCGGGACCGAAGATCGCCCAGGCGGCAAAGGCCATGAGCGCGACCAGCACGACGGCCGGCACGAAGTAGAAGGAGACGCGATCGGCTAAACCTTGAATCGGCGCGCGCGAACGCTGCGCCTTTGCGACCAGCTCGACGATGCGCGAAAGCGTCGTTTCGGAGCCGACCTTTTCGGCGCGCATGATCAGCGAACCGTTCTTGTTGAGCGTGCCGCCGGTCAAGGCATCGCCTTTCGTTTTTTCGACCGGCAGCGGCTCGCCCGAGATCATCGATTCGTCGATGGAGGAACGGCCTTCCGTTACAGTGCCGTCGACCGGCACGGCGTCGCCCGGACGGAGGCGTAGGTGGTCGCCGGTCTTGACCGCAACGAGCGGCACGTCGGTGTCGGAGCCGTCCTCCCCGATCAGCCGTGCCGTCTTCGGCGCCAGGTCGAGCAGCGCACGGATGGCCGAGCCGGTCTTTTCGCGCGCCCGCAATTCGAGCACCTGACCGAGGAATACCAGCGCGACGATGACGGAAGCTGCCTCGAAATAGACCGGGACGGTGCCGCCATGGCCACGGAACTGATGCGGAAAGATGTCCGGAAACAGTGCGGCGACGACGCTGTAGAGGTAGGCCGCACCCACACCCAGCGAAATCAGCGTCCACATGTTGGGGCTGCGGTTGACCAGCGACTCCCAGCCGCGGTGGAAGAAGGGGAAGGCCGCCCACAGCACCACTGGGCTGGCCAGCGCCAATTCCAGCCAGACCATCGTTCGCCCGTCGACAAACGCCTGGAACGTCAGGCCGAGCATCGGCGCCATGGCAACGATCAGCAGCGGCAGGGACAGCACCGCGCTGACCCAGAACCGTCTGGTGAAGTCTACCAGTTCGGGGTTCGGGCCCTCATCGCCAGTGGGAACGCCCATCGGCTCAAGCGCCATGCCGCAGATCGGGCAGGAGCCGGGCTTGTCTCTTATCACTTCGGGATGCATCGGGCAGGTGTATTGCGTGCCTTTCCGCACTGGCGACGGCGTCGGCCTGTCACCGAGATAGTTTTGCGGCTCGGCCTCGAACTTCGCCCGGCAGCCGGCCGAGCAGAAATAGAAACCCTGGCCTTCGTGGCGGAAAAAATGCCTGGCGGTAGCGCGGTCGACACTCATGCCACAGACGGGGTCGGTGGCGGTCAGGTATTTTTCGGGCCCGGCGACGAATTTCGTACGGCAACCCTCGCTGCAGAAGTGAAAAAGACGGCCGCCATGCTCGGCCGTCGGCTTGCCGGCTGCCGGATCGACGCTCATGCCGCACACCGGATCGCGCACCACGGCTTCGGCGGCCGGCTCAGCAGCCTTTGCCGCACAACAGCTGCCATCGGCCGCGTGGTGGTGATGCTCGGAATGCGCCATCGAAAAGTGCCTTATATCTGTCTGGGTGAGGAGGTAGTGCTTCCAGTAACTGGAAGGTCAAGGGGCGATTTCCACTTTTCGATCGTGGCCGTTATCGCGCACATCGAGGGAAAATCGCTTACGCGACTTTGTTCCCATGCTATGGACGCGCGTCCCACTGCATCGATCCCACCCAAATGAAATGCCTGATTATCAATCTCGATCGGTCTCGCGATCGCCTCGCCCATGTAACGGCGGAGTTCGCCCGCATCGGCATCGCCTTCGAGCGGGTCGCCGCCATCGATGCGCGAGATCGGCCGGATCTGGCCGAAATGCCGCAGGGCAAGAAGCATTTGCGTCTGGCCGACGCCGAGATTGCCTGCCTGCTCAGCCACCAACAGTGTTGGTCGACGATCGCTGCAGGTGAGGATGCTTACGCGGCGATTTTCGAGGACGATGTCGTTTTCCCGGACAAAGCCGGCGCTTTGCTTGCCGATGCGGGCTGGATTCCCGCCGATGCGGACATCGTCAAGTTGGAAACGTTCTTCAACCGGACCGTAATTTCACGCAAGCAAGTTGCCTGCGGCCACGGTTTTTCTGCGAGCAGACTGCACGGGCTCCATATCGGTACGGCGGGATACATCCTGTCCAGACAGGCCGCGCGGGACCTTCTTGCGGCAACGAATGAGATCAGCATTCCCGTCGATCACCTCATCTTCAATCCGCGTTTTGCTACCTCGTCCGACAAGGTCATTTACCAACTCGTCCCAGCATTGTGCCTGCAGGCACAATTCCTCGGCGACAGTCCGGTGAGATTGCCAAGCCTGCTCAAGCAGGAGCGAACAGAGGAATGGGTGGCAAGCGGGATAGGTAAACGGCGCCCCAGGCCAATCACCGCCAAGGCAAGGATCGAGACCAGGCGGTTGACGCGGCAGATCGCCGATCTCTTCCGGCTCCGGCGCGAGATGATCATCCCTTTCTGGTATCGCGGCCGACGCGTCCGTCCGCCCCATACACAGCGCCGTGAAAACGCGCTATAGACGCCGCGCAAAGGCGAGGCCCACCGGCAATCCATGGCAAAAATCTCCCTCAAGCTCGACGCGCTGATCGACAGCGAGGCTTTGCGCCGCGACATGACGGCGCTGATCTCGGCGGCCAGCGGCA
The DNA here is from genome assembly GCF_040323095.1 of Mesorhizobium sp. M0058. NCBI lineage: Bacteria > Pseudomonadati > Pseudomonadota > Alphaproteobacteria > Hyphomicrobiales > Phyllobacteriaceae > Mesorhizobium > Mesorhizobium sp. M0058. The sequence goes on from NZ_JAMYUQ010000014.1 coordinate 54,574, forward strand.
TCGAGCCCGGCGCGCGCGTCGGTGCGCTCCGGCTGCTGAAGGATCGGCTGACCGAGGGCCGCAAGGTTGCCGAGCGCATGCTGATGGACGATGGCAGCGGCACGGCCTGCGCCGCCCGGCTGTCGCATCTGATGGACGAGATCATCCGCGCCCTCTACGAGTTCGCCGCGACCCACGTCTACCGGGTGAAAAGCCCCTCGACCGCAGAGCGCATGGCGGTCGTTGCCGTCGGCGGCTATGGCCGCGGCACGCTGGCGCCGGGCTCCGACATCGACCTGTTGTTCCTGCTGCCCTACAAGCAGACGCCGTGGGGCGAACAGATCGTCGAATATATGCTCTATATGCTGTGGGACCTCGGGTTGAAGGTTGGCCACGCCACCCGCAACATCGACGAGTGTCTCAGGCTGTCGCGCAGCGATATCACCATCCGCACCACGATCCTGGAAGCGCGGTTCCTGTGGGGCGAACAGAAGCTCTTCGACGAATTGCTCGCTCGCTTCGACCATGAAGTGGTGCGCACCACCGGACCGGAATATGTGCAGGCCAAGCTCGCCGAACGCGACGATCGCCATGCCAAGGCCGGCGAAAGCCGCTATCTGGTCGAGCCCAACGTCAAGGACGGCAAGGGCGGCCTGCGCGATTTGCAGACGCTGTTCTGGATCGCCAAGTATTTTTATCGCGTGCGCACCGGCGAGGAATTGGTCGAGAAAGGTGTCTTCACCGAGGCCGAGTACCGCGAATTCCAGAAGGCCGAAGACTTCCTGTGGGCGGTGCGCTGCCACATGCATTTCCTGACCGGCAAGCCAGAGGAACGGCTGCATTTCGATATCCAGCGCGAGATCGCCGAACGGCTGGGCTACACCACCCATCCCGGTCTGTCGGCGGTCGAGCGCTTCATGAAGCATTACTTCCTCGTCGCCAAGGATGTCGGCGACCTCACCCGCATCTTCTGCGCCGCGCTCGAGGAAGAGCAGGCCAAGCATGTGCCCGGCTTCAACCGCATCTTCCTCACCTTCCAGCGCCGCAAGCGCAAGCTGGCAGGCACGTCGGACTTCATTGTCGACAATCACCGCATCAACGTCGCCGACGACAGCGTGTTCGAGCGCGACCCGGTCAATCTGCTCAGGCTGTTCTGGTTCGCCGACAAGCACGGGCTGGAGTTCCATCCCGATGCGCTGAAGCTGCTCACCCGCTCGCTCGGTCTGGTCAACAAGTCGCTGCGGCGCGACGAGGAGGCCAACCGGCTGTTCCTCGACATCCTGACCTCGGACCGCAATGCCGAGCTTAATTTGCGGCGCATGAACGAGGCCGGCCTGCTCGGCAGGCTGATCCCCGATTTCGGCAGAATAGTCGCCATGATGCAGTTCTCGATGTACCACCACTATACGGTGGACGAGCACCTGATCCGCTGCATCGGCGTCTTGGCCGAGATCGAGCGCGGCGACGGCGAAAAGGTGCATCCGCTCTCGCACACGCTGATGCCGGGGCTAGAGAAGAGCCGCGAGGCGCTCTATGTCGCGGTGCTGCTGCACGACATCGCCAAGGGCCGGCCGGAGGATCACTCAGAGGCCGGCGCCCGGATCGCGCGCCGCATCTGCCCGCATATGGGGCTGTCGGCGGCCGACACCGAGACAGTCGCCTGGCTGGTCGAGAACCATCTGGTGATGTCGATGACGGCGCAGACGCGCGACCTCAACGACCGCAAGACGATCGAGGATTTCGCCTCGATCGTGCAATCGGTTGAGCGGCTAAAAATGCTGTTGATCCTGACCGTCTGCGACATCAGGGGTGTCGGGCCGGGCGTGTGGAACGGCTGGAAGGGCCAGCTCCTGCGCACGCTCTACTACGAGACCGAACTGCTTTTGACCGGCGGCTTCTCGGAAGTGTCGCGCGCCAAGCGGACGGCGGCGGCGCGCGAGCGGCTGGCCGAGGCGCTGGCCGATTGGCCGGACAAGGCCCGCAAGCGCTATGTCGGCCTGCATTACGAGAACTATCTGCTGACGGTCGACCTCCCCGATCAGCTGCGCCATGCCGAATTCATTCGCGAAGCCGACGCGGCAGGCAAGAAGCTCGCCACCGTGGTCAGGACCCACCAATTCGAGGCGGTGACCGAGATCACCGTGCTGGCGCAGGACCATCCGCGCCTGCTTTCGGTTATTGCCGGCGCCTGTGCCGGCGCCGGCGGCAACATCGTCGACGCGCAGATCTTCACCACGTCCGACGGCCGCGCGCTGGACATCATCCTGATCTCACGGGAATTCGACCGCGATGAGGATGAGCGCCGTCGCGCCGAGCGCGTCGGCCGGCTGATCGAGGACGTGCTGTCGGGCAAGAGCTGGCTGCCGGAGATGATCGAGAAGCGCACCCGGCCGCGGCGCGGCGCCAAGGTGTTCAAGATTCCGCCGCGCGCCGAAATCCGCAACACGCTGTCGAACCGGTTTTCGGTGATCGAGGTCGAGGGACTGGACCGGCCTGGGCTGTTGTCGGAAATCACCAGTGCGTTGTCCGATCTCTCGCTCGACATCGCCTCGGCTCACATCACCACCTTCGGCGAGAAGGTGATCGACACTTTCTATGTCACCGACCTTACGGGGCAGAAGATCGACAACCCGGCACGCACCGCCACCATCCACGCCAGGCTGATCGCGGCGCTTGAAGGCGTTGTCCCAGAGCGCGGCGGCAAGGCCAAGGCGGCGGCCGAGTGACCATCACTTTGTCCCAATCATCCCCTTTGTCCCAATCATCCAGGCAATCTCCCCGCGCATGAGCCTCGTCAAGAAATTCGCCACGGTTGCGTCCGGCACGCTGATGAGCCGCGCCCTTGGCTTTGGCCGCGAAATGCTGATGGCGGCCGCACTCGGCACCGGGCCGGTGGCGGACGCCTTCAACGCCGCCTTTCAGTTTCCCAACACGTTTCGCCGGCTGTTTGCCGAAGGCGCCTTCAACGCCGCTTTCGTGCCGCTGTTTGCCAAGGAGATCGAGACCCACGGCACCGACGGCGCCAAGCGCTTTTCGGAGGAAGTGTTCGGCGTCCTGTTCACCGCACTTCTGGCGCTGACCATCGTCATGGAATTGGCGATGCCGCTGATCGTGCGCTATCTCGTGGCGCCGGGCTTTGCCGACACGCCGGGCAAATTCGAGACGACCGTCCTGCTGGCGACGATCATGTTCCCGTATCTCATCTGCATGTCGCTCGCAGCCATGATGGCCGGCATGCTGAATTCGCTGCGCCGCTATTTCGCGGCTGCCGTGGCGCCCGCATTCCTCAACATCATCCTGATTAGCGTGCTCGGCTACGCCTGGTACCACGGCATGGATGCCCGTGAGGTTGGTTTCAGCCTGTCCTGGGGCGTGCTGGCGGCGGGGCTGGTACAGCTCGCCATTGTCTGGGTGGCTGTGCGCAATGCCGGCATCGCCATCGGTTTTCGCCGGCCGAAGATGACGCCCAACGTCAAGCGCCTGCTGATCCTGGCGCTGCCGGCGGCGATCACCGGCGGCATCACCCAGATCAACCAGCTGATCGGCACGGCGATCGCGTCGGCGCAGGACAGCGCCGTGTCGTCGCTTGCTTACGCCGACCGCATCTACCAGCTGCCGCTCGGCGTCGTCGGCGTCGCGGTGGCCATCGTGCTGTTGCCGGAGCTGTCGCGGGCGCTGAAATCGGGCAATCTGGTCGAGGCAGCCAATCTGCAGAACCGCTCGGTCGAGTTCACCCTGTTCATGACCTTGCCGGCGGCGGCGGCCCTTTGGGTAATGGCGGAGCCGATCGTGCGGCTGGTCTATGAGCGCGGCGCCTTCGCCGCCAACGGCTCGACGCCGACCGTGGCCGCGATCCTGGCGATTTTCGGCCTCGGCCTGCCGGCCTTCGTGCTGATCAAGGCCTTCACTCCCGGCTATTTCGCCCGCGAGGATACGCGCACGCCGATGATGTTCGCCGCCATCTCGGTCGGCGTGAACGTGATCACCGCGCTGACGCTGTTCCCGAAAATGGGCGCGCCCGGCATTGCGGTGGCCTCGGCCGTCGCCGGCTGGGTCAACGCGGTGATGCTGCTTGCGGTGCTGATCCGACGTGGCCATTGGGGCCGCGACGTGCCATTGCTGAAGCGCATTCCGCGCCTGGTGCTGTCGGCTGCGGTGATGGCGGTGGCGCTCTATTTCGCCGAGCACTGGCTGGCCGTCAGGCTCGGCCCCGGCTCGCCACTGGTGATCAAGGCAACGACGCTGCTGGCGCTCGTGGCCGGCGGAGCGGCTCTCTACTTCGTCATGGCCTTTGCCACCGGCGGCGCCGATTTCGGCATGATCCGGCGCAATATTGGGCGGAAGGGCACACCGCCGGTCACGGAACAGTCTCCAGATCCGTAAGCCTAACCGTAGAACCTGGTTAAACTTCGCCAGACAATTTGTCGTAAACCGAGCGTGGCAGCGGTTCGGGTGCCTGCTTGCTAAGCTCGACCCCGAATTCGGCCCGAAGCCGCGCCGCTGTTTCAAGCGGCGTCTCGTGGTCCTGTCGGGGCTTTGGGGCTTCCTCGTTGTTGACGGCGGGCATCGATTTCTCATCCGATGATATGCAATGCAGGTTCAAATATATCATAAATGTCGATGTCAGCGCCGCCCCTCATTGCCCTGCCGGGCATTTCTCCCCGTGAACGGGGAGAAAGAGGCTGAATATGGCGCCAGCGCTTTCTCTGGCGATTGGCGAAAGCGGGCGATGACGGCGTTTTTCTCCCCCCCTCTCTATACGGGGAGAAATGTCCGGCAGGACAATGAGGGGCGGCGCCAACCTGTCAGGTCAATATACAGGGGCATCAGACGCGACCGCGCTATCCCCGCCTCTTGATCCTCTCCGCCCCTTCGTCCATAAGCGCGCCGTCGCAAGACTTTCGCCGCGCGTGGTTTCCAGCCGCGTGATTGGCTCCGAAAAGTCTGCAACTTTTCGGAATCACGCTTATACGGCCCTCCACAAGCCATGAGGACATCATGACCGCCTTCAAACAGCTCGTCTTTTCCGGGGTACAGCCGACCGGCAATCTGCATCTCGGCAACTATCTCGGCGCCATCAAGAAATTCGTCGCCCTGCAGGAAACGTCCGACTGCATCTATTGCGTCGTCGACCTGCATTCGCTGACGGCACAACTCGTCCATGACGACCTCGCCGACCAGACCCGCTCGATTACCGCGGCCTTCCTTGCCTCCGGCATCGACCCGAAGAAGCACATCGTCTTCAACCAGTCGCGGGTGATGCAGCATGCCGAGCTTGCCTGGATCTTCAACTGCGTGGCGCGCATCGGCTGGATGAACAAGATGACGCAGTTCAAGGACAAGGCCGGCAAGGACCGCGAAAATGCCTCGCTGGGCCTGCTAGCCTATCCCTCACTGATGGCGGCCGACATCCTGCTCTACCGCGCCACCCATGTGCCGGTGGGCGAGGACCAAAAGCAGCATCTGGAGCTGACCCGCGACATCGCGCAAAAGTTCAATAATGATTTTTCGAGCCGCATCGCCAGTCTTGGCGTCGGCGTCGAGATGCAGGTCGGCGAAGAGACGGTAAACGGGTTCTTCCCGATAACCGAACCGGTGATCGGCGGGCCGGCGGCGCGCATCATGAGCCTGCGCGACGGTTCGAAGAAAATGTCGAAGTCGGACCCGTCCGACCTGTCGCGCATCAATTTGACCGACGATGCCGACACCATCTCGAAGAAGATCCGCAAGGCCAAGACCGACCCGGAAGCGTTGCCAAGCGAAGTCGACGGCCTGGAAAGCCGCCCGGAAGCGGAAAACCTGGTCGGCATCTATGCAGGGCTGGCCGAGATGTCGAAGGCGGACGTGCTGAAGGAGTTCGGCGGCCAGCAGTTTTCCGTGTTCAAGCCGGCGCTTGCCGACCTTGCCGTGGAAAAACTGGCGCCGATCGCCGGCGAGATGCGCCGCATCGAAGGCGACCGCGCCCATGTCGACGCGGTGCTGAGAGACGGCGGCGAACGCGCCGGCGCGCTGGCTGAGACCACGATGAAGACGGTACGCGACATTATAGGCCTGTTGCAGGGCTGATCCTACCGTCAGTGCACCGCACCATTCTGGCCCAAGGCCGGCGGCTTGCCGCCGGTCTGTCGCGGTGGCAGATTGCGGCCGAAAACATCGAGTAGATAGACATGGTCTCCAAACGCCTCAGTCGCGAAGCCGGCCATCGCAGGAAATTCCTGACGATCATCGACGACACGCCGGAGTGCGAGCGCGCCGTCGCGTACGCCTCCAAGCGGGCGCAGAGCACCAGCGGCACGCTGGTGCTGCTCTACATCATCACACCGGACGACTTTCAGCACTGGCTGGGCGTCGAGAAGATCATGCGCGAGGAAGCCAACGCCACGGCGCGCGCGGCACTCGACGGCTACGCCAACAAGGTGCGCCAGAAGCTCGGCATCGAGCCCGAGATGGTGGTGCGCGAAGGCAAGCCGACCGAGGAGATCCACAAGCTGATCGAGGAAGACCAGGACATCGCCATCCTGGTGCTGGCGGCAGGTGCCGGCAAGGAAGGACCCGGGCCGCTGGTCGGGGCTGTTGCCGGCAAGGGCGCCGCCTTCCCTATTCCCGTCACAGTGGTGCCGCAGAACCTTTCCGACGAGGAGATCGACAGCCTCGCATAGAGAGTGATGCCGGAAAGTGTGAAGCGGTTCGGATAACATCACGATCCTGGATTTATAGCCCGCGCGGGATTCATCCCCAGCCAGTAAAAACATTCCGCCAGCCAGCCATTTTGAGCGATGCGTTTCGCTTGAATGTCCAGCAGATTGAGCCTATTTAGAACTATTCCAAACTAGCTGCCCGACTGGGGCACGGAGACGGCCATGTTCATCCAGACCGAATCGACGCCGAACCCGGCAACGCTGAAGTTCCTGCCCGGCAAGGAAGTGCTTGTCGAAGGCACCGCCGATTTCCGCGACGCCGACAGTGCAGCCAGCGCCTCGCCGCTGGCCGGCCGCCTGTTCGAGATCCCCGGCGTGACCGGCGTCTTCTTCGGCTATGACTTCATCACCGTGACCAAGGACGGCCCGGACTGGCAGCACCTGAAGCCGGCCATCCTCGGCGCCATCATGGAGCATTTCATGTCGGGCGCGCCCGTCATGGTCAACGCCGGCCCCGCTGCCGAGACCAGCCAGACCGGCGAATTCTACGACAAGGCCGATGAGCAACTGGTCATCACCATCAAGGAATTGCTCGACACCAGGGTGCGCCCGGCGGTTGCCCAGGATGGCGGCGACATCACCTTCCGCGGCTTCGAGAACGGCACCGTGTTCCTGCACATGAAGGGCGCCTGCGCCGGCTGCCCGTCCTCGACGGCGACGCTGAAGCACGGCATCCAGAACCTGCTCCGCCACTTCGTGCCGGAAGTACAGCAGGTCGAGCAGGTCTCCTAAGACCCCTTCACGCATTCGAGCGAGCAACAAAAAACCGGGCCAGATTGCCCGGTTTTCTGTTTTGGACGTCCGTTGTTGCCTAGACGGTCCGCGTACGAAGGGTAACGCCTATCTTGACCTTGATCTTCCCGAAAACCGGTTCCACTTTTCGCTTTCGTGGACCTCGGTTCCGGATCAAGGTCCTACATCACGATGACCTTGGCACCGACCGAAGTGCGGTCGTAGAGGTCGATGATGTCCTGGTTCATCAGCCGGATGCAGCCTGACGACATCGCTTTGCCGATCGAATTCCATTCCGGACTGCCGTGCAGGCGGTAGCCCATGTCGCCGCCCTTGTTGAACAGATACATGGCGCGCGCGCCGAGCGGGTTCTTCAAGCCCGGCTCCATGCCGCTCGCGAACTTCGCTAGCTCCGGCTGGCGCTGGATCATCTGCCGCGGCGGCGTCCAGGTCGGCCATTCGCGCTTCAGCGCGATATGGGCGGTGCCGTGCCATTCAAAGCCTTCGCGGCCGACGCCGATGCCGTAGCGGATCGCCCGGCCGTCGCCTTCGACGAAGTAGAGAAACTTGTTCTGGGTATCGACGACGATGGTGCCCGGCTTTTCCGAGGTGTCGTAGTTCACCTCTTGCCGGTGGTACTTCAGCGGCACCCTCTCGATCGGGATGCGCGGCAGTTGGTAGCCTGCATCGTTCACCGAACCGTAGTTGTTGGTGAACAGTTGCGAGCCGATCGTGCTGCAACCCGAGATCGCGGCCGACAACGCAAGTGCGGCGACGATTGCAAATGACTTCATGCGCATGAAATGGTCCGATGCCCCGCCAAGATGTCGCGACACGTTACGGCCGCTTTTCCTGAAATCATTCATGCTGGCATTTGCTTTGCTTGCCAAGCGCGCGATGCCTATATGCAGGAGCTTACGTGCCGGTAAGCCGGCAACTATGGCATTTCGGCAACAGGACTCACGGGATTGTGAAGGAAAAACAATGGTCGGTCCTGTCGGATAGCCTAGAATCAGGGAACCACATCGAGGAATAACAATGAATGTAGGCGATGCCGCGGCGCGGTCTGGCCTGCCGGCCAAGACCATCCGCTACTATGAAGAGATCGGCCTGATCGCCCCGGCGCGCGCCGGCAATGGCTATCGCGATTATTCCAGCGACGACATCCATCGGCTAGCCTTCCTGCGCCGCGCTCGCAACCTCGGCTTTTCAATCGACGATTGCCGGCAGCTGATGGCGCTCTACCGGGACCGCAGCCGCGCCAGCCACGATGTGCGCGAGATTGCCGCCGCCCATGTGAGCGCCATCGAGGAAAAGGTGCGCGAGCTGCAGTCGATGCGCACGACCTTGCAGACGCTGATCCAGGCCTGCCATGGTGACGACCGGCCGGATTGCCCGATTTTGGATGACATTGCGGGGGCTGCGCTGCTCGAGAACAGGCCGGCTTCGGCCATATAGGTAGTATCTCGACTGACTAAAATACGGGAACGTCCAAGGGACAAGAACGGAACCAAAGCGGTTACATCAGACCTTTGCGTTCCCGGCGCAAGACTTTAGTCCGGCCGCCTTATAGCTAAGAACGGAAGTTGATCGGCGGACGCAGGGGCGTTCCGGAGCAATACCAGACCGCGCCGATACAGATATGGTGCGATCGCGGAAGGCGCTCGGATCAAGTCGTAGCCTCAGTTCTGTCAACCGTATAATTGCCGCCATTCCCCTACGGCTGGGTAGCGCTCGTGAGCAGTGGGTCATCTATCTCTGCCTTTGTCTTCAGGACGGCATCAACGAGGGAACCGAACTCCTCGACGCTGAATGTGTAACTATCCTGGACCGCTCCCATATGGCTGAGGCGGAAGCGTACGAATTTCCGGTTTTCGGCTGGGATGCGCTTCACCAGAAACATGAATGAATAGGGACCCGCGATTGCTGAGTACCGGCGCAACTCTTCGGTCGCGGGGAAAAGCCGGTTGATGAATCCCAAAAACCCCATGGTGTCTCCCCTCGTGCCAAGGACCGTGCTTCTTATCATTGCGAGAGAAAATTCGCCTATGGGTTTGTCAACCGGATAATCGCCTAGTCACACAGGGTTCAAACCGTGAACAAAATCTGGCATGGTGGCTGCCATGCCGATCATTTCACCGATTCCCCTCAATCCGCTGATCGACGGCCGCCAGTCCGAACGCGCCATGCTGGTGCGGCGTGGCGTGCAGCGGCTGCTTATGCAAATGGGCATGCATGTGCTGCCCGAACTGTCGCTGGCCACCGGGCGGCGCGCCGACCTTGTGGCGCTGACCAGGCAGGGCGACATCTGGATCATCGAGATCAAATCCTCGATCGAGGATTTTCGCGTCGACCGCAAATGGCCTGATTACCGGCTGCACTCCGACCGCTTCTTCTTCGCCACGCATCCGGGCGTGCCCTCGGATATTTTTCCGGAGGAATGCGGCTTCATCCTGTCCGACGGCTACGGCGCCGAGATTTTGCGCGAGGCGCCCGAGCACCGCATGGCCGCAGCAACGCGCAAGGCGCTGATGCTGCGCATTGCACGGGCGGGTGCGGCGCGGCTGCTGGCGGCGGAACTGGCGGGTGTGGCGGTGCCGGCGCTGGCGGGAGAGAGCGAGTAGACGAAGCTCAAGTTCCTCGCCCCGCTTTGCGGGGGCGAGGAACCCAAGAACACCTACTCCACCACCTCCTCCACCCCTGCCGCCGGCGCCATCAGGAGCACGGCGGCACCCAGCAGCGCTGCAACGAAGGACCCCGCCAGGATGCCGACCTTGACGGCGTCCTGCAGCGCCACGTCGTTGGCGAAGGCGAGCAGGCCGATGAACAGGCTCATGGTGAAGCCGATGCCGCAGAGCAGCGAAATGCCGATCATGTGCAGCCAGCCGGCATTGACCGGCAGGTCGGCGAAGCCGAGCCGGATCGCCAGCGCCGACGAGCCGAAGACGCCGGCCAGCTTGCCCAGCACCAGGCCGGCGGCAACGCCGAGCGTCAGCGGCTCGACCAGGGCAGAGGCGCTGAGGCCGGCCAGCGACACGCCGGCATTGGCAAAGCCGAAAATCGGGATGACGAAGAACGGCACGATCTTGTGCAGGCCGTGCTCCAACCGGTGCAGCGGCGAATGGTCGAGATCGTGCCCGCTGCCGGGAGAAGTTTTCAGCGGAATGGTGAGCGCCAGCGCCACGCCGGCCAGCGTCGCATGCACACCCGATTTCAGCACGAGCACCCACAGCACGGCGCCGAGCACGAGGTAAGGCGTCAGCCTCGTCACCCGCATGCGGTTGAGCACGATGAGCACCGCGACGACGGCGAAGGCCGCACCGAGATAGGCCAGCGACAGGCCGCTTGTGTAGAAGATGGCGATGATGATGACGGCGCCGAGATCGTCGATGATGGCGAGCGCGGTGAGAAAGATCTTGAGCGACGCCGGCACGCGGTTGCCGAGCAGCGACAGCACGCCGAGCGCAAAGGCGATGTCGGTGGCGGTCGGGATCGCCCAGCCGGAGAGCGCGGCGGCGTTGTTGCGGTTGATGGCGACATAGACGAGTGCGGGAACCAGCATGCCGCCGGCGGCGGCGACGCCCGGCAGCACGCGGCGCGGCCAGGTCGAGAGCTGACCGTCGAGCATCTCGCGCTTGATCTCGAGGCCGACCAGCAGGAAGAACACCGCCATCAGCCCATCATTGATCCAGTGCGACACGCTGAGCGGGCCGAGATAGGCGTGGAGAGCGGCGAAATAGGTTTCGGCCAATGGTGAATTGGCGACGATCAGCGCAAGGGCTGCCGCAACCATCAGGATGATGCCGCCCGCCGCCTCGCCGTCGAGGAATTCGCGAAGGATGGATTTCGGCTGCTTGTCGCGCATCTGTGCTCCGTTGCCGGGTTTTCCGGCGGCGTTATTGCCGATGATGGGCAAAGGTCGATGGCACGGCAAGCGCAACTGTTTCCAGCGTTGGCGCCGCCCCTCATTGTCCTGCCGGACGTTCGTCATTCGAAAAGCCAAGCAGTTGGCTTTTCGTCCGCTTCGCGGACCATTCCTCAACTCCCCACATAGCGACGGGGAGAAAGAGGCAGCTTCAGCCTCGCCGTCGTCTCCTGCAACGCCGGCGATTGGCGAAACCGGCGATGAGAGCGCCCCTCTCCCCCGTCTCTATACCGGGGAGAGGATGCCGGCAGGCAGGTGAGGGGCAGCGCTGAGGTTCGGCAATTGGCGGCCGGCGCCGCCGGCGCGTGAACCTCAGCGTGGTGCGCGCTTGGCGAGTATCCGCTGCAGCGTGCGGCGATGCATGTTGAGCCGGCGCGCGGTTTCCGACACGTTGCGGTCGCACATTTCGTAGACGCGCTGGATGTGTTCCCAGCGCACGCGGTCGGCCGACATCGGATTTTCCGGGGGGGCGGCGCGCTCTCCGGCGGTGCGGGTGAGCGCTGCAAACACGTCGTCGGCGTCAGCCGGCTTCGACAGATAGTCGATGGCGCCGAGCTTCACCGCGGTCACCGCGGTGGCGATGTTGCCGTAGCCGGTGAGGATGACGGTGCGGGCATCGTCGCGCTTCTCGCGGATGGCGGCGACGACGTCGAGGCCGTTGCCGTCGCCAAGCCGCATGTCGACCACCGCATAGGCCGGCGGGTGGGCGCGCGCCTTGGCCACTGCCTCCTCGACGCTCTCGGCCGTCTCGACCACGAAACCCCTGGTTTCCATGGCGCGGGCCAGCCGCGTCAGGAACGGCTTGTCGTCGTCGACGATGAGCAGCGAGGTGTCCTCGCCTTCGACCATTGCGCCAATTGCTTCTTCGCCAGTCATTATCTCAAAAAATCCTGCTGCCTTAATTTTACGCAGATATAGTTCCTGAACGCCATTGTCCAATTTTGCCGCCTCCGCCAAGGCTTTTACGCGGTGTCGAACATCGAGATCCCCACCGATTCCGGGTTGAGGAAGACCGTGCGCGGCCACGATATCTGCACGATCGCGCCTTCGCCCAGTCCGCTCGAATTGCGGAAATCGAGCGTGGCGCCGGAGCGTTCGAGCAAGGTCTTGGCGATGAACAGCCCGAGACCCAGGCCACCGCCAGCCTCGTTGCCCTGGCGTGTCGACATATAGGGCTCGCCGATGCGATCGATGATTTCGGGGGGAAAGCCCGGCCCGTCATCGATGATCGAGAAGGTGACGTCGAGTTCGTCCCAGCTCCATCGCACCGTCACACTGTTGCGGGCGAAGTCGACGGCGTTCTCGACCAGATTGCCGAGGCCGTAGATGACGCCGGGGTTGCGCCGTCCCACCGGTTCGGGGCCGACGCGCTCGCCCGGCCGAAGCTTGATCGAGATGCCGAAATCGCGGTGCGGCGCGGTCACCTCCTCGACCAGCGAGGTCAGCGGCAGACGCGACAGATGCGCCTCGCCCTCGGAGGACAGGCTGGTCAGCCGCTTCAGGATCTCGCGGCAGCGCTCGCTCTGCGACCGCAACAGCTTCACATCCTCACCATATTTCGGATCGTTACCCAGCGCCTTCTCCATTTCCTTGGAGACAAGGGCGATGGTGGCGAGCGGCGTGCCGAGTTCGTGCGCGGCGGCGGCGGCGAGGCCATCGAGCGCCGACAGATGCTGCTCGCGCTGCAACACCAGTTCGGTGGCGGCAAGCGCATTGGCGAGCAGGCGGGCTTCCTCGGCGACGCGGAAGGCATAGATGGCGGTGAAGGCGATCGAGGAAAACACCGCCATCCATATGCCGGCGACATAGATGAATGGCATGGGCAGCGGCGCGCCCTCATACCATGGCAGCGGCTGGTGGAAGAAGACCAGCAACGTGGCCGCCGCCATGACCAGCGCGCCGAGCACCGCAGTCAGCCGCAGCGGCAGCGACGCCGCCGAGATGACGACGGGCACGGTCATCAGCACCGAGAACGGGTTGGTGAGGCCGCCAGTCAAAAAGAGCAGGCCGGCAAGCTGCAGGCTGTCGAAGGTCAGGATGAAAAACGCTGAGAACGGGGTCAGCCGGTGCGCTGCCGGATAGCGGAAGGTCAGCACCAGGTTAAGCCAGGCCGAGCAGGCGACCAGCGCGAAGCAGAGGCTGACCGGCAGCGGGAATTTGAGCCCATAGGCGACGACCAGCACCGCCAGGCTCTGGCCCACGATGGCCAGCCAGCGCAGCCGGATCAGCGTGTTGAGGCGCAGCCGCTGGCTTTGCTGGAAGTCTGGCGCGTGCACGATGTTGATCATGGCCAAGGATTATAGCCGGGAAAGGACGAGCGCTAGGTCCCTCGCGGTTTGGCGCGGGCGGTGGCCGCAGCGAGCAGCGGATTTTCCGGCCAGACATGGCGGGGATAGCGGCCGCGCATGTCGGTGCGCACATCGGCCCAGGAGCCGCGCCAGAAGCCGGGCAGGTCGCGCGTCGTCTGGATCGGCCGGTGCGCCGGCGACAACAGCTCGAGCGTCAGCGGCACGGTGCCGTTGGCGATTGCCGGATGGCGGTCAAGGCCGAACAGTTCCTGCACGCGGATGGCCAGCACCGGCCATTCGCCGTCATAGCGGATCGGCACATGGCTGCCGGAGGGCGCGTCGAAATGGGTCGGCGCCAGTGTGCCGACCTTGCGCTGCAATTCGTGCGGCACCAGCGCCATCAGGCCTGACGACAGCACGCCGGGATCGATCGCGGCGAAGGATGCCTTGCCCGAAAGGAACGGCAGCAGCCAGTCGTCGAGGCCTTCGAGCAGGGCGGGTTCCGAAACATCGGGCCAAGGCGCGCCGAGGCCGCGATGCAGCCAGCCGAGCCGTTGGCGCAGCGTCTCGCCGTCCTTGCCCCATTCCAGCAGCGACAGGCCGTGCTCGCGCAAGGCATCTGTTATGGCGCGGTCGGCGTCTGTTCCAGTTGGTGCGGGCAGCATGCGCTCCGACAAAGTGATGGCGCCGAGCCTGGCGGTCTCGCGCACGCGCACCGCGCGCCGCTCGCGGTCGAAGCTTGTCTCGCGGCGGATCTCGATCCTGTCGGCCAGAGCGGCACGGATGTCGGTCTCGTGGACCGCGGCCGCCGCCGTGATGCGGGCATTTTGCGCCTTGCCCTGCAGATCGGCGACGACCAGCCAGGTCTCGCCGGCCAGCGGATCGGCGGCATCCACCATGGCGCCGGAGCCGTTGGCGAGCACGAAACGGCCACGCTCGCCGCGCGCCCTGGCGACGCGGTCCGGCCAGGCGTGGATGAGGAGAAGACCGGCAGAAGCGGCTTCGCTGCTCTTGGGGCCGCCCGCCTGCTTCGCCAATCGCTCGGCAAGCTGCCTTGCCGCAACGGCGCGTGGCGATTTCTCAGTGCGAAAGCGCATCAGCCGCCGTTCGAGGTCGGCGCCGTCACCGCCGAGACCACGCTCGGTGAGCAGGACGGCTAGCATCGCAGCCTCGAGCGCGTGGCCGCCGCCAGCGGCTTCAGCGACCATGTGTGCGAGCCGCACGGGCAGCGCCAGCTTGCGCATCGCGCCGCCCGCCTCCGTCAGCCGGCCGGCCGCGTCGATGGCGTGCAGCGCCAGGAGCAGGGCCTGCGCCTCGTTGAGCGCCGGACCGGGTGGCGGATCAAGGAAGGACAGGCTTGCGGGGTCGGCGACACCGAAAGCGGCGCAGTCGAGCAGCAGGCCGGACAGATCCGCTTCGAGGATTTCGGGCGGGGTGAAGGCCGGCAAGGCCGCCGTCTGCTCGGCCCGCCACAGGCGGATGGCGACGCCTGGCTGCGTGCGCCCGGCGCGGCCGGCACGCTGATCGGCCGACGCCCTGGAGACACGCACCGTTTCCAGCCGCGTCAGGCCGCTCGCCGGTTCGTATCGTGGCAGGCGCGACAGGCCGGAATCGATGACGACGCGCACGCCGCCGATGGTGATCGAGGTCTCGGCGATCGACGTCGCCAGCACCACCTTGCGGCGGCCGGGCGGCGCCGGCTTGATGGCGGCATCCTGCGCCCTGTTGTCGAGCTGACCGTAGAGCGGCACGATGTCGGTGTCCGGACCGAGCCGGCCCTGCAGCCGCTCGGCGGTGCGCTCGATCTCGCGCTGTCCCGGCAGGAAGGCGAGCACGCTGCCGCTCTCGCCGGCAAGAGCGGAGCGGATCGCCTTGGCCATGGCGTCTTCGATGGGAACGCCGGCTGGCCGCTCGTCGTATCTGACATCGACGGGGAACGCACGGCCTTGGCTTTCGATCACCGGGGCGCCGGACAGGAGTTTCGCGACGCGCGCGCCATCGAGCGTTGCCGACATCACCAGCAGCCGCAAATCCGGCCGCAGCGCGCCCTGCACGTCGAGCGCCAGCGCCAGGCCGAAATCGCCGTCGAGCGAGCGCTCGTGGAATTCGTCGAAAATCACCGCCGAGACGCCGGGCAGCTCGGGATCGTCTAGGATCATGCGCGCCAGGACGCCTTCGGTGACGACCAGGATTTTTGTCCGGGCCGATGTGCGGTTTTCCATGCGCATGGCATAGCCGACAGTGGCGCCGGGCTCTTCATCAAGCAATTCGGCCATGCGGCGGGCGGCGGCGCGGGCGGCGAGGCGGCGCGGTTCGAGCAGGACGATCTTGCCGGCGACCAGCCAGGGCGCATCGAGCAGCGCCAGCGGCACCAGCGTCGTCTTGCCGGCGCCGGGCGGCGCCACCAGGACGGCGCTGTTGCCGGAGCCGAGCGCCTCGCTCAGGGCCGGCAGCACGGCGGATACCGGAAGCTCCGGCAAGGATCTCGTCGTCATTGCGTCCGCATATCAGCGGTCACCACAACCGTGCAACGGCTCAAAGCCTTGTGCGTGAAAACGGGTTCCAGCGCACCGTGCCCAGCCGCACCTCCTCGCGCACCATGGTGAGCAGGCCGGACGCGCCAACGACGGCCAAGCCGACCAGCGATATCCAGTCCGGATACTCCTGGAAGAACAACGCACCGAGGATCACCGCCCAGACGATCTGCGAATAATGCGTCGGCGCGATGCGGTTGGCCGGTGCGTATTTGGCGGCCAGCAGCTGCAGCAATTGGCCGCCGGCGGTAAAGGCGCCGCCCAGCACCAGCCACAGCAGCTGCATGGCGTTGGGGAGGGTGAACGATGTGGCGATGGTGCCGGCCCCGTTGAACAGCAGCCCGTAACCGATGAGCACGCCGAGCATGGTGGTGCGCTTTTCCTGCTGGGCGAGCGACCGCATCAGGATGACGCTCGCCGCGGCAAGGAAGGCCACCGTGAAGGCGGCAAGGTGTCCGAGATGCAACTCGCGAAAACCTGGCCGCACCACCAGCATGACACCTGCAAAGCCGGCAACCACCGCCAGCCAGCGCCATGGACCGACCTTTTCTTTCAGGATGACGGTCGAGAGAATGGTCACGCAAAGCGGCGCCAGGAAGATCAGTGCATAGGTCTCGGCCAGCGGAATGGTGGTGAAGGCGTAGACGCTGAGCACGCCCGAGGCGATGCCGGCCCAGGCGCGGGCCTGCACCGCCCATGGCCGCCCGGTGCGCCAGAAGTCGCGCCAGCGCTCATCGACTGGGCGGCTGAAAAACAGGAAGCAGCCGGCAAACAGCGTGATGAAGAAGCCGATCTCGAAGACGGTGAACTGTCCGCCAAGGCTCTTGATAACGGCATCGCTGCACGAATAGCTTGCATAGGCGATGAGGGCGAGCAGGATTCCGTTCGTCACGTTTTTCCATTTCCGGGGAGAGTGCAGTGAAGGTATTGGCGCTCGGCGCGCATCCCGACGACATCGAGATATTCATGTTCGGTACGCTGGCTGCCTATGCCACGCAAGGCGCAGAACTGACTTTTGCCGTGGCCACGGATGGCGCCAGGGGCGGCATGGGCGACCCGAGCGTTTTGGCTCGTGTCCGCCGCGACGAGGCGGCGGCCGCTGCGGCGCTGCTCGGCGCAACCCTTCGCTTTCTCGACTTTCCCGACGGCGAACTGGTGGCTGATGCGGCACTGATCGCTTCGCTGAAAGCGCTGATACGCGAGACCGCGGCGGATCTGGTTATCACGCATGCCCCCAACGACTATCACGCCGACCATCGTGCTTTGTCGGACGGCGTGCGCATCGCGGCCTCGTTCGGCGTCCCCGTGCTGCATGCCGACACGATGGGCGGCACCGGCTTTGCGCCGACGCATTACGTCGACATTTCCGCCTACGGCGATATCAAGACGCAGGCGATCCGAGCGCACCAATCGCAGTGGCCGGAGCAATATGTCGACAGAGCGCGCGTTCAGAATGAGTTTCGCGCCGGGCAATGCAACAGCGTTCCCGGCTCCCTGGCCGAGGCCTTCCGATTCGAGCCGACATTTCCCTTCGCCGACATCCGCGCGCTGCTGCCGCCCGCGCCCCCTGTCCGGCCGGTGACGCCGCAGACGAAAATTATAGGCGACCCCGGCTAAGCAACTTCCGGGCGAGCCGTCCGGCAAATCATTTCCCAACGATTTCAATCGCCGTTTGGCCATGTTGCGGCGCAGCGACGAATTCGCTTGCCTTGTTTAGTAAAAATTGCATCACTAAACAAATTACTAAACATCTGCGGCGCACCGCGCCGCCCTGGCGACGCATAGCGCGCCGTGTTTAGCCCCTCGGAGGAGCGAGGGTTGAGGGGTTCTTGAAACGGCCATCCGGGCGCGTTTCGCAAATGGGAGGAAGGCATGAAATCGAGCTTGAAACTGGCGTTGGGGCTGGCCTCGGCGATTACCGCGTCGACAGCCGTCTCGAACGCCGCGCACGCTGAAGACCTGACGCTTTGCTGGGCCGCCTGGGATCCGGCAAACGCGCTGGTCGAACTGTCCAAGGATTTTACCAAGGAAACCGGCATCGGCATGAAATTCGAATTCGTGCCGTGGACCAACTATGCCGACCGCTTCCTCAACGAGCTCAACTCGCACGGCAAACTGTGCGACCTGATCATCGGCGACAGCCAGTGGATCGGCGGCTCGGCCGAGAACGGCCACTACGTCAAGCTGAACGACTTCTTCGACAAGGAGAAGATCAGCATGGACGACTTCGTGCCGGCAACCGTCGTCGGCTATTCCGAATGGCCGAAGAACACGCCGAATTACTGGGCGCTGCCGGCCATGGGCGACGTCGTCGGCTGGACCTACCGCAAGGACTGGTTCTCCAAGCCGGAACTGCAGAAGGAATTCAAGGAAAAGTATGGTTGGGACCTCGGCCCACCGACCACCTTCGACCAGCTGAAGCAGCTCGCCGAGTTCTTCCAGAAGCGCGAGATCGACGGCAAGACCGTCTATGGCGCTTCGATCTACACCGAGCGTGGCTCGGAAGGCATCACCATGGGCGCCATGGACGTGCTCTACAGCTTCGGCTTCCAGTATGAAAACCCGAAGAAGCCCTACGAGATGGAAGGCTTCGTCAATTCGCCAGACGCGGTCAAAGGCCTGGAGTTCTACAAGTCGCTCTACGATTGCTGCACGCCTCCGGGTGCCTCGAACAGCTATATGGGCGAAGGCGTCGACGCCTTCAAATCCGGTCAGGTGGCCATGCACATGAACTTCGCCTTCACCTGGCCCGGCCTGCAGAAGGACGAGAATGTCGGCGGCGACAAGATCGGCTACTTCGTCAATCCGAAGGGTCCCGGCGGCGCCCAGTTTGCGCAGCTTGGCGGCCAGGGCATTTCGGTGGTGTCCTATTCAGACAAGCAGGAATCGGCGCTGAAATACATCAAGTGGTTCGCCAACAAGGATGTGCAGGCCAAATGGTGGTCGCTCGGCGGCTATTCCTGCCTGAACGCGGTGGTCAAGGACCCGGCCTTCCCGTCCAGCCAGCCTTATGCGCAGACCTTCCTCGACTCGATGGCGATCGTGAAGGACTTCTGGGCCGAGCCGAGCTACGCACCGCTGCTGCAGGCGTCGCAGAAGCGCTTCCACGACTATGTCGTAGCCGGCCAGGGTTCGGCCAAGGACGCGCTTGACGGCCTGGTCAAGGACTGGACGCAAGTGTTCCAGGACGACGGCAAGATGTAACCGGACCAACGGCTCCTCCCGAGCCTGACCCCAGAGGCGGATGATTTTCAGGCCGAATCGACCAGAAATCATCCGCCTCGGGCTAAAAAGAGAGAGAGCATGATGTCGTCCGAAACCGCTTCAGACTTTTCGGCTTCATGCTCTTGGTCCCGTGCCGCCCTTGGCACGGGACGCAGTTCAGATAAATTCCAGTGTCGAGACTTGACGTGACCGAAGCAGGACTCACCATGCTCAATCGGACTGCGGAGAACGTTGCCCGGGCGACCCCGGAGCCGTTGGCCCGCAAGGTCCGGGGGATCAGCGACAAGGGCCTCGCCTGGCTGTTCATCTCGCCGACGATCCTGTTGCTCTTGGCCATCAACATCTTCCCGCTGTTCTGGGCGATCTACCTGTCCTTCACCAACTTCCGCGCGAACCGCCCGAACGAGGTGGTGAAAAACCTCGGCTTCGCCAACTACCAGCGCATCCTCGGCGACCAGGACATCTGGATCGCCATGCAGACGACGGCGCATTTCGTGTTCTGGACGATCCTGCTGCAGACGCTGATCGGTTTCACGCTGGCATGGCTGATCGACAGGAAGTTTCGCGGCCACGCCTTCTGGACGACCATCATCCTGGTGCCGATGATGCTGTCGCCGGCGGTGGTCGGCAATTTCTGGCGTTTCCTCTACGAGCCGCAGATCGGCCTGTTCGCCTACGCCATCTCGTTCGTCACCCGGATACCACCGACCGACATCCAGATGCTGTCCAACGTGTCGCTGGCGCCGTGGTCGATCATCATCGTCGACACCTGGATGTGGACGCCCTATGTCATGCTGATCTGTCTCGCCGGCCTGCGCTCCATCCCCGAATACATCTATGAAGCCGCCGAGGTCGACCGCGCGTCCAACTGGCGGCAGTTCTGGTCGATCACGCTGCCCATGGCGCTGCCCTTCATCATGCTGGCGGTGCTGTTTCGCGGCATCGAGAACTTCAAGATGTTCGACATGGTCAACCTGCTGACCGGTGGCGGGCCGGGCTCGACCACCGAGGTCGCCTCGATCACGCTGAAGCGGCAGGCCTTCGAGAGCTGGCGCACCGGATATTCCTCGGCCTTCGCCATCATCCTGTTCGTCGCGGTGTTTGGGCTGGCCAACATCTACGTCAAGGCGCTGAACAAGGTGAAGCAGAGATGAGCCTGACCACCGCCCACTCCGTCGTCGCCCCCTCGGCCAATTCGAAGCGGATCGCCGGCACGATCATCGTGCTCTACGCGCTGATCTCGATCGTGCCGCTGCTGTGGATCTTCGCCACCAGCTTCAAGACGCCGCCGGATTCGATCGCCTATCCGCCCAAGATTCTGTTCCAGCCGAGCATCGAGGGCTATTGCAACCTGTTCACGACGCGCACCAGGCAAACGCCCGACTACATCAACTCGCTCGGACCCGCGACCGGTTTCTGCGACGAGACCTCGCGCAAGCGCAACATGGTGATTGCCGGCCCGTCCAATTTCCTGCCGCGCTTCGTCAATTCGCTGATAATCGCCTTCGGCTCGACCTTCTGCGCGGTCTTCCTCGGCACGCTGTCTGCCTATGGTTTCTCGCGCTTCAAGGTGCCGCTGGCCGACGACCTTCTGTTCTTCATCCTGTCGACGCGCTTCATGCCGCCGATCGCGGTCGCGATTCCCATCTACCTGATGTACCGCGAGCTCGGCCTGTCCGATACCGCGCTGGGCATGATCCTGCTCTACACCGCGGTCAACGTGTCACTCGCGGTGTGGCTGCTGAAAGGCTTCATCGACGAGATCCCGCGCGAGTATGAGGAAGCGGCGATGATCGACGGCTATACCAGGCTGCAGGCCTTCTGGCGCACCGTGCTGCCGCAGGCGACCACCGGCATCGCCGCGACCGCCATCTTCTGCCTGATCTTCGCCTGGAACGAATATGCCTTCGCCGCACTCTTGACGTCCGGCACCGCGCAGACCGCGCCGCCCTTCATCCCGACCATCATCGGCGAAGGCGGCCAGGACTGGCCGGCGGTGGCGGCCGGCACGACGATCTTCCTGGTGCCGATCCTGGTCTTCACCATCCTGCTTCGCAAACAATTGCTGCGCGGCATCACCTTCGGCGCGGTACGCAAATGATTGGTGTGTCAAGTCGACCCCCACTCCGTCGAGCTTCGCTCGACACCTCTTCCCCGATCGACGGGGTAGAGGAAGGACGCGAACTTCATTCAGGCAGGCTGCCTTCCTCTCCCTCCGGAGGGGGGAGAGGTGGCGCTGCGAAGCAGCGACGGAGTGGGGGAACCACCTGGCAACCGTCTCGCCCCGTTGCCGGGCAGAAGGAAGGCAGCTACGCATGACGCGCCCAGCCATCTCCAAAAAGTCATCCTGGCCTCGCTGGGCCCGGCGCGGCCTCATGGAAAACATTGCGACGGCGCTCATCGCCGTCGGCTTCCTGATGCTGTTCCAGCCTTTCGCGCTCGCGCTCTACACCTACTCCTTCATCACCATGCTCGCCGGCACAGTGATGTTCATCATCGTCTCGAAATTCCCGGAATAATCATGGCCGAAATCCGCGTCCAACATTTGAGGAAGGCCTTCGGCGATTTCGTCGCCGTGCAGGATTCCAGCTTCATCGTCGAGGATGGCGAGTTCTTCGTCATGCTTGGCCCGTCGGGCTGCGGCAAGACCACGACGCTGCGCATGATCGCCGGGCTGGAACTGCCTACGGGCGGCCAGATCCTGCTCGGCGGCGAGGATGTCACCATGCGCCGGGCGCGGGAGCGGGACATCGCCTTCGTGTTCCAGCTGTTCGCGCTCTATCCGCATATGAATGTGCGCAAGAACATTGCCTTCCCGCTTCTCGCGCAAGGCATGCCCTCGGCCGAGATTCGAAGCCGTGTCGAGGAAACGGCGAAGCTGCTGCGCATCGACCATCTGCTCAACAAATCGGTCTCGGGCCTTGCCGGCGGTGACCGCCAGCGCGTGGCGCTCGGTCGCGCCATCGTGCGACGGCCAAAATGCTTCCTGATGGACGAGCCGCTCGGCACGCTCGACACCGAATTCCGCGATCTGATGGTGCATGAGCTGCGCGAGCTGCACAACCGCATCCACGCCACCACCGTCTATGTCACGCACGACCAGATGGAAGCGATGTCGATGGCCGACAAGATCGCCGTCATGAACCATGGCGTCATCGAACAGTTCGGCAGCCCGCGCGAAATCTACGACCGCCCGGCAACCATGTTCGTCGCCGACTTCATCGGCTCGCCGCCGATGAATTTCCTGGGCTTCGGTGGCGGGCTGGCGAAGGGGGCGAAGGAAATCGTCGTCCAGGGCGCCAAGGTGGCGGTGCCGGAAGTGCGCGAGGAAATTGCGCCCGCCGACATGGCGCTCGGCATCCGTCCCGAGCACATCCGTTTCGACGATGCGTCGAAACTGCGCGGCACCATCTACGGCACCGAATATCTCGGCACGACGCAGATCGTGGCGGTGGAGACGGCGGACGGCATCATCAAGGCGCGGGTGCCGGCCGAAATCCGGCTCGCTGCCGGCGATCATGTCGGGCTGACGTTGAACAGCGCGCGGCTGTCGCTGTTCGACAAGGGCTCGGGTCGGGCGGTGCGCACCGCGATCCACGATACCGCCTCTCAAGGGAGAGCGCAGCATGGCTGACGTGCACATCAAGGGCGTGACCAAAAGCTTCGGCGACCATGTCGCCGTCGATGGCCTCGACCTTAACATCGCCGATGGCGAATTCGTCGTGCTGCTCGGCCCGACCGGCGCCGGCAAGACGACGACGCTGAGATTGATCGCCGGACTGGAGCGGCCGGATGGCGGCACGATCCATATTGGCGGCCACGATGCGACGACGCTGTCGCCGGCCGAGCGCGACACCGCTTTCGTCTTCCAGCAATATTCGCTCTACCCGCATCTGTCAGTCTACGACAACCTCGCCTTCCCGCTGCGCTCGCCGGCGCGGAAAGTACCGGAGGACCAGATTCGCCGCCGCGTCGAAGAGGTGGCAAAGATGGTGCGCATCCACCACAAGCTCGCCAACCGCTCGACCAAGCTGTCGGGCGGCGAGATGCAGCGCGTCGCCATCGGCCGAGCGTTGGTGCGCAAACCGTCGATCTATCTGATGGACGAACCGCTGTCGTCGCTGGATGCCAAATTGCGCGCCGATCTCAGGCTCGAACTCAAGCGCATCCAAGCCGAGCTCGGCGCCACCATGCTCTATGTCACGCACGACCAGATCGAGGCGATGACCATGGCGGACCGCATCGGCATCCTCAACAATGGCGTGCTGGTGCAGATCGGCACGCCGCGCACCATCTATTCCGAGCCGGCAAACCTTCATGTCGCCGCACGGCTCGGCCAGCCGGCGATCAATCTGCTGCCAGCGGGACTGCTGCCTGATGGTGGGGCGCCGACCGGAACCAAGACCATCGGCGCGCGCACCGAGCATCTGTCGATCGAGAAGACCGCAAACGGCCATGCCGACGGCGTCGTCGACTGGGTCGAACATCTCGGGGACCAGAACCATCTGCATGTTACGGTCGGCCCGAAGAAACTGGTGACGCTCACCGACCCCGATACGGATCTGGCCGAGGGCGACAAAGTGGTGATCCGCTACCGCTCGCCACTTTATTTCGGCGCCGACGGACAAAGACTGATGTGAGGTTTTCGGTGTCTCGCCAAGGGCACGGCACCGGCTTCTGATTGACGAATACAGGACGAATTCGATGAAGCACTTTTTCAACCGCAGGGAAACGATCGTCACCGAGGCGCTGGACGGGCTGTTGCGGACTATCGGTTCCGGCGATCTCGCGCGCCTCGACGGTTACCCCGAGATCAAGGTCGTGCTGCGCGCCGACTGGGACAAGGCGAAAGTTGCCGTCGTCTCCGGTGGCGGCGCCGGACACGAACCGTCTCATGCCGGCTTTGTCGGCAAGGGCATGCTGACGGCGGCGGTTTCGGGCGAGATCTTTGCCTCGCCCAGCGTCGAGGCGGTGCTGGCGGCCATCCGCGCGGTGACCGGCCCCGCCGGCTGCCTGCTGATCGTCAAGAACTACACCGGCGACCGGCTCAATTTCGGCCTGGCGGCCGAGAAGGCGCGCGCCGAGGGGTTTCGCGTCGAGATGGCGATCGTTGCCGACGACATCGCCCTGCCGGGTATCAACCAGCCGCGCGGCGTCGCCGGCACCTTGTTCGTGCACAAGATCGCCGGCCATTTGGCGGAGACCGGTCAGGACTTGGCAGCCGTTGCTACAGCCGCTCGCGCGGCGGCGAAGGACATCGTCTCGCTCGGCATGTCGCTGTCGTCCTGCTCGATCCCCGGCCAGCCACATGAAGAGCGGTTCGGCGAAAATGACGGCGAACTCGGCCTCGGCATCCATGGCGAGCCGGGCGTCGAGCGCATCGCGGTGCAAAGCGCCGACAAGCTGGTGGCGATCATGGCGGAGCGGCTGGCCGCGCGGCTCGACCCGAACGCCAGCCACGCGTTGCTCATCAACAATCTCGGCTCGGTGCCGCCGCTTGAGATGTCGCTGGTCGCCAATGCCGTGCTGGCCTCGCCGCTGGCCAAGACCGTGAAGCTTGCGATCGGCCCCGGACCGCTGATGACGGCGCTCAACATGAACGGTTTTTCGCTGTCGCTGATCAAGCTCGATGCGGCGCGCGAGGCAGCCTTGCTGGCGCCTGTCGGCCCACATGCCTGGATGCCGGCCAAAACCGTCGTCGCGCCGGCTATCGTGCCTATGGCGAAAGCGGCTGGAAACAGCGCAGCCCAAAGGGCCAGCCAGGATTCCGGCACCAGGCGTTTGATCATCACGGTCTGCGAACGGCTGATCGCGCTCGAAGAGACACTGAACGGGCTCGACGCCAAGGCGGGCGATGGCGATACCGGTTCGACGGTTGCGACCGGCGCGCGCAGCGTGCTGGAACGGCTCGATGCGCTGCCGCTGGCCGACCCTGCCGCCACGCTTGCGGCTATAGGCGATAGTCTGGGCGTCGCAATGGGCGGCTCCTCAGGCGTCTTGCTGTCGATCTTCTTCACGGCGGCGGCTCAGGCTTCGAACGGCGGAGCAACCCTGTCCAAGGCGCTGCTTGCCGGGCTTGACCGGATGACCTTCTATGGCGGCGCCAGGGTCGGCGACCGCACCATGGTCGATGCCTTGGAGCCGGGGCTGAAGGCGCTCGATGCCAAGGGGCTGGATGCCGCGGCTACAGCGGCACGGCACGGCGCCGAGGCGACCGCGGCCATGGAGAAGGCGAAGGCCGGGCGCTCCGCCTATGTCGGCACCAAATTGCAGGGCGTAGTCGACCCTGGCGCCCATGCCGTGGCCGAAGTGTTCGCGGCCGCCGCGCTGCATGCAACGGCCTGACGGCATGCTTAGATTGTCGAATGAAAACTCTTGCGATACTGCCGGCAGGATCGAAACCGGGAATCTGGACATGGCAGCGTTCGACCTTGCCAGGCTGATCACCGCCGCCGCGGACACGATCGCCGCTCACTCGGAAGAGTTGACCGCGCTCGACCAGGCGATCGGCGACGGTGACCATGGGCTGAACATGAAGCGCGGGTTTGAGGCCTTGCGTGCCGATGCCGAGGCGTTTTCGGCCAAGCCGCTGCCCGAGGCGCTGAAGGCGATCGGCACCAAGCTGGTGATGACGGTTGGCGGTGCATCCGGGCCGCTCTTCGGTACATTGTTCCTGGCGCTGGGCAAGGAGATTTCGGGAGAGCCGGATCGTGCCAATCTGGCGGCTGCTTTCGGCAAGGCAATCGAAGCTGTGGCCGCCAGAGGCAAATCCCAGGTCGGTCAAAAGACCATGCTCGATGTGCTGCAACCTGTGCAGGACGCGTTGGTCGAAGGAAAGACGGCCATGGAAATTGCAGATATCGCCGACATGGCTGCCGAGGCGACCGTGCCGATGAAGGCAACACGCGGTCGCGCCTCATTCCTCGGCGACCGCTCAATCGGTCATATGGATGCCGGCGGACGCTCTGTGGCGCTGCTGGTGCGGACCGTCGCCGAAACCGTCGAGGGCCAAGCATGAGCAATGTCGGCATCGTCATCGTCTCGCATTCGCCGCTGGTTGCCGAAGGCACGGCCGACATGGTGCGGCAGATGGTGGGCGACGAAGTGCCGCTTGCATGGTGCGGCGGAAACGGCCATGGCGGGCTCGGCACCAGCGTCGAAGCGATCATGGGCGCCATCGACAAGGCGTGGTCGGAGGCGGGCGTCGCCATACTGGTCGATCTCGGCGGCGCCGAGACCAATTCGGAAATGGCGGTGGAAATGATCGGCGAGCCGCGGGCGCTCAGGATTATCGTCTGCAACGCGCCGATCGTCGAAGGCGCGGTGATGGCTGCGACGGAGGCGTCCGGCGGGGCCTCGCTGAAGGAAGTGGTGGCGACGGCGCATGAATTGTCGCCGTCGTGAGCGAACGGGAATTTTGACCTGATGTCCGCATTTGCCGAGGCCACCGTCCTGATCACCCACGAGGTAGGTCTGCACGCGCGCCCTTCGGTGAAGTTCACCAAGCTTGCCAAGAGCTTTGCCGCCGAGGTGGAGATTGCGCTTGCCGCCAACGGCCCATGGTTCGACGCCAAGAGCATCGTCAAGGTGATGGCGGCCAGGGCGCCGAAAGGCACCATGCTGCACATCCGGGCCACAGGCGACGGCGCCGATGATGCCGTGAGAGCGCTGGCCGAGCTGGTGCGACGCGGTTTCGACGAGGATGCGGGCCATGCCCGAACCGCTTAGGCTGCAAGGCATTTCGGCCTCGGCCGGCTATGCCGAGGGGCCGTTGTTCAACCTCGACAACGGCACCGCGCACTACACGGGCAAGGCGAGCGCCGCGGACGAGAAGGCCGCATTGGAAGCAGCTATCGCCAGCGCGACGGACCGGCTCGCGACCCTGATCGAAACCGCCGATGACGAGGCCGCCGGCATTCTCGAATTCCAGCTCGCCATGCTTGGGGACGAGGCACTGACCGGCCCGGCTTTTGCCGCGATCGCGTCCGGCATGCCGGCTGACATGGCCTGGCGACAGGCGCTGGACGCCGAGATCTCCGGCTACGAAACGTCAGACCAGGACTATTTCCGGGCTCGCGCCGCCGATATCAGCGATATCCGCGACCGCGTGCTGCGCGCCCTTACCGAGGAGCAGGAGAGCGCTCCACCAGCCGGCGCCATTCTCTATGGCGAGGACATCGCGCCGACGCGCTTTCTCGAGACCGACTGGAGCACCGGCGGCGGCATCGCGCTGAGGGCCGGCAGCGCCGCCAGCCACGTCGCCATGCTGGCGCGCTCGCGCGGCGTGCCGATGGTGGTGGGGCTTGGCGCTTCGCCGGCTAATCCCGTCGGTCTGGCTCTGCTCGATGCGGAGCATGGCGGTATCGTGCTTTCGCCGACCACGACCGAGATCGAAGCGTTCCACCGGTCCTCGTCCTCGTTTGTGGCACATCGAGACAAGGCCGGAGTCTATCTCGCGAAACCGGCGGTAACCCGGGCCGGGACGACAGTGCGCGTGCAGGTCAACATCGCCGATCCGTCCGAGGTCGACGGCATCGACATTTCGACCTGCGACGGGGTCGGGCTGATGCGCACCGAATTCCTGTTCGGCAAGGCGCCGCCGGACGAGGAGACGCAATACCAGGCCTATCGCAAGGTGCTGGAATGGGCAGGCGACAAGCCGGTAACCATCCGTACCGTCGACGCCGGCGGCGACAAGCCGGTGCCGGGCTTCACCGTCGAGGAGAGCAACCCGTTCCTCGGGCTGCGTGGCATCAGGCTGTCGCTGGCAAGGCCGGAGGTGTTTCGCGTACAGATCCGGGCGCTGCTGCGCGCGGCGGTGCACGGCAATCTGAAGGTGATGTTTCCGATGATCGCCGTCGCGGAGGAATACCAACGCGCCGCCGCTCTGTTCGTGGAGGAGCAGGCCGGGCTTGCCGCGCGCGGCATCGCGCAAAAAATGCCGCCGCTCGGCATCATGGTCGAGGTGCCTTCGGTGGCGATCGCGCCGGAGGCGTTCGCCGATGTCGCCTTCTTCTCGATCGGTTCGAACGATCTGACCCAATATGTAATGGCGGCTGCCCGCGATAACGCAGCCGTGGCGCATCTTAATTCTGTCCGCCATCCCGCCGTGTTACGGCTGATCGGCTCGGTTGCCGCTTTTGGCCTGCGCGCGAAAATCCCAGTCAGCCTGTGCGGCGATGCCGGCGGCGATCCGGCATCGATCCCGGCACTGCTCGAGGCCGGCCTGCGGGATCTCTCGGTGGCTCCCGCCCAACTCGCCATGGCCAAGGCGGCCATCTCGGATGCATCGGTCTAGGATGACTGAGATGGCCGACAAGACACCAGAAGCCGGCTCCGAAGAGGCGATCCGCGCCTACAAGACGATCCTGTCGCAGGTCATCGACCAGCGACCGTCGGGTATGCGACAACGCCTTGCCGACGCGCTTGGCAAGCACCGCAGCTTCGTCACCCAGATTTCCAGCGCGGCCTATTCGACCCCGATCCCGTCAAAACATCTGCCGGCTATTTTTTCGGTCTGCCATTTCAGTCCGGCCGAGCGCGATCAGTTTCTGGCTGCCTATCATCTGGCGCATCCCGGCAAGATGTCGGTTGCGGCAGGCATGCGCAAGACCCGGCATGTCTCGCTGATCGTGCCCGATTTCGGCGACGACAAGCAGAATGCAGCGCTCGACAAGGCGATCAACGAATTCATCCAGAAGATCACCAGCATCACCGGCAGGAGTGGCGGCTGATCGTGTTGTGTCGGGAGGACACATGAAGAAGTTTATGAATTCCGTCGACACGGTGCTGACCGAAAGCCTCAACGGCTTCGTTGCAGCTCATGCCGACATCCTGGTGCTGGGCGAGGAGCACAAATTCATTCGCCGCAAGGTGATGAAGCCGGGGAAGGTGGCGCTGATCTCGGGCGGCGGTTCCGGCCACGAGCCGCTGCATGCCGGCTTTGTCGGTCACGGCATGCTGGACGCCGCCTGCCCCGGCCAGGTCTTCACCTCGCCAACGCCGGACCAGATACTGGCGGCGGCCGCCGCCGTCGATACCGGCGCCGGCTGCCTGTTCATCGTCAAGAACTATGAAGGCGACGTGATGAATTTCGACATGGCCGGCGAAATGGCCGACGGCGTCCTGCAGGTGGTGATCAATGATGACGTCGCCGTCGAGAATTCGTCCTTTACGACCGGCCGGCGCGGCGTCGCCGGCACGCTGGTGGTGGAGAAGATCGTCGGCGCCGCCGCCGAGCAAGGCATGGCGCTGGCGGATCTCAAGGCGCTCGGCGGTCGCATCAACAGCGCGACGCGTTCGATGGGCGTGGCGCTGACCAGTTGCACGGTGCCGGCGGCCGGCAGGCCGACCTTCGAGATTGGTGATGGCGAGATGGAATTCGGCGTCGGCATTCATGGCGAGCCCGGCCGGCGTCGCGACACGTTGAAAAGCGCCGATGCGATCGCCGAAGAGATTTGCGCCGCGATCCTGGGCGATCTCGGCGACAGGGCGAAAGGCCCGGCACTGTTGTTCATCAACGGCTTTGGCGGCACGCCGCTGATGGAGCTCTATCTGATGTACAACAGCGCCCGAAACATCTTCGAAAAACAGGGCGTGACGGTGACCCGCTCGCTGGTCGGGTCCTACGTGACATCGCTCGACATGGCCGGCTGCTCGATCACGCTGACCATGCTGGATGACGAGGCAACGTCAATGTGGGACGCGCCGGTGCACACAGCCGCGCTGCGCTGGGGACTGTAACGGAGGGGCCTTGCCCATATCCCGAACAGGCGGCTTATGAACTTGCCTTAGCCTGCGGGACCGGACGGACCGTTACCCGCAGTCACGCCGACAGATTGCCCGCCTGCAGCGCGGCTTGCCTTGCGGCCGACCGCTCCGGCTTCATCCAAACCGAAGCCGTAGAAGTCTTATCGCGGTATCGGCAGCGACGGCCCGGCCACCACGCTGGACAACTTTCCTGCCTTGCGCAGCACGGGCGCTTCATACTTTTTCTTGGCCATTCCAAACACCCTTTTCAGTCAGTGCAAAAGAATGGACCGAAACCGTGGAAAGTCAATTCATGAGCTGGCTCTGCCACCACACGCTGGCTTCATGCATGCTTTTCTGCAACATACGCTCCTCTGAGTTGGTTGTTTGACGCAATTCCGGACGGGAATTGCTCATGTGGGCGAACGTCATCCGGGTTTGATGCTGCCATCTCTTGCGCCTGCCGATGAAAAACTGCTGCTGACCTTCGCCGACCCGGAGGCGCCGGCTGCCATTGGCCGTGACGTTGCTGCCGAAAGCTTGCTGGCACTGCTCGTCAATGCCGAGTTCCACGGCGTGCTTCCCATCATGCTGCGCAAGCTCAGCGAGATCGGCGACGCCCAACTGCCTGCGGACGCAGCCTTGCGGCAAAAGCTGTCGGAACTGCGTGATCGCTCGACGCTGGCGACCGGCCAATCGATGCTGCTGCAATATCATGGCGACCGCATCATGAAGGCATTGGCGGCGAAAAATGTTCCGGCCCGCATCGTCAAGGGTCCGGTCTTCGCACGCAAACTTTACCGCCACGCCGCTGACCGGCCGTTCACCGACATCGACATTCTGGTCGAGCCGGCCAGCATCATTGAAGCCAACCCGGTGATTGCCGGATGCGGCTTCGAGCTCTGGAGCGGCGAGGCGCAGTCGCAGGATCTGCAGGAGTTCAAGTGGCTGGAGAAGGAGAATACCAGCCTGCTGATCGAACTGCACGGCAACCTGGTGCATGATTCCGGCATGCGGCGGCGGCTGTCGCTGGGCTTTCGCGAATTGCAGATCATCGACGGCAGCGAGG
Source organism: Mesorhizobium sp. M0058 (assembly GCF_040323095.1). NCBI lineage: Bacteria > Pseudomonadati > Pseudomonadota > Alphaproteobacteria > Hyphomicrobiales > Phyllobacteriaceae > Mesorhizobium > Mesorhizobium sp. M0058. Next base: position 85,773 of record NZ_JAMYUQ010000014.1, read on the forward strand.
CCGACACGCCGGCCGCGCTGCTGACCATCGCCATTGTCCACGCCGCCGGCGGGCACAAGTTCCACCGGCTGCAGCTTTGCGTCGATGTGCTGCAGGGCGTGCGCGCGCTGCGGTCGCCCGCGGATGAAGACCGGCTTTTCGAGGCGGCGCGCATCAGCGGCATCGAGCTCGAACTGGCGACGGTTCTCAATGTGACGGGGCGGCTGTTTGATGCACCGCGCGCGATCGAACTGGCCGACCGCATCAAGCCCGACCTCTCGATATTTTTGGCCAAATGGCTGATCACCGGCGATACGCTGCTCGGCGTCAATTCCAGGGACAAGATGCATTCGCGCCTGCGCCGCGACGCCTTCCGCTGGATCCAGCGCCTCGCCAGGCCAAAGCCGCATTCTGCCTGAAGTGTGCTTTAGTCCCGCGCCGCCAGCGCCGAGCGGATCAGCGGGGCCGCCTCGGCCGGGTTCGCGCCGACTTCCAGGGTAAATGTCGGGACGGCTTTGACCAGCGTTGCGATGGTTGCCATGCGGCGCTTCTGCGCCGGCAAAAGGCCGGTCATGCCGGTCCTGACATTGTCGGTGGCAAGCGCCACCATGGCGTCTGTCCTGGTCATGGGCACGAGCCGGGTTTGCGCGTCCGCCGAGCGGGCGAGATGAAACAGTGCCGCAACCGGTCTGCCGACAGTTTCCTCGATGCGGATGATCTCGGCGAGACGTTCCAGCGAGACGGCCTGCTCGCCATTGGCGTCCCATTTGTCGCCAAGGCAAGGCGCCACGAAGGGCAGCATTGCCGCGGTGTGGCGGTGGACCTTCACCTTGCGCGGCAAGCCCCAGGCCGTGATGCCGCCACCGGCCAAAACCTTGAGGATCATGGCGTCATCCGAGCACAGGCCGAAACCTTGCGACGCCAGCGCCAGCGACGTCGTCGACTTGCCGGTGCCGCTCGGCGCATGGATCAGCACGAGCGCCTCGCGGCCGGGCAATGTCAGGCCGGCGGTGTGCAGCATGTGCTGGTCGCCGGCATCAAGTGCTGCATCCAGCACCATCATCAGCACCGTCCATTTGACCTTGGCATCGGGATGGACTCGTATCTCGGCCCAGCCTCCATCGGCATTGATCGAGACGGTCTGCAGGCCGGGAAAGACCAGATGAACGGTGCCGCCACCGTCGATCAGCCGGCAATGGCCGTCTTCCGGTACGTCGCCGTCGAAAGCGAGTTTTCCGGCAGGCGATTCCTCTAACTCCTGCGTCTCGACGATATCGATGCGGAAACCCGGCTCGGCCGGCCCGCTGACGCGCAACGTGCCGAGCATGAGGTCGAAGCTTGGCCAGAGATCGGCCCGCGAGGCCGATATGCTGATGACTTGGCCCTGGAGATCATAGCAGAAGGTGGTCGCCGGACCGGTCAAGCAGCGTGCGCCTTTCCGGCATCGGCGTGATGGCGATAGATCTGGACCATGCCGGGGAGGCTGTCCGAGACCACCGGGCGGCCATCGAGACAGACCCAGCAATGGGCAGACATGCGCGGCGCCTGCATCGACTTCGGATCGACGCCGAAGCGCAGATCCGGATCGAAGCCGGCAAAGCGCAGGAAGCGGTGGGCGAGCAGGCCCTCGCGCAGGCATCTGCGGTCGCGCATCAGCCAGGGGTGCCGGACGGTCCGGTTGACGGCAGCGACGATGTAGGCTGACGACAGGCCGCGATAAGGGGTGGGTGCGCTGAGCGGCGCCCATTTCAACACCGATTCGAAGCTGCGGCGGCCGACCAGGATCGGCATCAGCCGCGCGCTTGCCCATAAATGGACACGAAACAAAGCGCGCAGGAGAACGCCGTCCACCATCAGGGAGCCGGGTCGGCGAGAATGCCTTCGCTCACCAGTTCGGCGGCCAGCGCCGCCATGTCCTGGTCGAGCGTGCCCTTGTCGACCTCGAACTCGTCGCACAACAGGACGACGATCTGGTCGAGGCTGCGGGCGCCGTCCACCTTGTCGAGAAAGGCTTCGGTGGTGCCGTTGCAGGTGTAAAGCTGGCCGCTGCGCGCCAAGAGCACGACGGCGCCATCGCCGACATGCTGGACCGAGGCGTCGTCCGCCAGCCGCAGAACCATTTCAGAACCGATTTGGGCCATGGAGCCCCTCCACCATTTTCCTGGAGAGCAGATAGCGCGGCGATGCGGGTCTGTCCATTGCGCGGGCGAGAGGGAGAACAGGCAGGCCCGACCGTTCTGTGGCAATCCGGCAACGCCAAAATCCTCACGACACACGCAACCGAAGACGGCGGGTCTTAAAACAGGGAAGCACCCCAGAAATAGTCGGTGATTGCAGCTGGTAATCACCGCCGCAAGCCGTCAAGCCGGCTATCTCGCAGGGTCAAGGTCTTGCTTTTCTTACCTAAAGTAAGCTATGCAGTCGCGGGGTTTTGGGAGAGCATTGGGTATGCGTTACAATTGGGAGCGGGCGCCGACCGCGTTCGAACGTCATCGAAAAGCGTTGGCAGCCGCCATATTGATTGCGGGTGGCGTCGGGCTGATGCTGGCGGCCTTGCCGCTTTAAGACTGATATCCGACACGAACGCCCTGCTTTCTCCGGGCGCATGAGCTTTTTCTGCCTGCCACAAGACGGGCCGCGGCTTAGCGTGCCTGGCCGGTTACGGCGATGAAGCGGCGGTCGCGTCCTTCGAAGCCCTGGCTGAAGCGCTGCACCAGCACGGCCAGTACCGCCGGCCTGCCGGGCGGGGTGTATTCGTAGGATTCCGACAGGCTGTAGGAAGTCGGGCAGTTGCGCGAGCCCGGCACGGCCTTGTCCTCGTGCATGACCTTGAACGGCTTGCCGTCCTGCCCCTGCAGCGACAGGCGGAAGCCGCGCGCCTTGCCCGCCTTGTCCCCTTGAAGTGTCTTGTCGCCCTGAAGTGTCTTGTCGCCCGGAAGAACTTGGTCGCTTGGCTTGGCGTCATCAAAGCTTGCCAAGCAATCCTCCTTGCTGTCGGCAAGGATCTCATCGAGCTGGATGGTCGAAATCAGTGTTTCGCCATAGAACGGCGACAGCCATTTCTGCGCGGCCTGCTCGAGGCGGGGGATGTCGTTGTACTCGACCGTGTCGTCCGGGAAGGTGAACCTGTCGGAGGCCGTGCGCGTGCCGCGCTCGGCGATGCCGTATTTGGCCAGGATTGGCGCGGCCTGCTTTGCGGCCTGCGCCCGTGCCTGCTCCACCGTCGTGGTCGCCTCTTCCGATTCATCGAGGACAAGGATCGGCTTGCCGCCGACGAACTCGTCTGTGCTTGTGTCGATGATGTCGATCTGCGACCAGCCGGAAACGGCAGCGTCGAGCTCGCCATATTGCTCGAAGGCGAAATATTTGCCGTCGGGGGAAAAGCCGATGATCCGCCGCGCGGCGGCATCGCCGGCCTGGGCGGCGGAAACGATCGTCAACAGCAGCGCTGCTCCAACGGCAGATCCAACCCCGTATCGTACCGTCATTGCGCGCCCTGCCCCGATTTCAAACCCGGCCATGGTGCCTGCAATTTATGGCCAAGGCGAGATCGGCCAAGCCCCAAATTTCGGGAAAGACATGGCATTTGGGGAAAGACGTGGCCGGGAAAACCCGCATAGGCTATTGCAAGATAGAGAGTTTTCCCGAGGAGGGATGAATGGCGTCACGCTACCACGAGGTCTATGACGGCTGGAAACGCGACCCGGAACAATTCTGGGCCGCTGCCGCCGAGGCGATCGACTGGTATTCGCCGTGGACCAGCGTCTTCGATGCCAAGGCGGGCGTTTACGGGCGCTGGTTCAACGGCGCCAGCTGCAACACCTGCTTCAACGCTCTCGATCGCCATGTCGCAAGCGGCCGCGCCGACCAGATCGCACTTATCTACGACAGCGCGATCACCGGCACGGTCAAGAAATTCACCTATGCCGAATTGAAGCGCGAAGTGGTAGCGCTGACTTCGGTGCTCAAGAACCGTGGCATTCACAAAGGCGACCGCGTCATCATCTACATGCCGATGGTGGCCGAAGCGGCGGTCACGATGCTTGCCTGTGCCCGCATCGGCGCGGTGCATTCGGTGGTGTTCGGCGGCTTTGCCTCGCACGAGCTCGCCACCCGCATCGACGACGCCAAGCCGAAGCTGGTCATCTCCGCGTCCTGCGGCCTGGAGCCTGGACGTGTCGTGGCCTACAAGCCGCTGCTCGACAAGGCGATCGAAATGTCCCGCCACAAGCCGGACGCCTGCCTGATCCTGCAGCGCGACCAGCTGCGCTGCGATCTGAGGGAGCATTACGATATCGATTTTGCCGACGCCGTTGCCCGCGAGCGCGCCGCGGGCGCCAACGTCGATTGCGTTCCGGTGCTCGCCACCGACCCGCTCTACATCATCTACACCTCCGGCACGACCGGCCAGCCTAAGGGCATCGTGCGCGACAATGGCGGCCACATGGTCGCGCTCAAATGGACGATGGAAAACGAGTTCGGCGTCAGACCGGGCGAAGTATTCTGGGCGGCCTCCGATGTCGGCTGGGTGGTCGGCCATTCCTACATCGTTTACGGACCGCTGCTGCATGGTGCGACAAGCGTGCTGTTCGAGGGCAAGCCGATCGGCACACCCGACGCCGGCACCTATTGGCGGGTGATCGCAGAACACGGCGTGGTCGCGCTGTTCACCGCGCCGACGGCCTTCCGCGCCATCAAGGGGCAGGACCCCAAGGGCGAATTCGTGCCGAAATACGATCTGTCGAAATTCCGCATTCTGTTCCTGGCCGGCGAACGCGCAGACCCGGAAACCATCAAATGGGCGGAGCAGAAACTCAACGTGCCGGTGGTCGATCATTGGTGGCAGACCGAGACCGGCTCGCCGATGACCATCAACCCGGCGGGCCTCGGCCTGCTGCCGGTGAAATACGGCTCGCCCGGCGTGCCGATGCCGGGCTACGACATTCGCGTGCTCGACGATGCCGGCCATGAAGTGCCGCGCGGCACACTTGGCAATGTGGCGGTGAAACTGCCGCTGCCGGCCGGCTGCCTGCCGACGCTGTGGAATGCCGACGAGCGTTTCCGGCAAGCCTATCTCGAGGAATTTCCCGGCTTCTACAAGACGGCCGATGCCGGCATGATCGACGACGACGGCTACCTCTATGTCATGGCGCGCACAGACGACATCATCAATGTCGCCGGACACCGGCTGTCGACCGGAGCCATGGAGGAGGTGCTTTCAGCGCATCTCGATGTTGCCGAATGCGCCGTCATCGGCGTCGCTGACGCTATGAAGGGCCAGGTCCCGCTCGGCTTCGTCGTGCTCAATGCCGGTGTGTCGCGCGATACCGCTGCCATCGAAGGCGAAGTGGTGGGGCTGGTGCGCGAACGGATCGGCCCGGTCGCGGCCTTCAAGACCGTGGTGACGATCAAGCGCCTGCCCAAGACGCGCTCCGGCAAGATCCTGCGCGGCACCATGCAGAAGATCGCCGACAAGGAAGAATGGACGATGCCGGCGACCATCGACGATCCCGCCATTCTTGACGAGATCACCGCGGCGCTCAAAGCCCGCGGCATCGGGGTCTGACGGCCCCAGTGGCGTTGTTCCAGCGATCCAGGCCCCCCCGGCCGGCGCCGCGCGAGCGCCTGGAAATGGATATGGACGACACCGTCGTCTACGCGATCGGCGACGTGCATGGCTGCTACAAGGAATTGCTGTCGCTGGAGCAGAAGATCCAGCTCGACGCGCTGCAATTTCGCGGCCGCAAGATTATCGTCATGCTCGGCGACTATATCGATCGCGGGCCGCAATCGGCGCGCGTGCTCGACCATGTCTTGGCGCTACCGCCAACAGGGTTCCTGCGCGTCTGCCTGGCGGGAAACCACGAAGTGGCGATGCTGAACTATCTCGACGGATATCTGTCGCGGGACCGCTGGCTGGCGGTCGGCGGCCGCGAGACGCTGTTTTCCTATGGGGTCGATCCGGCGCGGCTTGCCAGCCTCTATGCCTCGAGCGACGAGGTCGACCGGCGCGTGAAGGAAGTCATTCCGGCCAGCCATATCGACTTTCTGCGCAGCCTGCCGGTGCTGCTCTGTTCGGATAAATTCGTTTTCGTCCATGCCGGCATCAGGCCGGGTATCGACCTGGTCGCACAGGATGAGCAGGACCTGCTCAACATCCGCGACGAGTTCTTCAACGCCGCCCATCTGCTCGACCGCTTTGTGGTGCACGGGCACACGCCGGTCGATATTCCCAGGCTCGACGGGCGCCGGCTCGGCATCGACACCGGCGCGTTTCGAAGCGGCCGGCTGACAGCGCTCAGGATCGCGGGTAAATTCGGCAAGCTGATCTTTTCCTGACCTGCCGTGCTTCTTCGTTTGAGCGTGATCTTTTCCGAAAACCGGATCCGCTTTTCCGGGTCACGCTCCTTTTCAGGATCGCGCTCCGTTCAGGCGGCGGTCTTGGCCCGCACGTCCGATTTCTCCAGATAGTAGGTCGAATAGCGGTCGAAGAACTTTTCCGAGCCGCCGAGCGAGCCGTATTTCGGCAGCTTCTTCAGATCGACCTTGTTGAGCACGGCGCCGACGACCTTGCTTGCGACGTAGGGTTCCTGCTCCAGCAGCGAGCGCACCATGGCGCGCGGCGTGCGGCCCCATTCGGCAACCAGCACGAAGCCGTCGACCAGCGGCGCAAACGCCTTGGCGTCGACCACGGGGCCGAGCGGCGGCAGGTCGACGATGATGTACTCGAACGTCTCCTTGGCGTTGTCGATGAAGCGCCGCATGCCGGCCGACGACAGCAGCTCGCTGGTATGCGAGAATTGCCCACGCAGCACGGCCGGGATGATCGCCAGCTTGGTCTGGCGGTCGACTTTGCCGACCGACTGCCAGGTCTGGCCGTTGACCACGGCCTCCATCAGCCCCTGCTCGGCCTCCATGCCGAGGTTGCGGCTGAGGCCAGGATTGCGCAGATCGGCGTCGATCAAAAGCGTCTTCGAGCCGTTGGCGGCCAGCAATCCGGCGAGATTGGCGGCGACCGTAGACTTGCCCTCGCCGGGCAGGACCGAGACCACGCCTATGACCCGGCTGCCTTGCCCTTCCATGACGACGTCGAAGGCGATCTTGGCGTTGCGCAGCGTTTCGGAGAACATCGATGCCGGCGCATCGACGCTGACCCGCATGCGCGCCCGTTTCTCGGCCGCCGACAATGTGTTGGCGCCTTTGGCATCCGCCGCACCGCCGTCGGCGTCCTTGCCGAGCCTGCCGCCGATCATCGGCAAATAGCCGAGGAATTTGAGGCCGACGCGATCGCGAATGTCCTCGCCGGTCCTGAAGAAGCGCTCGTTGAACTCATTCAGGCCACCGAAGCCGGCGCCAAGCAGCACGCCAAGCACCAGCGACAGCGCCAGCACCCTGGAGGTGCGCGGGCTTGAGGCGGAAAGCGGCGTTGAGGCATCCGAGATGATGCGGACCTTGCCGACCGGGAAGGATTGCTGCTGCGAGGCCTCCTCGTAGCGGCTAAGGAAGGTCTGGTAGAGCGTGGTCAGCGCCTGCGCCTGCTGGTCGAGTTCGCGCAGTTTGACCTGGCTCTGGTTGTCGATGGAGCTCTTGCCGGCCGCGTCGGCGATCTTCTGCCTCAGTGAGGTCTCGCGTGAAAGCGCGACTTCATATTCATTGCGATAGCTTTCGGTCAGTTGCTTCAACTCGCCGAAAATCTGGGTCGACAGGTCGGCCTTTTCCTTGGCCAGCGCCACCGCCTGCGGATGGTCGGCGCCGAAATTGGCCGTCACGTCCTGCAGCCGCTTGGCCACTGCGAGATAGCGGGTCTTGAGCGTTGCAATGACGGAGCTTGCCGGCTGATCGCTTGAGATGGCGGAATCGTTGAAGGCATTGTCCGAGCCGCTTTCGACGATGGTCTTGTATTGCTGATAGCGGGCGCTGGCGCGCGCCGTATCGGCCTGCGCGACGATCAGTTGCGCGGTGAGATCGGCAATCTGCTTGTCGCTGATCAGCTGGCCGTCGCTGTTGGCGGCCAGACCATGCTCGGCCCTGAATTTCTCGACCGCCATAGCGGCCGCCTGTGAGTTCTGACGAAGCTCGGTCAGCCGGCCCTGCAGCCAGACCGCAGCGCGCTCGGTGGCGTCGAAGCTGGCATTGAGCTGGTCGGCGAGATAGGCGTCGGCATAGGCCTTGGTGATGGCGGTGGCGAGCGCCGGATTGGTCGACTGGTAACCGATGGCGAGCACATAGGAGCGGCCGTTGCGCTGCGCCAGCACCTCGCTCTGCAGCTTCAGCACGGCATAGTCGTGGCGCGCCGTCTGCATCATGGCCTGGCGTGTCGCCTCATCGACGTTTTCCATGCCGGGAATCTGCTCGGCGGAACTTGAGCGGAAATAGCCGATCACGCCGCGCACGAAGCCGATGCCCTTGACCAGCGCCGATTGCGGCGGGTTCATGAACTCTGCGTTCTGGTCGAGTTTCAGCTTGTCGACCACCACCGAGGCCAGCCGCGCCGAGGTGATGATTTCGATCTGGCTGAGCAGGGCGGCGTCGGTCTGCATGGTGACGGATGCAGCCGAGATGTCGTCGATGACCTTGTTCAGGCCTTCGTCGATCAGCACGCTGGCGACCGACATGTATTGCTTGGGCGTGGTCTGCAGATAGAGCAACCCCAGGAACAGGCCGATGATGGCGCAGACCGCCACCACCTTGACCTGACGCGCCGCCATGCCAAGCAGGCGCTCGACGTCGATGAAGTCTTCACCCTTTTCCTGATCGGGGTTGGGCAATGGCATCCTCTTGTCGAGAGGAAAGCTTGCATAATTCATCTTCGATCCAATTCTAGGTTACAGGCGCCGGAGCGAGACGGGTCAGGTCCCACCTCGTCCGAAGCTGCGGAGATCGGGGGCAAGATATGCAACGCAAGCTTCATGCCATCCGGCGCCGGGCCTGAGCGGCCAGGCGTGCAGGCATGAGCCGCGCCATCGTCCAAACGCATATGCCCTCGAAAGATGGGCATTATGCGGCCACTTCCTGACGCTCATGCGACCGCACGAACGCCTGCAGCATTTCCAGCACAGGTCCCTTCATGTCGTCGCGCGCCAGCGCGAAGGCGATGGTCGCCTCTATGAAGCCTTCCTTGGAGCCGCAGTCGAACATGCGGCCATTGAAAGGCTGGGCAAAGAAAGACTGGCTTTTCGCCAGCCGCACCATGGCATCGGTAAGCTGGATTTCGTTGCCGGCGCCGCGCTGCTGGTTGCCCAGCAGCGAGAAGATCTCGGGCTGCAGGATGTAGCGGCCGTTGATGTAATAGTTCGACGGCGCATTGGCCGGCGCCGGCTTTTCGACCATGGCCGTCACCTCGAAGCCGCTGCCTGTCTCGGCGCCGCGCCCGACGATGCCGTATTTGCTGGTCTCGCTGGGATCACAGCGCTCGACGGCGATCACATTGCCGCCGGTCTGCTGATAGAGATCGACTGTTTCAGCCAGGCAACCTCGGCGACCGAACGACACCATATCGGGGAGCAGCAGGGCGAAGGGCTCGTCGCCGATGACTTCGCGTGCGCACCACACCGCATGGCCGAGACCATGTGGCGACTGCTGGCGGATGAAGCTGGTGGCGCCGGCCACGGGCAGCATGCTTTCGAGCGCCTCCAGCTGGGTCTTCTTGCCGGTTTGTTCGAGCGTTCCAATCAGTTCGGGGTGCAGGTCGAAGTAGTCCTCGATGACAGCCTTGTTGCGGCCGGTGACGAACACGATGTGCTCGATGCCGGCTTCGAAGGCCTCGTCCACCGCATATTGGACGACCGGCCGGTCGACCACGGGCAGCATCTCCTTCGGAATCGACTTGGTTGCCGGCAGGAACCGTGTTCCAAGCCCCGCCACAGGGATGACTGCCTTCCTGATTTTCTTCATCGCAAATTCCTTCTGAGCAGATCGATTTCAGCCTGTTGCAGGCCACGAACAAACGTCTTCATGTACTCGCCCTCCTTACTCCGCGCCGACAGCAAACTGCGCCGCCACCCTTTTGAGGCGGACGGCGATCGGCATCGACATGTGCCTGACAGCCGCCGGATCACTTAGCGCGGTGCGTATCGCTTTCAACGGCGAACGCGCCTTGATGTGCTGGACCAGCGACAGGAACGATGCCGCCTTGCGCAGGCTGCGGGCGCGTTTGGCGAAGGCGGCCGCAGCAGCAGCGTCCATGGAATTGGTCTCGGCGAAGACCGCGTCGGCCTTGCGCATCGCCTCGATATGGTGAAGCTCGAGCACGCGCGAGATCGAGCCCGTGCGGATGTGGTAGATATAGCCGGTCGTCGGCTCGACGACGCATTTTCCGCTCTTGGCCAGCGCGTTGGCGAGCAGGATGTAATCCTCGCCTATGCTCAGACTTTCATCATAGCGAAGCCCGTTTTCGATCAGGAAACGGCGCTGGAAGATCGGCTTGAGATAGCCAAGGTTGAACGTGGATTCGAAAACGATGTTGCCAGCGATGTAGTCGGCGAGCGTGATTTCACGCAGGCCCTCCAGATATTTGGCGGGAAACATCGTCGCTTCGGCAATGCCGTCCTCGCGCACCACCTGGAGGTTGTCGACGGCGATCACAGCGCCCGCGCTTTCGGCCCGCGCGATCATGGCAGAAAGCCGCCCGGGCAGGACGGCATCGTCGGAATCGAGCACCGCGACCCAGCGGCCGGAAGCCAGTTCGAGCCCGGCATTCCTGGCGCCGCCAGGGCCACGATTTGCCGGCAGCGCAACCACTTTGACGACATTTTTTGGATAGGCTCTTGCGACGTCGAGCGTGTTGTCGCGCGACTGGTCGTCGGCGACGATGATTTCGACGCTGACATCGCGCTGGGCCATGGCGCTTGCGATCGCCCGGTCGAGCGTGGCCGCGGCATTGTAGGCTGCGATGACAAAGGAGACGTCAGGCTGCACGCTTGCCTCCTTGCTGCGGGGAAGACAGTCCGTATTGGCGAATTTCGCTGATACCGACCAGGCCGCTGACGACGCCGACATGCATGATGCCGCGCAGCACGCTGCGGTTGCGGCGGACCGGGCTAATCGCGGTCAACGCCGCCATGCCGAAGCAATAGACGGCCTTGGCCGAGGCAAGGCCGACAGCCTTCGCACGCTCTATCACGCCTGCGTCATGGCCGATGAGGTGGCCGTGCGTCTGGCCGAAGCGGAAGCGGCGGCGGCGCAGCCAGTCGAAAGCGGCTCGCGAACGCGGCACGACTTCCTCGACCCACGCCTCCGGCGCAAAGGCGATGCGACCGCCTGCCTTGACCATGCGGTTGAAGAATTCGGTGTCCTCGCCGCCGCTCTGGCCGCGCGCCAGGCTGAAACGACGGTCGCGCAAGCTGTCGGCGCTCATCCTCAAAAGGACGTTGCAGGTGTAGCCGGTGCGGATTTCGCCCTGCACCCAGACCGGCAAGGTCGAATGGAAATCGCCCTTGCGCATCCAGTCCGGCGCATCCGGGCGGTAGAGCGCCCGCACCGGACCGAGCACGGCCTCGGCGCCCCTTGTCTCCGCGATAGCAATCAGTTCGGCCAGCCATTGCCGGGAAGCGGTTTCATCGTCGTCGATGAAGGCGACAAAATCGGCCGTGCTGGCATCAAGACAGGCGTTGCGGGCAACCGAGATGTTGCGCGCCGGAGCGTGCCGGTAGCGGGCCACGAGCTTCAATTCGCTCGCCAGCGCGGTCACCAGCGGCTCGGCGGTCGGCTCGTCGTCATTGTCGGCGACGATGACGCCGATGCCGAAACCGGCAGGCATATCCATGGCAGCGAGCGACCGCAGCGTGTCGGCCAGTTCCGGCCGCCGGAACGTGCAGACGCAGATGTCGATTCGGCGGCTGTCGGCGACCATCATGCCACCCCGCGCTGCGATCGCGAGCCGAGCAGTTGCAGCCAAAACCCGAGCGACCAGCCGAAATGCATGACCATCGCCGAAATGCCCGCCAGCACATTGTTGGGACTGCGCTGGCTGATGGCGGTCACAGCGCCGTAGCCCAGACAGACCGAAGTCCAGACCAGCAGCGGCACCGCCGCCAGCCAGTGGATAAAGGAAAATACCGCGAGAAGGACGACCGGCGCCACCAGCAGCGGGATCATCTGCCGAACTTTCGGGATCATTCGGTGCTTGAGCACATTCTTGGCGCGGCCGCGGCCATAGCCGAGATATTGGAAATACAGGCCCTTCAGCGACGAACGCGGATAGTAGACCATCTGCGTCTTGCCGCTCATCCAGATGCGGTAGCCAGCCTGGCGCAGCCGGTAGTCGAGTTCGGCATCCTCATTGTGGCTGAAGCTCTCGTCATAGCCGCCGACCGCGGTGAAGGCCGAAATCCGGATCAGCGCGTGATGGCCGTGGTCGACCCATTCGCCGGCCGAGAGGTGCCGGTGCTTGGAGCCGCCGGTGCCGAGCTTGGAATTCTGCGCCGCCGCGACCGCTTTCTGCACCGCGCCGCTGCCGCTGGTCAGCATCGAGACGACGACCGAATCGGCTGAAGTGGCGAGCGCCTCCTCGACCAGCCGGTCGCAATAATCGGCGGGATAGCCGCCATGGGCATCAATGCGGATCAGGTATTCGGCGCGGTCACCGAGGCTGGCGACGGCGAGATTGATCGCCGCGCTCTGGATACGTTTTGGGTTGTGCAGGAGGACGACCTGAGGGTCCTTGGCCGCAACCGCTTCGACAATGGCCAAAGTACCATCGGTGCTGCCGCCATCGGCAACGACGATGCGGGCGCCGAGCCTTAGAGCTGCCGGCCTGAGCTGCTCGAGCAACGCGCCGATATGGGCTGCCTCATTCAGGCACGGAATGACGATCAGGCTTGGCGGCAGCGCTTCGGTTTGCGTCATCGGCGCCTTCCCATGCTCTGTACTTTTCCCATCATCAGCCATCGCTAAGCCAGCGCTTCGGTGACGAAGGGACCTGGGACCGCCGCCAGACCGCGCAGCCTGTCGACAAAGGCGCGGCAGTCGCTGCGGTCGTAGCTCCAGGTTCGTGGGTTGCGGGCCAGCACACGCGCCTTGGCCTTGCCGAAGTGCTCCTGGTCCATGCGGCCGAGCGCGGTTTCCAGGATTTCGGGCGTGGCATCGGAAAGCAGGACGCCAATGTCCTGCTGGTCGAGAAAGCGCCCGGTCTCGGTATTGCCCATCGAGATCGGCACGGCGCCGAAGCGGCAGCCCTCATAGAGGCGGTTGGGCAGCAGCCATTCCGAATTCTGCCCTTCCTCGAAGAAATCGATCGCCCAGGAAAAATGCACTTCGCCGTAGATCGCGGCCATGTCTTCCGGGTTGCGGTAGGGGCCACGAAAGGAGAGATAGGGTTCGGCCTCGACAAAAGCGTGGAAATCCGGGAATTCCGAGAGTGCCGGACGGCCCCGGAGGACGACCTCGAAGCGCCCGCCCTGACGGCGCGTGAAGTCGGCCAGCAGCTCCAGCGAGCGGCGGCAGCGCAGCGCGCCGAACCAGCCGATGCGCCACGGGGGTGCTGCAGGGTTTTCGGCCTTTGACCTGTCATCCAAGGCGATCGGCGCGGTTTCGAAGTATTTGTTTTCGACCAGTTCCACCGGTGCGGCGACCTGCCCGAACGGCTTGAAATAATTGGCGATGAAGGCCGGTGAGCTCGTCACCAGAAGCTTCACGTCGCGGGCGAGATAACGCTCCGCTGTGCGCAGTGCTTTGCCCAGCATGTCATTGCGCAGCACCAGGCGATGGATGTCGAGGCATTCGTAGACGATCGGCACGCCGCCGCGAAAGGCGGCCTTGGCGCGCCTGGCCAGCGCCAGCATTTCCAGATTGCGCGCGATGATGAGGTCGGGCTTCGGCATCGCCGCAAGCTTTGAGCCTATCGACAGCGCCGCCTTGGCGACCGCCGCCAGACGCTGGCCGAATCGGCCGTCACGCGTCGCGCCGAGGTCGACCGGCTGCAGCCCCTCGACGTCGGGAACAGCATTTGTGGTCCGACGGAAGCCGGCCAACGTGACCCGCGCGCCGCCTGCCTTGAGCATTATGATCCGCCGGCGCACCGCCGGGTCGGAAACATCGTGCACAAGGTACAAGACATGCAGCATGAAAACTCGACCGCTGTTGGCCCACCCACGGGAATGCTAACCCAGCTTTTGCTGCATCGCAACATTTTTGGTGCGCCGTAGCATAAGTGCACCTTTTTTGTTGCACTGCAAAATTGATGCGTTACCCTCCGTCGGGCTTGAGCGCCGCTCTGGCTGGTCACCCAGCCCGATGCAGCGATGGATTGTGACGCGAGCCGCATCGGGATCGTCCTGGCGTGGGTATTTTCGGTCACCATGCCCGTCCTAGGCACCGCAGGCCACGCCGCGGAATCTGCTGACGAAATGAGGTATCCCATGAAGATCGTCGTTGAAAACACAGTCTGCCTGAATACCGGGGATGCGGCGATTCTGCTGGCGATCCGCCACATTCTCAAGACGATCGTGCAAGGCGACGTGCGGTTTGCCGTCTTCGACAGCCAGCCCGAGGTTGCGGAACGACTCTATCCGAAGACGGATTATCCCGACCTCGAATTCCATAAGCTGCTGTCGGAATCCCTGTTCCGATACAAGAATGGCAGCGGGCTGAGGGACCGGTTCAAGCCGATCTACAATCGGCTCGTTCTCCAGGCCCTGCGCTGGTTTGGCAGCAGCGCGCTAGGCAATTTTTTCAGCCATCGCGACCGGCGCGGTCTCGATATCTACGCCGACGCGGACATGGTGGTCACCACAGGGGGAACCTATCTCGTCGAGAACTACAATCTCGAACGACGCCTCAATCAGTTCAGGCTCGATGCCGTATTTGGCAAAGATCCGGTCTTCTTCACGCAATCCCTCGGTCCGTTCGACAAAAGTTACAACCGCCAGGAGCTTGGCCCGATCTTTGACCGCAGTCCGCTCATCCTGTTGCGCGACGAACGGTCGCGGACCCATATCCGGGACTTGGTGAAGGATCTCGGCAAGTGCCACGTGGTGGCCGATGCCGTATTCGCCTTGGCCGATACCGACAGGATCCGCAAGCGTCTCGCTTCCAGCCAGCCGCCGGCGTCGACGGGCCGCGTCGCTATTTCGGTCCGCCACTGGAACTACGTCAGCGACGGTGAGGGCGGCATGCGCCGCTATCTGGATTCGGTCCGCGAGATCGCCACAATTCTTGTCAGGGACCTTGGCAAGGAGGTGACCTTCGTCTCCACGTGTCAGGGCGTGCCGGAATATGCCCATGACGATTCCAAGACCGCACAGGCCATCGTTGCCGAGCTCGATCCTGAGATCGCCAGCCACGTGACAGTGGACGCTTCGTTCCACACGCCGGACCAGTTGATGGCGCTGGTGAAGGGCTTCGACTTCGTCGTCGCGACGCGCATGCATATGATGATCATGTCGCTTTGCGTCGGCACGCCGGTGCTGCCGATCGCCTACGAGTTCAAAACCAAGGAAGTGGCCAAGCGAATCGGTGTCGACGATGTGCTGCTCGACATCGACACCGTGACGCCCGAAGAGGCGCGCGAAAAGCTCGGCCGATTTGCGGGAAATCTCGACCGCTATCGCAAGACAAGCCTTCAGGCCGTGCTCGAAGAACATGCTTCGGCAATGTCGGCCACAAACCTGCTGGCGCCGCTGATCGCCGGCCGCTCAGCGGATATTGCGCGCGGCGTTGGACAGGGTGGTGAACAAAGCGCGTCGCGACTGCGGGACGGCAAGCATGAAAACGAGACCGATGCCGTAGTTGAGGGCAAGCGCCAAAAAGACCGCGAGCAGGTCTGACCGGCCCGTTAGAGACGCCGGCAACCACAGGTACAGGAACCAGGCAAGCAGGGACGAGGCGATGAAAAGCCCCTGCATGAGCAGGAAGTCGGCGGCGGTCACCGGACCGACGCGATGGACCAGTAGCGCCAGCACGGGAACGCGCAGCACGTAACCGCTGATGGCATAGGCCGCGGCAACGCCGACGGCGCCCCAGTGCAGGCCAACGACGAAGGCAGCGACGGTCGTCAGCGACGAATAGATGCCCCAATGGAACATGGTCTTCGTCTTGCCCTGACAGATGAATATCCATCCCGTCGTGCTTGAAACGGACTGGACCAGGCTGGCGATGCCCAGCCAGGCAAAGATCGGTGCGACCGGTGCCCAGCCCGCGCCGAAGAGAAGTCCGACGATCTGATTGGAGGTCAGCGTCAGCGCCGCGATGCCCGGCATGGTAACGGCCGCCAGCATCCAGTTGGTGCGCACATAGATATCGCGAAAGCGGGCCTTGTCATCGTGGATGCGGCTGAGCAGCGGCACCATGACCCGTGTAAGCGGCTGGTTGATGTTCTGAAGCGGGAACAACAGGAGCTTGTAGGCGCGGTCGTAATAGCCGAGTTCGATCGCCCCGGAATATTTTCCGATGAGAATGTTGTCGAGATTGCGCGAGAAGAAGTTGGCGAGGTTGAAGCCGGTCAGGTTGGCGCCGAACGACAATATATCGGCATCGACCTTCAGGTCCGGCCGCAAAGGCGTCCAACGCGCCACCAGCCAGGCGGCAGCCAGGGCGATAGCTGCCGAAACCGCCGGGCCGATGACCAGCGACCAGTAGCCCAACCCCGCATAGGCCGCGATCGCGGCGGCCAGAAGTCCGGCGGCGGCGCTTATCACGTCGTTCAGTGCGAGCTGGCCGAACTGCAGGTGCCGGTTCATCAACGCCAGCGGCACTGCGGCGAGACTGCCGAGAAGCAGCGGCAGGGCGGAGCCAAGGGTGATGCCGGACATACGTTGATCGCCATAGAACGCGGCGATGGCAGGCGCCAGGCCGGCCACTACCACGGCACTACCCAGCCCGACGAGCGCGCTGATCCAGAACACCTGGTTGAGCTGCTGGTTGCTGATGTCCTTGCGCTGAACCACAGCCTGCTGCAGGCCCAGATTCTGAAGCAGCCCGACGAAGGCCACGATCGGCCCGACGGAAGCCACCAGACCGAAATCCTCGGGGACGAGCAGACGGGCCAGCACGATGACGGAGAGAAACTGGATCGCCATCTTGAAGCCCTGGGCGCCGATGGTTACCAGCCCGCCGCGCAGGGCGACACGACCGAACTGGGGGGGCGGATTGGCGTTCATGCAAGCGACCTCGTTTCGCCAAGCCGCATGGCGATTTCCACGAAATGTTGGTTCAGCAGATCGGAGTTGAACTCGGCCTCGATCTTCTTGCGCGCTGCGAGAGCGATCTCTTCACACGGCTTCGGATTCTCGGCGATCCAGGCAAGCTTTCCGGTCAGCGCCGCAACGTCCCGCTCAGCCACGAGAAAACCCGTCTTGTGATCATCGATCAGTTCAGGGATCCCGGAATGATACGTGCTGACCACCGTCAGGCCGGCGGCCATCGCTTCCATCAGGGAAACCGGAATGCCTTCCAGATCGCCATCGCGGGCGCCGACGCTGGGCAGCAGGAACACATGCGCATCGCGCAGACGCTGTTTGACTTCGCTGTGCGGCCGGGGCCCAAGAAAATTCACCCTGTCGGCAATGCCAAGCTCTGCGGCGATCCCCTTCAGCTGCTCGAGAAGTTCTCCGCCGCCGATCACCGAGTAGATCCAGTCTCGCCGCGGCAGGCCAGCAAGCGCGCGAAGCGCATATTCGATGCCCTTCTTTTCAGTCAGGCGGCAGACCGAGATGAAGGAGAGCGTAGCCTGCTCCCATGAACGCCACCGATAGTCGATGTCACTCGGCCGCACCCCCATATGGTGAACCACAACCTGCTCCGGCGATGCACCGACCTCAATCAAGGCATCGCGGAAAAACGCATTCACCGGCAGTTGAAGAACGCCCTTTTCGAACACAATCTTGTAGCGCGCGAGCGTATTGTCATGCAGCGGTTCGCCGACATCACGGCCGTGAAATATCGTCACCAGGGGAGCGGAAATCCTCCCGCGCTTGATCGCGCGGGCCACGCGCATGCCGTTGTTGCCGAAATGGGCAACGATGACGTCGGCGCCCTGCAGTTTTCGCGCATGAGCAATGTCGATGGCGGTCGAGAGCTTGTCCCAGAACCTGCCGGACCACTTCCTGAGCAGCGGGCGATAGCGACCCAGGCCACCCCACCAGCATACGACCTTTCCTGGCAACGCCTGCCAGCGCGGATCATCGATGTTGCTGTCCCTGCCGAAGGA
Source organism: Mesorhizobium sp. M0058 (assembly GCF_040323095.1). NCBI lineage: Bacteria > Pseudomonadati > Pseudomonadota > Alphaproteobacteria > Hyphomicrobiales > Phyllobacteriaceae > Mesorhizobium > Mesorhizobium sp. M0058. Next base: position 103,897 of record NZ_JAMYUQ010000014.1, read on the forward strand.
CGTCTCGTTGCAGACGACGCCGACTTCCATGCCGCGCTCAAGGCATCCGGCTATCTGGTCGAGAACAAAGGTTTCGGACAATGAGGGAAACTTGTCGACTACAAAGCAGATCTTCATCGGCAGGATGCGCTCGTCCGGGGAGCCGGTGTCCCTTTGACAAAAGCCGGGCCGAAGACAGGGTGGCGGAAGCACAAGACATGCAGCATGGAACTCTACCGCTGTTGGCCCACCCGCAGGAACGTTAGTACAGGTCTTGCTGCACTGCAACATTTTTGGTGCAGTGTAGCAAGATTTCCCTCAGCTTGGCGTCCCTGCCGATCAAACGCAGAGGAGCAGTGTCAGCCGGCAGATGAAGGATCCGCCAAGCCCTCGGAAACGCCGACATGACCGGTGGGTGCATGCGCAGGGCTCGATGTGGCCAGTTGGGTAACGATCTGCGCAAAACGTTCATTCAGAACATCTGCGTTGAAGTCCTCCTCGACTTTGCGGCGTGCGGCAAGCGCGATACGCTCGCATTCGGTCGGGTGCTCCGCGGCCCAGGTAAGCTTGCCGGCAAGCGCTGAAATATCTCGCTCGGGCGCAAGCAACCCCGTCTCCCCATCCTTGATGAGCTCCGGGATTCCCGAATGATACGTGCTGACCGCAATCAATCCGGCGGCCATGGCCTCCATGAGCGCGACCGGAATGCCTTCCATATCCCCGTCGCTGGCAGTGATACTTGGCAGCAAAAAGAGATGCGCCATGCGAAGCCGTCTTTTCACCTCTGCGTGAGGGAGGCTGCCGAGGAATGTTACGCGACCAGCCAAGCCCAGCTCTACGGCCAGCTTCTCCAGATTCATCCGCAGAGGACCGTCGCCAACAATGTCGTAACGCCAGTCTAGCTGCGGCTGGGAGGCCTTGAGGGAGGCCAGGGCTCGCAAGGCGAACTCGACGCCTTTCTTTTCGACCAGGCGGCAAACCGTCGTCACGACCAGTTGGGTGCCTTCCCACGATTCCCAGCGATAGCCGATTTCGCGGGTGTCAATTCCCATATGGTGGACCGTCGTGCTCGCCTGGGACAGGCCGGCTTCCAGCAGCATCGTGCGGAAGTAATCGTTGACGGGCAGGTTCAGGGTCCCATGCTTGGTCAGCCCGGCATATTGTGTCGCGAGCACTGCCTGCCGCGCCGGGATCGCCACGTCCGCGCCGTGAAAGATGGTTATGATCGGTGGTTTGAGCACCTTCCATTTCTTCAGTGCGGCTGCTCTCTCGCCGTTCTGTCCGAAGTGGGCGACAATCACGTCGCAGCGGTTCAGGCGGCGTGCAAAGGCGATGTCGAGAACGGTCGAGGCCTTGTATCGCAGACGCGGCGGCAGACGCTGTACAAATTTGCTGATTACAGCGGCCCATCGCCACCAATGTCGGGTTCTGGCGAGCAGCGTCGCCATCGGCTCGCTTTGCCGGTCAATTCGGTGGTCACCTTGCATCTTTTCGCAGACCACTTCGACCTGAAAGCCCCGCGCCAGCAGCCCAGCCATCTGGTCCACGACGAAGGTTTCCGAAAGCAGAGGGAATTCGCCGACGACAAAGCCCACGCGCATGACCCGCCCATAAGGTTGGGGCTTGCTCGGACCAAGCGGTCCATATCGCACAAGCCCTAATGTAGACAGGCAGAATACACGTTGATTGCTGCAGTGCCACAAAATATTGCACTGCAGCAATTAAAAGTGATCCGGACGGGCGCACGACGCCTGGACCTGGCTAACGGGAACTTTGCGCGACCACGGTCGTGCAGCGTCTCAGCTGAAATGCAACACGACGCGTTTAGGCTGCGCGCTCCAAACCGACACGTCTTGCGCGGTCGAGAACGCCCATGAACGTTGCGAACTGGCTGTCGGGGTTCATCTGCCGCCGCTCCGAAAACTGACGTGCTGTCGCTGACAGCCGCTTGTACTCGGCCTCATCGCTCCACAGCCGCCTGATCGTTGCGACCCAGTCGGCGAGCGGGGCGTCGTAGTCCAGTACCACGCCGCCGGCGCCGATCGCTTCCGGCAGACCGCCGCGCCGCGAGCCGACCACGGGAATGCCACTACAATGCGCTTCCGAGGCCACCCGGCCCCAGGCTTCTTCCCATTTGCTGGGCGCAAGCAGGATTTTCGTGCGGCCGTAGACCGTCTTCATGTCGCTGGTGCGGCTTTCCAGCTTGACGTTCTGGAGGGGAGAGATTGTTGCTTCGATCCGGGCTCGATGATCGTCGTCGAGCTTCCAGCTTTCGACGAACAGGAACGGGATCTCGGGACAGGCGGCGGCAATGCGCACCGCAAGATCGAAGCCTTTTTCCTCATATGGATTGATGAGCGTGACAAATTCACCGGTCGTCGGTGTGCTGTAGAACGCGGGATTGATGGTCGGCGGAATAACCGTCGAATCGATATCGAATTTTGCCTTATAGGCGCGCGCGGTGAACTCGGAGTTGGCGATATAGACCGCCGAATGGAGCTCACGCAGATCGCCGGCCAATTCGTCGAATTCGACATTCCTCAGATAGACGGTCAGCGGCACGCCAAGCCTCTGCAGCTCTCTGCCGATCGGCACCGAATTGTGGCACTGCACGACCGCGACATCCGGCCTCAACTTTTTGACGGCGAAGTCGGCCGCTTCCCAGGGGAACCACGCCCGTACAACCGGATAGCCCGGGAAATTGTCGATGACCGCGCGCTGACGAAGGAGCTTCATCTTGGCGCGCGCCCTGAAGCCGAACATGCCGTCGCCGAACAGCGCTGCCAGAACGGATGCCTCGTGACCGTTTTCGCGCAATTGCTCGACCAGGTGGTGGGTGCTCGACTGGACGCCCCCGCTGAATTGCGGCGTGTAGCCGGTGCCGCCTGCAAACAGAACTTTCATGAACCTGGCTCCGCGTTGTGCCGCCCTGCCTTCACGCCGCCATCCTGCCGATCGAGAAATACTCGATGCCGTGACGGGCGATGACCTTGGGATCATAGAGGTTACGGCCATCGAAGATGACCGGCGTGGTCAGGGCATCCTTCACCGCGTCGAAGGACGGGGCGCGGAAACTCTTCCATTCGGTGGCGATCAGCAACGCGTCGGCGCCGCGCAGTGCCGCCTCCTTGGTGCCGCACAACAAAAGGTCGTCGCGCAGGCCGTAGATGGCCTGGCATTCCTGCATCGCCTCGGGGTCGTAGGCCTGCACATTGGCGCCGGCCTGCCACAGCGCCTCCATCAGGACGCGCGCCGGCGCCTCGCGCATGTCGTCGGTGTTGGGCTTGAAGGCGAGGCCCCAGAGCGCGAAGGTCTTGCCCTTGAGACTGCCCTTGAAATAACGGTGCACCTTGTCGAACAGCACCGACTTCTGGGCATTGTTGCGCTCCTCCACGGCGCGCAGCAGCTTGGCGTCGAACTTGACACCTTCGGCGGTCTTGATCAGCGCGCGGACATCCTTGGGAAAGCACGAACCGCCATAGCCGAGGCCGGGATAGATGAAGTGGTAGCCGATGCGCGGATCCGAGCCGATGCCCTTGCGTACCTCCTCGATGTCGGCGCCGAGCTGCTCGGCCAAATTGGCCATTTCGTTCATGAAGGAGATCTTGGTCGCCAGCATGCAGTTGGCGGCGTACTTCGTGAATTCGGCGCTGCGCACGTCCATCACGATCATCTTCTCGTGGTTGCGGTTGAACGGCGCGTAGAGCTCCCGCATCACCGCCTCGGTGCCCTCGCTGTTGGTGCCGACAATGATGCGGTCAGGCTTCATGCAGTCGGCGACGGCGGAACCCTCCTTGAGGAACTCAGGATTGGAAGCGACGTCGAAAGCCAGGTCCTGGCGCCCGCGCGCCTTCAGCGTCGCGGCGATTTTGGCCTTCACCTTTTCGCAGGTGCCGACCGGCACGGTCGACTTGCCGACGACGATCTTGGGACCGTCCATCTCGCGGCCGATGGTCTCGGCCACCGCCAGCACATATTTGAGGTCGGCCGAACCATCTTCGCCGGGTGGCGTGCCGACCGCAATCATCTGGATCTCGCCATGCTTGACGCCGGCGGCGGCATCGGTGGTGAACTTGATGCGGCCGGCGGCGTGGTTCTCCTTGACCAGGGCCTCCAGTCCCGGTTCGAAAATCGGCACCAGGCCCTGGTTGAGCCGCTCGACCTTCTTTTCATCGACATCGACGCACACCACCTGGTGCCCGACCTCCGCCAGCACCGCGGCCTGCACGAGACCGACATAGCCAATTCCAAAGACCGTCAAATTCATTCGGGTTAATTCCTGTTCACGCCCTTTGGCCTTATATAGCCGGGCCGGTTCAGATCTACTTTATGCTGCTTACACTGCATGCCAGCGATTCCGGAAACTGGCACGGCTGGCCGAGCGCGGTGAAGGCGACGCGCTGCACCTGCATCGTCACCTGGCGGCCGGGGTCGGAAAAGGCGCCCATCCAGTTTTTCAGCGTGTCGCTGCCCCAGAGGCTGAAGAATATCTTCTGCGAGTGGGTCGGCAATTGCTCGGGATTGGTCACTTCCTGGACCAGCTTGCCGTTGACGTACCAGCGCAGCCGGTCCTTTTCCCAGATAAAGGCATAGTCGTTGAAGCCCTTGTCGGCGCCGCCTTCGACCTCGGCCAGCTTCTCGTTCTTGGGCTTGCCGGCGATGTAGCTGTTGACCTGCACCTTGGATGTATCCTTGGTCAGCACCTCGAAGTCGATCTCATACCAGGGCTGTTTGTCGGCAGGGCCGATATAGGTGAAGAAAGCGGCGTTGAGACCGGATCCGGTGTCGGTCTTCATCCGTGCTTCATAGGTCCCATAGCCGAAGCGCTGCTTGGTCTGGATCTCGGCGCAGGCGAACTCGCGGTCCTTCAGTTTGCGCTTTTCGAAGCCGAGCGTCAGCATGTTGTCGGAAAATTTTACCAGGCTTTTCGACCAGGTGCAGTTCTGGTGATTGCCGTTCGACCAACCGTCGGAGACATACCAGCGCGAACGATCGAAACTCTTGAAATCGTCGACGAAGGACGGTGCGCTTTGCATCTCCGGGGAGGCGTCCTGGGCGCGGGAGGGGTGGGCGGCGCCGAGCAGAGCTGCGGCTGCCGCCAACAGAAGCGCACCAACGGATAGAAGACGCGTTGGGTTTACAAGACGCATTGGCCGATTTGGCCGCGTCGAAATCATGGCATCCATTGCCGCCATGGGCGTCGTCTTCGGATCTGCGTTCATATCAATTCACCTTTGTGCTGTTCCGCCCCAACCCAAAGTCACCGATTGGCCCACATTGCTAACGGGCCGATCCCGATCCTCCGTCCCCGAACTTTCTCTTCTGTGTCTCGTGTGACCGTGTTCAGCCGAAGCGACCTGCGGGTTTGACATATTCCCCGTGCGAATCAGAACTCTGGCCATCCTCGCCGACGATCGCGTCGAGTGAATGACGCAGTTCCTTCATCCGGCTCGTCTGGCGCACCAGCTCGGCGATGCGCTGTTCGCAGTTCAGGATGGACTTCGTCAGCTCGCCGACTTCCGACAGCTTGCGTGCCGACGCCGAGCCGTTCTCCATCGACTCGACCAGGAAGGCCGCGTTGGTGGACTTCGACCGGTAGCGGGCCTCCAACCCGGTCTTCTCGGCCGCAATCTCGGCCGTGATCTGATCCAACAGCTTTGCCAGACGGTCGAAACGCGCCAGATCGGTCTGCTTGTCGCGCGCTGGGTCCCTGGACCTGAAGCCGAAAATTGAAGCCATCCGGTTGGCCTTCCAAAATTGCTGCACCGCAACATACAGTGCCATCGTCGGGGCGTATAGGCAACCTCCGAGTTTCAGAAAGGCAATTTTTTCAGCCTTGCGGCCGCCGTCCCGGACTTGGCGGAGCCTACTTTTGCGCCGCCGTGTTGGTAGCGGCCATGAGGAAGCGCAAGGGCGGCACCGGCTGCTGCCGCGGGGACAGACCGGCGTGGCGAAACAACGCATCGAGCTTGTCGGCGGCCACGCCGACAACGATGGGAATGAAGTTCGACTGGCTGGCCAGCGCATAGGCGGCGGCAGACGCCATGCCGCGCTCGGCCTTCACATCGAGAAAATTGCGCAGCCGGTATTTGTCACGCACATGCCGCTCGTGCTTGCGCAGCAGGGCCTTGGAGCCTTCCGGCAGGCTGTCGATCTCGAGCAGTGCCAGATCCGCATCGGCGAGGCGCTTCAGATCCTGTGTCTTGTGGCGCCCGCTCAACGAATCGGCGCGCACGATCGCGCCATAGCCGCAGGAACGGATGACCTTGAAGCGTGCGCCAAGGGCAAAGGCGCGAGCGTAGAGTTCGTAATCTTCGCCGAGACGCAGGTTCTCGTCGTAACGCAGCCCATGCCTGTCGAGGAAAGCCCTTGATATCACCGGCTTGAGAAAGCCGAGTTCGCCGCGCTGGACACGCCGTCTGGAGATGTTGCCCTCGATGAATCGCTCGAAGTCGAGGAATTCCGGGTCCGCCGAAAAGGACGGGGCGACGATCTTCGAGACATCGGTCGCCGTATCGTCACGGATCAGCATGATGTTGTCGGCGGCGAAATCCCAGTCGGCGCTGGCAAACAGCTGGCGAAACCGTCCCTGAAGGAAGAAATCGTCGGCGTCGAGAATGCTGATGAAAGGTGATTTCGACCCGGCAATGGCGGTATTGCGGGCGAAGGACGGGCCGCGATTGGCGTCGAGCCGGATGACCGAAAGCCGGCCGCTGCCATCATCGGCAGCGCTGGCCACCTTTGCGGTGTCATCGGTGGAGGCGTCGTCGACGACGACGACTTCCGCCACCTCCGGCTCGCGCAGCGCCGAGGCGATGGCTGCGGGAATGGTCCGGGCCGCGTTGCGCGCCGCGATGATCACGCAGACCCGGGATTCTGTCATGGACATAGGGTGGCCTTTCGATTGCATAAAGTGTCGCGAGGCCCCTCGCCCTCCCGGCGCGCGGCGCCGGACCCCGATCCATCCCCAGCGGATCGGGACGGAACGTTATCTGCCTGCTGCATGACGACCCTCATCGTCACCGGCTTTCCCGCTCGAAAATCCGCCGGCTGAGGTCGGCTGACGCGGCCCAGCCGGCCTCGGTCAGGTAGCGGACAGGTTCGCGGCCGCACAATTCCCACAAAACGGTGCGCCGTTGCGGCCATCTGAGCGACGACAGCCACGGCGCGATGACCATGTGGAACAGGTCTTCATTGCCGATGCGTGACAGGATCCTGGTGGCCCGATCCGACAGCAGCGTGCCGGCGCCACCAAGCAGCACATCGGCGGCGCGCAGGCCCAGCAGCAGGGTGTCGGCCAGCCCCTGCTCGGCCGCGTAGTCGAGCACAGTCTGCTGCTCGGCCTCGCTCAGCCGACTGGCAGCGGCCCGGATATCGCAGACATAGCCCGCGCATGGCTCGCGGTTGAACAGCGCCTTTGCGACACTGATGCAGGACAGAAGCAAAGTGTCGGAGGCCGAGATGAACGGCACGCTGGAGCCGGCGATCGCAAGCGCGCGCTTGCGGCGCAGGAACCCTTCCGTATCGCGCGGGCTGGGCGATCCCGGCTGCTGGAGCCGGTAATGGAGATCGACGGTGGACAATTTCCGACCTTGGCTGCGAACCATGTGCTGCTCGCCCAGAAAGCGCACCCACCAGACGGAGCGGGACTTGCCGGCGACCTCGTAGCCGATCGAGCGCAGCGCATCGCGAGCTCTAAAGAAGCCGGCCGGCGACACCAATATGTCGACATCTCCGGACGGCTTCATGAAATGGTCGCCAAAGAGCAGTTGCTGCTGGAGGGGCCCCTTCAGGAACACGAAATCGATGCCGCTGCCGCGCAGCGCCTTGTCGATGGCCATCGAATCCATGATGCCGGACGAGTTCATCGCAATCGTGCGCCGGCGATAAGTGTCGAGCCACTCGAGCAATCCCGGCGGCGTCTCGCCCGCCGGTGGGCGCGACAGCGCCTTCAGCATGAAGGTGGCGACCTTGTTCAGCCTGGCGATGTCGCAAACATCGGCAACGGAGATGGCCGGTGCAGGCGCGGTGCTGGGGCTCGCCCCGGAGGCGAAGAACAGCCGCAGGCACGCCTGCACATAGGCCACTTCGTCGGCGCAGCCAGCGGCGCGCAACCTTTCGAAGGTCCCTTCCTGCAAGGCCATCTGCTGCAGCATCTCCGCAAAAAATTCGCCAGGCGCGTTATATTGCAAGTGCGAAGCAAAGCATCGCCAAATTCATGCGCCGCGTCCAGTTTTTTCCTCGGAGACAATTTTCCTGCAACCTGTACGTCTAACGACACAGTCGTACAACGATGCAAGGCGTCGCCTGATCGGAGCCTATGCCCGACACGTCATCAACAATCTTGTGGGAACACGCGCTAGCGCCCAAATGACGAGCGTTCGACTAAATTTTAATGTAATAAAATCAGCTACGTAACTAAGAACCACGGTCACTCCGCTGAAATCACCTAGGCTGTGAAAATGCAAGCGGTTTTGATCACCATTGAAGGCTACCGCAACCGAGAATTGATTAACGGCGGGTAAATCAGGCTTGACTCATAAATGCTGCCATGCGGCTATTGCGGTGCAGCAATAGCTCGCTGCCGGCAATCGACAGGCCGCTTCCAGTCCACAAGTGGAGAGTAAATTGGAACAGAATGTTGAAAAGCATGAGTACGAAACCCCTAGCCTGACGGTCCACGGCTCGATCGAGACCATCACGCAAGGCGGTAGCGGTACTACGGCACTCGACGCCTCGTTTCCGGCACATACGCCGGTCGGCGAACTCACCTTCTCCTGAGTCTTCTCTCGTTGGGGTGACAAAGTCCGGACTCTGCAAACAGAGCGCACTAAGGAGAGTCGGGGGTCAAACCCCGGCTCTCGCGCCTTTTTCCGGAATTGCCGAAGCGTTGGTGTTGTGAGCGAGGTTTAGGAATGGACTGGAACCCCACGGACCACGATCGGATGAGCGCGAGCAAGGATGCCGTGGCCTGCGAATTCGGCAACGGCCTGGCGCTGCTCGATATGAGGTCCAACATCTATTACAGCCTGAACAGCGTCGGCGCCTATATCTGGGAGCTGATCCAGGAGCCGCGGCCGATTTCCGAAATCCGCAGCGCCGTGCTGGATCGCTACAATGTCGATCCGGAACGCTGCAAGGCCGATGTCGATGGATTGTTGAAGGGCTTGGCGGACGCCGGGCTTGCGAGGCTCCATGATGAGGAACTTGTCTAGAGCTTTCTCGCTGAGCGGGCCGGAGATGCTCTTTCTCGCCCACTGCCTTGCGGTGGTCGTGGCGGCGCGGCTGGGGCTGACGCTGCTTTCCTATAACAGGATTCGCCGAATAGTGACGCGGCTCGATGCAAGCGAGACAGCTGACATCGGCGATCTCAGGCGTGTCGCCTGGGGCGTGGCTGCGGCTGCCCGCCTGGTGCCTGGCGCAAGCTGTCTGACCCAAGCGCTTTCCGGCCAATATTTGCTTGCCCGCCAGGGCAACGCCTCAAAAATCCGCATCGGCATCGAGCGCGATACCGGCACCGAGTTGAAGGCGCATGCCTGGCTGGTCAGCGGCGACCATATCGTGCTCGGCGGCTCGCTTGGCAGGTTTAACCATCTCGTCGACCACGGCCAGTGAGCGATGAGCGGCGTCGCCGGAATTCTGCTGAGGCAGGAAGGCAAGCCGGCCGCCGCGGCCGACATCCAGCGCATGCTTGCCCGCATGCAACATCGCGCGCCTGACGGCAGTTCGTGGTGGATGGACGAGGGCGTCGTTCTTGGCCACGCCTGGCTCAACACCACCGATGAAGCCGGCCCCGGCCCGCTGACCATGGCCGGCGGCAAGCTCGCGATCACCGCGGACTGCCGGCTGGACAATCGCGACGAATTGCTGGCCAGGCTTGGCATCAGGGACAGTTCGGTTGCCGACGCCGTGCTGTTGATGCGCGCCTATCTGCGCTGGGGCGAAGCCTGCCCCGAGCATCTGCAAGGCGACTTCGCCTTTGCCATCTGGGATGGCGAGCGCCGGCAGCTGTTTTGCGTGCGCGACCATTTCGGCGTCAAACCGTTCTACTATCATTCGAGCGACCGGCGCTTCGTCTTTGCCTCGGAGATCGGGCCGATCCTCGATGTCGGCGGCGTCGACATGCGCATCAGCGAACACCAGATTTCCGGCTTCCTCGCCGGGCTGCCCGACGATCCGCAATCGACAGCCTATGCCGATATCTTCCGCCTGCCGGCGCGCCACAGTCTGACCGTGACCGGCAAACAGGTGGTGCTGCGTCGCTACTGGCAGATCGAACCCTCGCCAAGGCCGATGCGATCGGATACGGTCGAGGAATTCCGGCATCTGTTCTCGCAATCGGTCCGCAACCGCATGCGCGGCACGCCTGCGGTCGGCGCAATGCTGAGCGGAGGGCTCGATTCCTCCTCGATCGCCTGCGTGGCGGGCCTTCAGAATGCCGCGCAGAGAAAGCCGAGGCTGCCGACGTTTTCGCTGGTGTTCGAAAAGGGTTCGCCGATGGACGAGCGGCCTTTCATCGAGGCAGTGCTTGGACAGGAGAAGGTCGACGGCACTTTGATTTCCGTCGGCAACTACGCGCCCTTCGCCGAGTTCGAACGCATTCTGGAAGAGCAGGAGGAAACGTTCCTGGCCCCCGGCCTGTCGCTGACCCGCGACATCTACAGGACCGCCGGCGCCAAGGGCATGAAGGTGCTGCTGGACGGCCATGGCGGCGACGAGGTGGTTTCGCAGGGCCACGGCCATCTGCACGAACTCGCCTATGCCGGCAAATGGATGGAGCTGTGGCGCGAGCTGCGCAGCGCCTCCAACACCTATGGCGATGGCATGCTCGGCCTCTACTACCAGTTCCTTACCCTTTACGGGCCGGCCTGGCGCATCGCGAGAATCAAGCGGTTCGCGAATCGCGTGCTTGGCAAATTGCGGCGCCATCCCACTGGGCGGCCGGCGACGAGCTGGCGCGCCCTGATCAATCCGGACCTGGCGATGCGTACCGACCTCGTCGAACGGTTCCGCAGGGCCGGCTATATGCCGCCCGCGGTCAGCGCCAGCGAGACCTTGACCCATCGCTGACTGCTGTCGAACGGCATGGTGCCGCACGCCTTCGAGGTGCTCGACAAGGCCGCCGCCAATTTCGGCGTCGAGCCGCGCTACCCCTTCTGGGACAAGCCGCTGGTTGAGTTCTGCCTGGCACTGCCCGGCGCGGAAAAGCTGAACCAGGGCTTTGGCCGCTCGGTGTTGCGCCGTGCCATGGAAGGAATTTTGCCCCCGGCGGTGCAGTGGCGGCGCGACAAGATCGATTTCACCTCCAATTTGGTCAAAGGCATGCTGGCCAATCACCGCGATCTCCTGGACAAGGTGCTGGTGAAAGATGCGGCGCGGATTGCCCCTTACGTCAACCTGCCTGAGGTGACCGCCGCCTATGGCCGCATTTCCAGCCAACCCGAGGCCGCGACCTTGCCCGATGTCCAGTATGTATGGCGTTCGATTTCGCTATCGTTGTGGCTGCGGCAGGTGCAACAGCGCGGGAGCCACTGATGATGCCGGCCAACATGCCTCTTGCCGCTGATGACCGCCATGCAATTGCTGCTCGCGCACAGCACTTCTACAAAGCCTATGGGCTGACGATCGCTTCGCAGGTCGAACTGCCTGAGCTAGAGCCGAGCGAACCAGCTTGCGTCGATGTGCTGATCACGGTCGGCCCGATCGACCTGCCAAAACCCTCGCCCGAGACCGGAACTGCTTTCCGTTTCGAGCCGCGGCAGCAATATTTGGCATGGCAGACGGTCGGCGCCTTCCTGATCACCGATGCCTGCCGCATCGAGGTGGAGCCGGCGCCCGATGTCGACGATGCGCTGCTGGCGTTTCCGCTGCTCGGTCCGGTCATGGCACTGCTCCTGCACCAGCGCGGCCTGCTCATCCTGCACGCCAGCGCCATTGCGGTCGGCGGCAAGAGCGCTGTCTTCATGGGCGACAAGGGCGCCGGCAAATCGACGACGGCGAGCGCGATGATCCGTGCCGGGCATCGATTGCTGACCGACGATGTCGTGGCGCTCGATCTCACGGACCGGCCGATGATCGTTCCGGGTTTTCCGCAGTTGAAGCTCGCCGCCGATGCCGCCGCCGCGTTTCCCATCCGCCAGGCAGAAATACGCCCGCAGGTGCATGCGGCGATCGACAAGATGCAGCATCGCCTGCACGCCGGATTTGCGGCAGACGCGGTGCCGGCGACCCGGATCTATATCCTCGAGCGCGGCGACAAGGCAGCGATCACGCCGCTGCCAGGCATCGGCGCCCTGCCGGCAATCATCAAATTTTCCTATGTGACGCGTTTCGGCCGTCCAGCCCTGGTCGGCGATTTTGCCACGACACATCTTCGCCAATGCGCCGCCCTGGCCAGCCAGATCGGCGTCTGTCGCCTCGAAGTGCCGACCGGGCTCGACCGTATCGGCGAAGCTGTCGCCCTGATCGAAAACGATCTGGCGGCCGACAAAGGACCGCGGTGAGCTGACATGGCCGCATCGCAGATCCTGCGCTTTTCGTTTTACCGCGATGTCGCCGGTTTCGGCGCCGCCATGGCCCGGATCGGCGGGCGCAGGACCTTCACGGCATTGCTGTTCCTGATCCTGGGAAGCCTGACCGAAGGCATTTCGATCCTGCTTCTGGTGCCGCTGCTGCATCTGGTCGGGCGACCCGAGCAGAATTTCGCGGTCAGGTTGCCTGACCGCGACTGGGTGCGCTGGCTGGCTCCGGACGGAACGCTGCAATTGACCACGGTGCTTTGCCTGCTGGTCGGGCTTGTCGCGCTGCAGGCAGCGTTCAACCGCTATAAATCCGTCTACATGGCGCGGCTGCTGCTCGACTTCATCAATCGCCTGCGCATGAACCTGTTCGAGAGCATCGGCAAGGCGCGGTGGGGGATATTCGCGCGCATGCGCAGCTCCGATCTCGACCATGCGCTGACCGGCGATATCGACCGCGTGCAGTCGGCGGCGTTCTCGCTGCTGATGCTGGTGCAGATCGCCGTGCTTCTGGCGGGTTATCTCGTTGTCTCGCTGTTCATTTCGACAGTGATGACGGCGTTTGCCATTGTCGTCGGCATCGTCACCTTCCTGGCGCTGCAGCCGTTTCGGGCACGAGCCAGCGCCTTCGGCCGGGTTTTGACCAGCAATCGCCAGGAGCAGTACCGAACGGTCTCGGAGTTCCTCGGCGGCATCAAGGTGGCCAAGAGCCTGAATGTCGAGGCGACCTATTACGCGCAGCTTCACGCGACGCTGGAGAAGATGAAGGCCGACAACATCAACTATGTCCGCAACAGCACCATCGGCACCGCTCTGTTCCAGGTCGCCAGCGTCATTGGTCTGAGCCTGTTCATCTATGTCGCTTTGGTCCGCTTCAACCTCTCGCTGGCCGAGATCGTTGTCCTGCTTCTGGTGTTCATGCGCATTGCGCCGCGCTTCATGGACATGCAGATGCAGGCGCAGCAGGTGCTGATCAATCTGCCGGCCTATGCCTCGATGCGCGATATGCAGGCGCGTTTCGATGCCGAGCGCGAGCCGGCAAACCTCGAATCGGATGCCAAGCTGTCGCTCGATGTCGGGCTCAACATACGCAATGTCTCCTTTGCCTATGAGGCGGGCGGCAAGCCGGTGGTGAGCGATGTCACCTTTGGCCTACCCGCCGGCAAGGTAACGGCGCTGATCGGTCCGTCAGGATCGGGCAAGAGCACGCTTGCCGACATGCTGCTTGGCCTGCTCGAACCGAGCGAGGGCAAAATCCTGGCCGATGGCGTCGAGATCGGCGCCGCCAACCGCCGGCGCTGGCGCGACCAGGTGGCGTATGTGCCGCAAGACGTGTTCCTGCTGCACGATACGATCGCCGCCAATCTGCGCCTTGCCGCGCCGCAAGCCAGTGACGCGGAGCTGTGGACTGCACTGCGCGCTGCGCATGGCGCCGACTTCGTCGAGCGGCTGGAGTTGCGGCTCGACACGGTGGTCGGCGACCGCGGCGTCCGGCTCTCGGGCGGCGAACGCCAGCGCATCGCGCTGGCGCGCGCGCTGCTGCGCAAACCTTCGCTGCTCATTCTCGACGAGGCGACCAGCGCGCTCGACTGGCAGAACCAGTCCCTGATCGCCAAGTCGATCGACGGCTTGCGCGGATCGATGACGATCCTGACCATTGCGCACAGGCCATCGATGATCGCCTTCGCCGACTGGGTGGTTGCAGTCGAAAACGGACGAATCGTCGAAGTGGGGCAATATCAGAGGTTGAAAGCGAAGGCCGGCAGCCGCCTGTCGAAAATGCTTTCAGGCGAGCAATCGGAACCCGAGCCGGCCGAAGCAGGCTGAGTCCGGCTGCAAGATGATCCGAGGCCGACCTTGCGGCTTCAGACTGTTCAATGCACGCTGCGCCTCGCCGAGAGCTTCTCGCCTTCAACCGCCTTGTCGGCGCCGAGGCTTCTTTCGGCGTCGCGAGCCCTGTCGGCCGATGTCGGCGCGCTCCTGGCGATCATCACATACACCAGCAGGAAATAACCGATTTGGATGAGGACAGCGCAGCCGATGACGCGAAGCACTGTTGTGGTGACCGTCGCGCCGTCGACATAGGACCACGCGACCACGATCGCGAGGGCGAAAACCATTCCAATGACGAATTTTGGTAATGACATGTTCGGCGGCCCGTCAACCGGCCCGAGCATGCAAAAGCGATGACTTACCCACCCGAGTATCTCCCCATTCGCCATGCGAGCTTATTTAGCTGCTCTTTTTCGGCCGGTTGCTTCCGGCCTTCCCAACCCATCCAGACTCTATCAGGAATAATTTGCGACTCTATTAAGGCGCGAAACTGACGGCAAGGGCAACCAGCAATAATTTTCGGCTTGGCGACGGCTTGGACTCCGCCATGCTGCGATGCACACGCAGGGGTGGTGGCCTAACTCGTCATGCGCTTTATACTACAGTAGAATCTACAATGTTGATTAGTATTCTACTTGATTAATTTAACAAAGCGAGTGATTCGAAAATCGTTTAAAGCCGTTGCCTCTGCGGCAAAGGACGATTTGCCCAAAACCCGCCGAAAAAAGGCATTACATTTCCTAGGGTTGCTAATTATTCGTCACAAACCCGCCATAAAGGGCAAAATTTGGGCAAGGAGGGTTTATTATTTAGTCAATTCCTGACGTGACTATTTCAGCCATATGGGAAATTGTGTGTTGCGCTGCAGCATTTTTTTGGTATCGTGGCATAAACCATCCGTTCAACGTATGGAGCTTTTGCATGAGGGACGTTGCCAAGTCGGCCAATGCGGCATTTTCGCATGTCGGCGTAGATTTTCCGCCACCCATCGGCGGGCTGCTGAAGCGCAGTTTCGATATTTTCGGTTCACTTGTCGGCTTGGTGGCGCTTAGCCCGCTGTTCCTGATGGTGGCCCTTCTGGTCAAGCTTTCCGACGGCGGCTCGATCTTCTACGGCCACAAGCGCATCGGACGCGGTGGGCGGATTTTCCCCTGCCTCAAGTTCCGCACCATGGTCGAAGACGGCGAACGTGTGCTGGCCGCCTATCTCGCGGCCAATCCGGAAGCCAACGCCGAATGGATCGCGACCCGCAAGCTGAAGAACGATCCGCGCGTCACCCGCGTCGGCGCCGTTCTGCGCAAGCTCAGCCTCGACGAGCTGCCGCAGATCATCAACATCCTGCAGGGCGACATGAGCCTTGTCGGGCCTCGCCCGGTGGTGCGCGACGAGCTTGAGATCTACGGCAGCGCCGCGGTCTATTATTTGAAGTCGCGGCCGGGCCTGACCGGGCTCTGGCAGGTCAGCGGACGCAACGATGTCTCCTATGACAGTCGCGTCGCGTTCGACCGTCACTATGTCGAGAACTGGTCGCTGTTCGAAGACGTTCGCATCATCCTCAAGACCGTGCCCGCGGTGTGGATGTCGCGCGGTTCCTACTGACCGACCGCAACTGGTCAGCAATCGGGCCGGCACGGCCCGAAGCCAATCCGGTCCAAAGCTATTCGGCGATGGGCCGGTCTCGCATTGCAGCCATAGTGTTCTGCCAGGTTCCGAAGGAGGCACTCGGCAGCAGGCCTATCGGGCGGATGGGGCCAAAACGGATCGGAAACGTCAGTTGAAAACAGACATATCAGCGTATTTTCGCCTTGCCGGCCCGATGCGGCCGGCACGGCTCGTCGCCACGTGCCTCGCTCTGTCACTCGCGGTTCCGGCCATGGCCGACGAGTACCGGCTCGGCTCGCAGGACAAGCTCAACATCCGCGTCGCCGAGTGGCAGACGGTGGAAGGCACGTTCCGTGACTGGTCGGCGGTAAACGGCGAATATTCGGTCGGTCCAGCCGGCAATTTGTCGGTGCCGTTCGTCGGCGAACTGCCGGCCGCCGGCAAGACCACGTCGGAGGTTGCGGCCGCGATCAGCGTCGCCCTGCAGCGCAAGCTTGCCTTGTCGGACAAGCCGGAAGCCTCGGTGGAAATGGTGCAGTTCCGGCCGTTCTACATCTCGGGCGAGATCCAGACGCCTGGCCAGTTTCCCTATGTGCCGGAGCTGACCGTGCTCAAGGCGATCAGCATCGCCGGCGGCATCCGGCGCAACGCCGATTTGGGCACCCAGCTCGGCAAGGACCTGATCACCGCCAAGGGCAATTTCGACATTTATGACGACCAGCGCGTGCGGTTGATCGTCAAGCGTGCCCGCATCGATGCCGATCTCGCCGGCAAGGAGAGTTTCGAGGCGCCTAAGGAAGTTGAGGGCGACCCGCGCCTGGCGACAATCGTCGCCGACGAAATGCAGATCCTGATCTCCGACCAGAAAGCGTTGAAGCTGAAGCTGCAGGCGCTTGACGATCTGAAGGGGGTCCTGCAGTCCGAAATCGAGGCGCTGCAGAAAAAGATCGTCAACCAGCAAAAGCAGGTCGACCTGGCGCAGCAGCAGGCGGACAGTATCGGTCCGCTGGCGCAAAAGGGCCTGGTCGCCAACGCACGCCTGCTTTCCTCGCAACAGTCGGTCACCGATCTGCAGGGCAAGATCCTGGACTATGAGACGGCGATCCTCACCGCCAAGCAGTCGGTCAGCAAGGCGACGCAGGATGCCATCGATGCCCAGAACACGTTGAACTCGAGACTTGCCGCCGACCGGCAGCAGGTCGAAGCAGACCTCAACGAAGCCGCACTCAGGGTCAACATGCAACAGGGCCTGATGGCCCAAGCATCGGACCCGGCCACGACCGCCGCCATCACAAACAACAATGAAGAGCCGGCGCTCATCTATTCGCTGGTGCGCGTGACCGACGGCAAGACCAGCGAGATCGACGCCAAGGAAGATACGCCGGTGCTGCCGGGCGACGTCATCAAGGTGAAGCTGGCGCCGACGGCCAGCCAGTAACCTGTTTGTTTGGAGCAATTCCGGACGGAAAACCGTTTCCCACTTTTCCCGGAATTGCTCTAGCGCTCGGGCTCGCTCGGCGAGGCCCGCGCGATGGAGGCGGGAGGAACCAGTTCGGCTCGTTCGCGCCAGGGTGCGGGCGGGAACTTCCGTTTTTCGACCGCTTGAAGGCATTCCATGCAGCCCGCCGCACCGCGCCACGTCTACCTCAATCTCGATGCCATCCGCGGCGTCGCGGCGATCAGCGTCATGCTCTACCACTTCTCGCCGTTCCTGGCCGCCGGCAAGGTGCTGCCGTCGAGCTATCTGGCGGTCGACCTGTTCTTCCTGCTCAGCGGCTTCGTCATCGCGCATGCCTATGACCGCAAGATCGAAAACGGCATGGGCTTCGGCACGTTCCTGGCGATCCGCCTGATACGCCTCTACCCGCTCTACCTCGCCGGCACGCTGCTCGGTTTCTTCTATCTCATCGTCAAGAACCGGCTGATTCCGGCGGAATACATGCCGATCTCCGAGATCGGCACCATGCTGACGACCGGCATGTTCTTCATCCCGCTGGTCAGCGATGCCTATCACACGATCTTTCCGCTCAACCCCGCGTCGTGGTCGCTGTTCTTCGAGCTGATCGTCAACATCGCCTATGTCGCCGTCTTCTTCCTGCTGACGAAACGCGTGCTGACCGTGCTCATCGCCGTCAGCCTGGTGCTGCTGGTCATCGCTTCGATCGTGGCCGGCACCCTCGACTTCGGCATGACCGGCTCGACCATCATCAGCGGCCTGCCGCGCGTCTGTTTCTCGTTCTTCCTGGGCGTGCTGCTTTGCCGGTCCATGACACGCTATCAAAGCGGGCTCGGCTTCCTGCGGCGCGGCTGGTGGGTCGAGGGTGCGATCGCGCTGACGCTCATCGTCTTTGCCATCGCGCCGGCCGGCGGCGCGCGCGTCGCCTACGATCTCGCCTGCGTCGTCTTTGTTTTCCCGGCGCTGGTGGTGGTCGGCACTATTGCGCCGACGGCGCCGCGCCTGTCAGGCCTCTATGGCTGGCTGGGGCGGATTTCCTACCCGATCTACATCATCCACACGCCGCTGCTGATGATCATCGCCGGGGCGGGCAAGGCCGCAGCGATCGACCCGTTCGCGCATCATCCCTGGTTCGGCATCGTCATGGCGGTTTCGGTCATCGTCATCGCCGACATCGCCACGCGCGTCTATGACGAGCCGTTGCGCCGCTTCCTGCAGCGGCTGATGCTGCGCAAGCGCGCCGTCGCCTGAGATAAGCAAGTCAGACGCGCGCCGGCATGCGGCCGTTGGCGGTGTTCTCGTCCGGCACCGGAACATAGGCCCGCCTTGCCCTGGCGAGCGGCACCGGGCGCAGCTTGAACAGGCCGTAATAGACGATGAACGAGGCCATGAAATAGGGGCCGAGGATCTCGACCTCGAAGAAGGAGCGGATCAGCATCATGCCGACCGCGCCGGCGAGCACCACCGAATCGGCGCTCCAGTCACCGAACACCACCTTCGAAACATGGCCCCAGAAGGAGCGCAGGATGATCAGCGCCAGCATCGTCACGCCGATGAAGCCGAGCTCGACCAGCGTCTCGATATAGGTGTTGTGGAAATGGAAGCCGGTGCGGGTGGAGATGTAGAACTCGGCCCAGAGCCGTTCCGGATCGGCAAAACCCTGGATCCAGTAGGCGGCATAGCCATAACCGAGCACCGGACGCTGCTGCGCGGCGGCCCAGCCCTGTTCCCAGAGATAGGTGCGGCCGGTCAGCGTCGAATCCTTGCCGAAGATGCCGAGCACGACATCGAGCAAGCCAAGGTTCAGCGCAGCCATCACACCGCCCACCAGCGCCGTAGCGCCGACGACGAACAGCACGCGGCGGTAGCGGCGTGACAGAACCTTGCTCATGGCAAGCAAGGCAACGACACCGATCACCGCCGGAAGCGAAGCGACTGACGTCGCCGAGTGGGCGATCGCCAGCATATAGACGGACAGCAGGATGATCGGCGCGGTCCAGACGAAGCTCATCCAGTTGCGCCGGTAGAAGGCCAGAAAAGCGAAGCAGAAGAAGATGCCGAGCGAGGCGAAGAAGCCGATCTGGTTCTTGGAGCCGAAGGCGCCGACGAAATTGGTGGTGCCGTCGATAGTGTCGAGCGCATAGGCGCCAACCTTCAGCGAATACAGCAGCACGATGAAGATGCCGATCAGCGAGCCCAGCACCAGCGTGCGCGTGCTGATGGTGCGCGCCGCGATGTAGGCGCACAGCATGTGGGAGAAATATTGCAGCCCCGCCCGCGCGCTGGTGCCGGCCGCTTGCGACCAGAACAGCGACAGACAGACATAGGCCGCAAACAGCAGCGGCAGCCAGGCGCTGGAGAGATCGCGGGCGAAACGCCGGTAGTCGACGAACAGCAGCGGCAGCCATACCAGATAGTAGGCGAGGATCAGGATCTGGCCGAAATTGGTGGAGTAGGCGAAGGCAAAGACCGACACCGCAACGGCGAAGGCGGCATAGGCCTTGTTGTTGTCCGGATCGATCAGAATGGATTTCGGGATCTTCATATCCGTACCGGATTTCTCATGCTGCCGCCTTTCAGCTGGGCTGAAGCGCCCATGGTCGGCTTTTCTGCGTCATGCGCGATCGCCGGAACCTGCCCTTGCCGGATCCCGATCAGCGGGCATCCATTGTGCAGTGCACAATATAACCTCTATCGCCTGTCACTCAATGGTAAATTTGCCGCGAGGGGTAAAGTTGCCGCAGGCAGGGCCAAAACGAACATGCAACCGACAAATGGCGTTAATGCGGCTCGCTCGTTCGAAAATTCAAACTGTGGCCGCTACCACAGCGCTCCGCCGGTGATCTGGATGTTTTCCATGGTGATGCCCTTGGCCAGATCCGAGCACAGGAACACGGCTAGAGCCGCGATTTCCTGCGGCTGCAGCATGCGCTGCTGGGGATTGCCCTTGGCGATCTCGGCCATCGCTTCCTCGGCGGTTCTGCCGTTGCCCTCACGCTCGACCACCTGCGCCACGTTGCGGCGCATCAGTTCGGTCTCGACCCAGGTCGGGCTGATCATGACGCAGGTGACACCGTGCGCGGCGCCTTCCAGCGCCACGCAGCGGGTAAGGCCGAGCAGCCCGGCCTTCGAGGCGCAATAGGCCGGGTTGTCCTTCCAGCCGACGGAAGCCGCTGTCGAGCCGATGTTGACGATACGGCCCCAGCCGCGCTCGATCATGCCGGGCAGCACAGCTCGGGTGACGCGGAACGCTCCGCTGAGATTGGTGTCGACGATCTTGTTCCACAGCGCGTCGGAATGGCCGCAGACCGGCTGTTCGGCGGTGGTGCCCGCGGCATTGACCAGTATGTCGGCCGGGCCGATGGCGGCCTGCGCGTCAGCCGCAAACCGGTTGGTCACCTCGCTGTCGCGGACATCGAGATGGGCGGCATAAACCCTGGTGCCGTGGGCAGACAGGGCCAACCGCACGCGCTCGATTTCATCTGCGCCGGGATAGTAGGCGGCGTCGGTTCTTTCGGCGCCGGCGGGGGCGATGTAGGAGCCGACCGCTACATTGACGCCGGCTTGCGCCAACGCCGTCGCAATCGCGAAGCCCATGCCGGAAAACCCGCCGGTGACGATCGCGCTGCGGCCGGAAAGGTCTGTCATGGGCAGTGAATCTCCGATACGATGTTTGATGCGATAGTCTTAGACCCAGCCCGGTGACGAGCGCTACCTTGCCTGCAGCGCTGGTCACCACGTCGCTAGAGCGGTTTGCCCAGCCACTCGCGATAGAAGCCTTCGAGATCGGGTTCGAAATCATGCACGATCGGATAGCCGGGTGCCGCCGCCTCGACCTCGTGCATGGTGCCGCATTCCGGACAGATGAATTCGCGGATTTCCATCCATTGCGGATCGGGGATATCGCTGTTGGGATAGATCTCGCGCAGCGCTTCCTCGGTGTTTCGCACGTTGATCGCAGCCTTGAGCTTCCAGTTCTTGCGGTAGTCGCCGAAGGAGTGGCCGCATTCGCAACGGGTGATGCGCTCGTCGCCGCTCTGGCAGATGAACAGGTGATCCGAGACCGGCAGCAGGATCGGGTCCTTCCAGGTGACACGGTCCTGATAGACGGCGAGCATCTTGAAGAAGCGGTCGTCGTCCTTGTAGGCGCTCATGATGCGCTTTGTCTGAGGCCAGGGGAGCTTGCCGGCTGAGAGATCGCCGAGGACTTCCTTGCTGTACGAGGTCATGGCTTTGCTCCCGGCATGAAGATCGATCTGGCGTCGACGGTCCAGAAATCGCTGAAATCCCTGGTGAAGCGCGACGACAGCTTGATCGCGCTGGCATACATTTTCTTCACCTCGGGCGCGAAGTCGGCCTTCTCGACACGGCCGCGTTCGGCAGCGATCCAGTCCGAAACCGGGATCGCCTTGGCCAGACGCTCTCTGCGCATGGCGGCACGACGTTCGACGGTGGCGTCGATATCGGCAACCGGATAACCCTCGGCGTCGTCCTTCAGCACGATGCCGAAAATCTGGATCGCCGCCTGGCGGGTGAGAAAACCGTTCTCGACATCCCAGGCGGTCTTGACCGGATCGCGCTCCAGCACGTCGCCGTAACCGCCGCCACCATTGTAGGAATGGCTGAAGATGTCCCCCGACTTGTGCGGCGAGGTGATGTAGGGGCCTTCGACCACGGCATGGTCGCCGCCGATGTTCTTCTCGTAGTCGGAGACATGCGGATCGATACCTGGGGCATGCGCGAGCGGTTCGCCTTTTGCCGCCAGTTCGTGGATGTTGGAGTTGCGCACCGCGCGATGCTTCTGGCAGGTCGGCGCGGGATAGCCGCCGCACATGCCGCCATTGTCGAATACCCGCGAGGAGTGTTCCGAGGTGTGCAGTCGCAGGTGCGAGGTCTTGTTGATCAGCCAGGTCGAGACGAAGGAACAGCCGCCGCGATATTTGCCGGCGCCGCCCGAATTGGGCATGATCGAGCGGCCGATATAGACCATCGGCATCGACTGTTCCCAGACCTCGATGTTGCCCATGTCGGATTCCGGATTCCAGCCGACATAGGCGGTGTCGAGGCCATCGGCGATGGCCAGCGCGCCGGAGCCGGCGGCGGCGCATTCGAAATGCGCCATGCCGAACGGCGTACCGTACTGGCTTTCGCCGCCCATCTCAATCATCGGGCTGTTGACCTGGCCAACGAAGGCTTCCTCGACGAAGCCGCGCGCGACGAAGCCGCGCGACAAAAGGCGCTGGAACACGCCATAGGCCGGCAGCAGCAGCGCCCAGGATGTGGCGGTCGCCACCATCTCATTGTCGGGGTTGGTCCAAGTGCCGTGCGGCAGCTTCAGCTCGGTCGCCATCCAGGCGCCGTCATTGACGAGGCCCTCGAAATTCATGTGCTGGGTCAAGGTGACGAACATGCCTCCATCCATGCCGGCCGGCGTGCAGTTCATCGAATGGTAGCC
The DNA here is from genome assembly GCF_040323095.1 of Mesorhizobium sp. M0058. Classification (NCBI taxonomy): domain Bacteria; kingdom Pseudomonadati; phylum Pseudomonadota; class Alphaproteobacteria; order Hyphomicrobiales; family Phyllobacteriaceae; genus Mesorhizobium; species Mesorhizobium sp. M0058. Next base: position 126,740 of record NZ_JAMYUQ010000014.1, read on the forward strand.
CCAGGGCTGCGTGCCCTCGAAGTCCATGGTGATCTTGCCGTCGGTGGTGATCTCCATCTCGATCGGGATGTTGTAGAGCCAGTCGGGATCGCCAAGCAGCTGGAAGCCGGGCTTGCCCGCCGTGACATGGCCGTAGAAGGTGTGGCCGCGATAGATGCCGGGCACGGTGAGCTGGCGGGTGCGGGCGAGCTGGGCACGACGGCCCTCCTCGATGAACTCCTTCGATACCTTCATCCAGTAGTCGAGGCCGATCTCCGAGATCAGCTGCTTGACGCTTTCGCGCATGTCGATGCAGGAGGCGACCTTGGCCTTCTCGTCCAGCACCCAGTAGATCGGCATGCGCAGATTGCGCTCGCAGCGGATGACGTAGTCGCGGCGGATCTCGTCATTCTCGCCGATCTTTTCGGCGCAGACGAACAGGCCTTCGGTGAAGCGCTCCTGCGCCAGGCAGACGTCGCCGCCGGGCGTGATGCCGCCGGCTTCGAGCTCGTGGCAGACCGCACCGGCCCAGCCGACCAGCGTGCCTTCATGGAAGATCGGCATTACGTCCATGACGTCGGGCACCTGCACGGTGCCGATGAAAGCATCGTTGTTGGCGAAGATGTCGCCTTCGCGGATCTTCGGGTTTTCCTCGTAATTGTTCTTGATCATCCATTTGATGAAGCGGCTCATCGTGTGGACGTGGACCATGATGCCGTTGGACAGCGCGATCGCATCGCCCTCGGGCGTATAGATCGCCACCACCATTTCGCCGACTTCGCGCACGCCGGGCGAGGCCGAGATGCGGCGGGCCATTTCGCGGGCCGAGACGCAATAGGCGCGCAGCTTGGTGTGCAGCGTCTCGAATTTCAGCGGGTCCTGGTTGCGTAGCGTGAGCTCGGTGATGCCGTCATAGCAGCCGGTCTCTTCCATCAGCCGTTCTGAATCGAGCAGCCGTTCGCGAAGGCGCAGGGCCGAGGCAGGTCTGTCCAACATGGCGGTGCCCTTTCAAGAATGGGTGTAATGCAGCAGCGTCCACTCATCGACGTGGACACGGTCCTGCGGATGAACAACGAGCGTGGTGGCGGGATGTTCGATGATGGCCGGACCGATCACCTCATGGCCGGGCTGCAGTAGGTCCATCTCGTAGAGATTGGCCTTGTGCCAGCGTCCCCCGATATAGGCCTCGCGCACGCCCTTGTGCGCTGCTGCCGGGGCCGACTTGCCGAGCGGGCGCTTCAAGAGCACCGGCTTGACCTTGTCGGCGGTGGCGATCAATCCGAGCTCGGTGATGGTGAAGCCGGCTTCGCCATAGCGCGAAACGCGATGGTTGACCTTGGCGTAGACCGCCTCGAACTCGTCGATGACCCTACGCATGTCGTCAGCCGAATTGACCTCGGCAAGCGGTGCCATGACCTCGACATCCTCGAGCTGGCCGGTGTAGCGCATCATCAGGAACGGCACGGTCTTGATCTTGTCTCTGATATGGCCGTCGCTGATCATCTCGTCGACCGCCGCCTTGGTGAGATCATTCCAGACGTCGGTGACCTTCTTGCCGAAAGCGAGCAGCTCGTCATCGCTTGCGCGGGCGCCGATGTCGTGCTGCGTCGAGACCGAATGCCGACGCATGAAATCGGCGGTGGTGCAGCCGAAGGCCGAGAAGGCGGCGGCAAACTGGAAGGTGATGATGTCCTTGAAGCCGATGCCCCTGGAGCAGCCGGCCAGATGCAGCGGACCCGAGCCGCCATAGGACAGCAGCGTGAATTCCGAGGGATGGATGCCCTGGCCGGAGATGACCCGGCGCAGCGCGTTGTTGGCATCGGCTTCCAGCATGTCGATCATGCCTTCGGCAGCCTCCTCGACACCGACGCCAAGGATGCTGGAGCATTTTTCCTCAAACGCTTTGCGCGCCTTCTCGACCTGCAAGACGACCTTGCCGCCGAGGAAATAATACGGGTTGAGGCGGCCTAGTATGGCGTCGCAATCGGCGATGGTGGGTTCAGTGCCGCCCTTGGCGAAGCAGATGGGGCCGGGGTCGGAACCGGCGCTTTCCGGCCCGAGCGAGACTTTCTTGGTCAGCGGGTCGACCTTGAGGATCATGCCGGCGCCGGCGCCGATCGTGTCGAGATGCAGCGTCGGCACGTTGAGCTTGAAACGGTCCATCAGCGGCTCGTTCTCGATCCGCGTCTGGCCGCGCGAAATGACGCCCATGTCGAAGGAGGTGCCGCCCATGTCCGAGCAGATCAGGGAGTCGTTGCCGATGAGCTTGCCGACATAGGCCGCGCCGAGAATACCGCCGATCGGGCCGGAAATCATGGTTTCGTGCAGGCGCGGATGGTTGATTGAGGTCAGGCCGCCAAAGGACAGCAGCGTCTGCACGCCGTATTTGAAGCCGTATTTTTTCGAAACGTCCTCGATACCCCTAAGCTGCTTGCGGCCGCGCGACGTCGCGTAGGCTTCGATCAGCACCGAGTTCAGCCGCGACTGTTCGCGGATGACCGGGCGGACCTCGTGGCTGGTGTAGATGAGGATGTCGGCGCCGGCTTTCAGCACCTCCTCGCGGCATATCTCGGCGATGCGCTTTTCGTGCACCGGATTGACGTGCGAGAAGATGGTCATGATGCAGATCGCCTCGACCTTGTCGGCAATCAGCTTCCTGGCCGCAATCGCGACTTCATGCTCGTAGAGCGGCAGCACGATGTCGCCGAACTGGTCGATGCGCTCGGTGACGCCATGGGTGCGACGGCGCGGCACCAGCGGATCGGGATGATGGTGGGTCACCGCATGCAGCCGGTCGGCATAGGAATAGTCGGCCCAGGCCTGCAGGCCGCGACCCATCAGGATCATGTCTTCCAGACCCTTGGTGGTGATCAGGCCAAGCCGGCGCCCGGTGCGCGACAACAGTGTGTTGAGCATGCCGGTGCCGGAATAGAGCACGACGTTGACGCCGGAGAACAGCTGCTCCAGCGAGATGCCCCAGGCGTCGGCCGCGTCTTCGGCCGATGCGAGGAAGCCTTCGGCCTCGTTCTTGGGCGTGGTTGCCGACTTGCCGATCTTGAAGTGGCCGTCCTGGTCGACAAGGATCGTGTCGGTCATGGTGCCGCCGGCGTCGATGCCGATGACGATTGGATTGCCGACGATGGGACTGGTGAGGTTGGGTTGTGTCACGGTCGCCTCGGGATTGCTCTAGGATGCTCAAGCTAGATTCCTTGGGCGGCCTTGCGCCATGTGCCAAAAGACACAATGACCGCCGGACCGGGATCGCTGAGAAAAGGGCATGCGCATGGGCAATATCTGGGGGCCGCTCGCCAGGGCGATTGCCGCCACCGGTACGGACAGGCATGTCGACTGCCTGATTGACCTGATCGGCGCGGACATCGAGCACGATCTCGTCACCGTGACCCGATATTCGGCGACGAAGACGCCGGAATTCATCAAGCACCGGCGCTTCTCCGACGAGATGGTCCGGCGCTATCTCGACAATTACTACGTCTTCGACCCGTTCTATGCTTCGTGGCGGCGTGAGCAGAGGCTGGGCATCCTGCCGCTGAAGCGGCTTGCCGATGACGAGGCCAAGCGCGGCCAGTACATAGCCGGCTTCCTGGCGCAGTCGGAAATCTGCGATGAGGTCGGCATCATGCTGGCCGATGGCGGCGACTGGTGCCTCGGCGTCTTCCTCGACCGCTCGACCTCCACCTTCAAGGAGAGCGAGATCGCCCTGCTGGACGAGCGGCTGCCGGTGTTCGAGGCCTTGCATGCGCTCGACATCAAGGCGCGCGGCACCGAGTTCTCCCGCACATCGGCGCCGACCGGCCCCGGCGCCTCGCCCCGGCAGGAGCCGACCATCCCGGCGAGCCTGTGGCCGGAGCTGTCGCTGCGCGAGCGGGAATTGGTGCAGTTGATCCTGGCGGGACATCCGACCGCCAACATCGCGGAACGGCTCGGCATCGCCGTCGGCACGGTGAAGAACCACCGCCGCCGCATCTACGAGAAGCTCGACATAACCACCGAACGGGAGCTGTTTTTGCAGTTCTTCCAGCATCGGGCAGACGGTTAGTCCGCCATCGATATGGCCGTCAGTCGTGCAATTGCCTGGAAATCGGCGGGCCGACAGTAAAGCCGGAGAATGTTACCTCAAACCCTTCGCGCTGCGGCGAGCAGCACATCATGCCGACATCGACGGATTTGGAGATCGGGAAATAAGCCAGCCGCACCGGCTTCCACTTGCCATCGGTGGTATCAAGATATTGGATGCGGATCGCCTCGGCATGGCGGGTCAGCCGGATGCGCACGCCGTCGGGGCCGGTGGGAATGCTGAGCAGCGACCAGTCCGAGGTGTCGTTGGTGACCACCACCGAAAAGTAAGCCAGCCCGTCGGTGTATTCGATGCCGGCCTTGATCCAGTGCGTTTCACTCAGCCGCAGCATCAGCCCGGCTTGGTCGTAGAGCACCTTGTAGTCGCCCTTGACGGTGACTTCGGCGCTGAAGTCACCCTCGACCGGGCGATAGAGGAAATGGCCATTGTCACGCCAGAAGCCGTAAAAGGTTTCGCGCCAGAAGTCGGTTTCCCCGCCGGTGCGCACATGCACGATGCCATTACCGAAAGCATGGTGCGGCGGCGGGTTGAGCCAGGTCAGTTCCTCTTTCGCCGCTGTCATCGGTTCACCCGTCGATTAGCCGGCAAAGGTGTAGGCTGTCTTCACCGTGGTGTAGAACTCCGCGGCATAGCGGCCCTGCTCGCGTGGGCCGTAGCTCGAGCCCTTGCGGCCGCCGAACGGGACGTGGAAGTCGACGCCCGCCGTCGGCAGATTGACCATCACCATGCCGGCCTCGGAATTGCGCCGGAAATGCGTGGCATGCTTGAGGCTGGAGGTGCAGATGCCGGAGGTCAGGCCGAAGGGCGTGTCGTTGGCCACCGCCAGCGCCTCGTCATAATCCTTGACGCGGATGACATTGGCGACCGGACCGAAGATTTCCTCGCGCGAAATGCGCATGGCGTTGGTGCTCTCGGTGAACAGCGCCGGCCTGAGATAGAAGCCGGGTGTTTCGCGGTCCAGCCGCTCGCCGCCGAAGGCGAGGTTGGCGCCTTCCTGGCTGCCGATGGCGATATAGTCCTCGTCCTGCTTCAGCTGGCTCGCATCGACGACGGGCCCGATCTGGGTCTTGGCATCAAGCGCATCGCCGATGACGAGTTTTTCCAGGCGCTCCTTGAGCACGGCAACGAAGCGGTCATGAATGCCTTCGGTCACCACCAGGCGCGACGAGGCCGTGCAGCGCTGGCCAGTCGAGAAATAGGCGCCGTTGATGGCGCACTCGGCCGCCGTGGCGAGGTCGGCGTCGTCGAGCACGACCATCGGATTCTTGCCGCCCATTTCGAGCTGGAACTTGCGCATGTGCTCGACGCTTGCCGCGGCCACGCGTTTGCCGGTGCCGACCGAGCCGGTGAAGGTGATGGCGTTGAGGTCGGGGCTGTCGAGCATGGCCTGGCCGACCACCGAGCCCTTGCCCATGACCAAATTGAGCACGCCTTTCGGCAGGCCGGCGCGGTGCAGGATGTCGACAATGTTCCAGGCGCTCTCCGGCACCAATTCGGCCGGCTTGAAGACGATGGTGTTGCCGTGGGCGAGCGCCGGCGCGATCTTCCAGGTGGGAATGGCGATCGGGAAATTCCACGGCGTAATGATGCCGACGACGCCAACGGCCTCGCGGGTGATCTCGACGCCGACGCCCGGGCGCACGCTGGGCACCAATTCACCCGACAGGCGCAGCGTCTCGCCGGCGAAGAAGTCGAAGATCTGGGCGGCGCGGATGGTCTCGCCAATGCCCTCGGCCAGCGTCTTGCCCTCTTCGCGCGACAGCGCGCGGCCGATCTCGTCCTTGCGCGCCATGATCTCGTCCGACGCCTTTTTCAGCACGGCGTGGCGCACCAGCGGCGCCGAACGCGACCAGGCCGGGAAGGCGGCTTTGGCCGCCGCTATGGCCTGCTTTGCCTGTTCGGCGCCGGCCGAGGCATATTCGCCAACGACATCGCCCGTGTTCGAGGGATTGATGTTGCGCGAGCCGGCCTCGCCCACCCACTCGCCATCGATCAGATTTTTACGAAACAGGCTCATGTCGCGGTTTCCTTGTATTGGTTCGCTGGCGGTGCCGTATGCCTGAATTATTTATCAGACAAATGACGACACTGTGAGGGCTGAAATCTAGCTGAGGACTGGATAGCCGATGGCGCGCGGCTATGAAAGCCGCGACCTCAAGATGGACAATATGAAGCGGCCCTGTCAGGTCGGAAAAGTCCAGAACAGGCAAGCCAGCGTCGCCGCGGCGAAGATGACGAAGAACAAGCTCCTGAGCAGGATGTTGCGGCGCAGCCCGTTCATGGTGAAATGGCTGCCAACGATTGCCGCGGCGAACAGGAAACGCCAGTTCAGGAGCGCCCACAGCACGCTGCTCTGGCCGAAAGCCCAGCGGGCGACGAGACAGCCGACAATTGTGGCGAACAGGGCAATCACCGCCCAGAACAGCGCATCCGCAGCATGGGTCAAGACGATGCCGGCGGCGCGGATCGGCAGGATCATCATCAGCATGGCGCCGAAAAAATAGACGGCGGCGAGCGGCAGGAACGAGCGGGCATCGGCAATGCCGTCCAGCCGCCTCACGCCGATCGCGCCATAGGGATAGCCGTGCCTGGCCACCGCCAGGCTGAGCGCCATGAGCAATGCGGTGAGCACCGCGACCAATGCGAATGTAATGAGGGCCTTGCTCATGCCGTTCCTTTCTTTGAGGCCTGTCAGAGCCGAATCACGAGGAACGATTTTAGCGCACGGTCCGCGATTGCGCGTCAGCTTTGCTGAGCGTTCCGCTCTTCACCGATCGCTGTTTTCGAAGGCGCCCATGCCTTGCGCGATCAGATTGGTTGCCATGACAAGCGAAACGATGGCCGCCGAGTTGAAGATCACCACCCACCATTTGCCGCCGGTCAGGAAGCCGTAGCCGTCGGCGACCGCCAGGCCCCAATCGGCTGAGGGAGGCTGGATGCCGAGGCCGAGGAAGCTCAGCGTGGCGATCGAAAAGAAGGCGTAGCCGAGCCGTGTAACCAGCTCGATGAGGATGGTCTCCCTGACGTTGGGTAGGATCTCAAGGAACATGATGGCAAGAGCGCTCTCGCCGCCGAGACGGGCGGCGCTGACATAGTCGCGGTCGCGCTGTTCGCGCACGGCGGCGCGCACCGTTCGCGCCACCAGCGGCGCATAGGCGATGCCGATCACCAGGATGACGGTGAGGTTGGACGGCCCGAGCGCGACCAGCGTCATGGTGACGAGCACGATGAAGGGAAAAGCCATCAGCGTGTCGAGCAGCCTGGCGCCGATGGCGTCGATCAGCCCGGCGAAATAGCCGAGCACGAGGCCAAGCACACTGCCGGCGGCAACGCCGAGCAGGGTTGCTGCCGGCGCGACCAGCAGGATGTCACGCGAGCCGACGACGATGCGCGACAGCACGTCACGACCGAGCTGGTCGGTGCCGAACCAGTGCGCTGCGTCGGGCGGCGCCAGCATGACGAGGAAATCCTCGGCATAGGGATCGTAGGGCACAAACAGGCTGCCGAACACGGCGCAGCCGACCCAGAACAGCAGGATCAGCGAGCCGATGATGACAGAGGGCGGCAGCTGCGAAACGGTCTCGCGGATGCGACTTGCTGCCCGCCAGCCCAGCGTACGGCGCTCCGGCAATTCCATCAGTTCCATCATGGCGACACACGGCGGCGCTGCCGCGGATCGAGCAAGGCATTCACGAGATCGCCTGCCGCGGCCGACAGCACGAAGATGGTCGCCATGACCAGCACGCCGGCTTCGAGCATCGGGAAGTCACGCGACTTGGCGGCGTTGAGCACCAGATTGCCGAGACCCTGTATGCCGAACAGCGCTTCGATCACCACCAGCCCGCCAAGCATGTAACCGGTCTGCGTCGCCAGCACGGCGATGGTCGGCGTCAGCGCATTACGCAGCACGTGCCGGATGAGGATTTCGCGACGCTCAAGGCCTTTCAGGACGGCGGTGCGCGTATAGTCGGCGGCCAGCGCCTCGATCACACCGGCCCGCGTCATGCGGGCGATGTAGCCGGCAAGGTTCAGCACCAGCGGCAGCGCCGGCAGGATCAGATAATAGCCACTGACCCACAGCCCGGCGCCATCGGGAGCAGCGCCGGTGATCGGGAACCAGTTCAGCCACAGGCCGAAGACGATGAGCAACAGCAGGCCGGAGACGAAGTCCGGGACGATGCCGAAGGACACGCCGGCGAGTACGATCAGGCGGTCGACAAAGCGGCCCTGGTTGAGACCGGCGACGATGCCGGCGCCGATGCCCAGCGGCAACAGAAAGACGAGGATAATTCCGGCAAGGGCCGCCGAGCGCTTGAGGCTTTCCAGAACGAAGGGCGCCACCGGCAAACGCAACGACAGGGAGGTGCCGAAGTCGCCTGACAGCACGCTGCTGAACCAGTGCCAGTATTGCACGAGCACCGGCTGGTCGGCGCCGAGCTGCCTGTTCAGCGCCGCGACGGCCTCGGCATCGGCGAACGGCCCGAGCATGAGGCGGGCGACATCGCCGGGCAGAACCTGCCCGGCGAAGAACACCAGCATGCTGACCAGCCACAGCGTGAGCAGAAGCGAGGCTGCCCGCACCGACACAGTGCGGCCGGTCAGCATCGGATTCCGGTGCCCGGAGTGGCTGGACGTCTCGCAATCATGCCTGGGCGAACGTCACGCGATCGAGCAGCAGATGCGAGATTGCCGTGAAGCGGACGCCCTCGACCTTCGACGAGACGATGCGGCTGTATTGCGAGAAGTAGCTGATGATCAGCGGCGTCTCGTCCAGCAGCAAGGTCTGGATCTTGCCCGCGGCAAGGCGTTGCGCCTGAAGGTCGCGGGCCTTGCCGTATTCGAGCAGCAGCCCGTCATAGGCCGGGTTGTTGAAATGCGCGGCGTTCCAGGCGCCCGAACTCTTCAGCGTCGCGTTGAGGAAGATGTCGGGCGTGCCGCGATGGCCAAAATCGGTAATGCCGAGATTGGAATCGAGCCATGGCGACGAGCCGAACTTCGCCGAGCCATAATAGGCGTCCTGCGGCAGCACGTTGAGCTTGATGTCGATGCCGGCCTTCTTGGCAAAATTCTGGATCAGCACGGCATAATCGGGAATGTCATAGGCGCGCTCGGTGGTCAGCGTCACCGGGAAGCCGTTCGGCACGCCGGCCTCGCCAAGCAGGCGCTTGGCCTCGGCGATGTCCTGCTTGCGCTGCGGTACCGACGGATCGGCCGAGGGGAAGATCGGCGCGAACGGGGTGTCGTTGCCGATGATGGCGCGGCCCTTGAGCAAGCCCTTGACCACCGCCTCGCGGTCGATGGTGAGCGCCAAGGCGCGGCGGATGCGCTTGTCGGTGAACGGCGCCTGGTCGGTCCTCAGATGCACCTCGTCATGCGAACTTGCCTGCACGCTGAGCAGCTTGAAGTTGGGATTGCCCTCGATCGCCAATTCCAGCCGGGTCGTGCTCGGGATGACGTCGAGCTGGCCGGCCTGCAGCGCCAGCACCTGCGCCTGCTCGTCGTCGAAGAACTTGATTTCGACGCGGTCGGGCAGCGCCTTGTCGCCCCAATAGTCAGGGTTGCGCACGAAGCTGGCGCCCTGCTTGGGGCGGAAGGATTCGAGCTTGAACGGGCCGGTGCCGTTGAAATTCTTCTCGAAATCGCCGGCATAGTCGGCCGGCAGGATGACGGCATTGTAGACGTCGGACGAGACATAGAAGGGGAAGTTGCTGTTGGGCCCGTCGAGATCGAAGGCGACTGTCTGGTCGTCGACGACCTTGGCGCCGCCCTTGGACAGGATGCCCTTATAGGCCGACAACGCGGACGAACCGCTGGCCGGATCGACCAGCCGCTCGAAGCTCGCCACCACATCCTTGGCGGTGACGGTGCGGCCGTCGTGGAATTTTACGCCCGGCCGCAATTTGAAGGTCCAGCGGCTGGCGGTCTCGTCGGCCTCCCACGACAGAGCGAGCTTGGGCTGCAGACCGTCCTTGGGATCGTCGAGGATGAGATATTCGCCGACCTGGCTGATGACGCCGATGCTGGCCGGATCGGTGATGGAGACGGGATCGATCGCCTTGGTCGGCTGTCCGAGCCCAACGCGGACCGTGCCGCCGGCGCCGGCAGCGCGCGCCGTGCCGAAACCAGCAAGTCCCTGCGAGGCGGCAAAGCCGGTGAGGCCGATCAAGGCTGCGTATTTCAGCAGATCGCGGCGCTTGAGGAAGCCGGCCTGGTGCTCATCGACGGCGACGTTCCAGATGTCGCCGGACAGATTGCGAAGCGTATTGATGTCGTTGCGTTTGGTCATTCTGGAACCCCTGTCTGAAATGACTGTTGAATGGCTTAAGCGACTGGTTCGCCGTCGAGATGGATGCGGTCGACGGCTTGCGGGTAAAAGGCGATGAGGCCCCTGATCTTGGGCATTTCGGCAATGGGATCGCGGTAGCTCCAGGCGACATCGGGGCTCACCGAGCCGTCGGCGCGCCGGCCCGACCAGTAGGAGGCGATGCCTTTGTAGGGACAGCGCGTCGTGCTGTCCGAGTCGACCAGACGGTCGAGCCTGACATCGTCCGGATGCAAATAGAAACGCGTCGGCAGATGCGTTTCGAACAGCAGCACCGGGCGATGGCTGTCGGCGATCACTTCGCCGTCGAACCAGATCTGGACATGGCTTGAACTCTGCAGAGCGTCGATGCGGGCGTATGGGTCGCGGGCGTGGACGAAGACTTCTTCCTCCTCCTCGAACCATTGGTCGACCGCTTTCCAGGTGAAGGCGATGCGGCCGGCCAGTGGCGACAGGCTTTCATCCTGCGGCGCGACAAACGACCAGGCCGCATTGGGAGAAGCTTTCGATCCCGTCTCCAGGTCCCAATAGGTGGTTTCGCCGCCGACTGGATGCGGCTGGCGATGCTCGGACGGCTTCAAGAGCGAGCGGTCCACCGAGGAGGCCGGGAAGAAATAGATCGGCAGAAAATGGTTGGAGCGCAGCACCAGGACGTTGCGGCTGTCGGCGATGGTGCGGCCGGCGAATTTGACCCGAATGCGCTTGGGGCTGTGCAGAACATTGATGAGCTGCGGAGCCGTGGCTTCGCGGGGCTGAAGTTTTGGCGCTGCGGTCATATCAGTTGCCCCAAGTCAGGATACGGCGCGCACATTGTCGCGCTGTTCGGCGAAGCGGTTGGCCGGCCGAGCCAGGCCGAAACGATCACGCAGCGTCCCCGGCGCATATTCGGTGGGGAATACGCCGCGGCGCTGCAGTTCCGGCACGACCTGCTCGGCAAAATTCACCCAATCCTCCGGGAGCAGCGGGAACATCAGGTTGAAGCCGTCGGCGGCACCTGCCTCGAACCAGTCCTGCAGCTGATCGGCGATCTGGTTCGGTGTGCCCACGACGGTCGGGACCGAACCGCTGTTGGCGAGCTTGCGAGCGATCTCGCGCAGAGTGAGGTTCTGCTTCGACCATTCCTTGACGCGATTGAGCGAGGTGCGGCCGCCATTGAAGGTGCTCTCGTCCGGCAGCGGCGGCAGCGGGCCGTCCGGCGGATATACGGAGAGATCGACGCCGCTCCAGCTCGAGAGAAGGTCGATGCCGACCCGATCGGGAAGCAAGCTCTGCAGATACTCCTGCCGCTCGCGTCCCTCCGCTTCGGAAGCTGCGACGATCGGCAGGATGCCCGGCAGGATCTTGAAGCTCTCGGGCTTGCGGCCGTAACGGGCGAGGCGCTCGTTGATGTCCTGCCTATATTTGATGCCGTCTTCCTTGGTGCTGTAGATGGCAAAGTGCGCATCGGCATGCGCGGTAGCGAAATTCTTGCCGTCTTCGGACGAGCCGGCCTGGACGATCAGCGGATGGCCCTGCGGCGGGCGCGAGACATTGAGCGGTCCGCGCACCTTGAAGTGCGGGCCCTTGTGGTTGATCGCATGGACCTTGTCGGGATCGGCGAAATAGCCCGATGCCTTGTCGATAAGCAGGGCTTCGTCTTCCCAGCTGTCCCACAGTGCCTTGACGATATCGAGGAATTCGGTGGCGCGCTCATAGCGAAAGGCGTGCTCGATATTGCCGTCGCGGCCGAAATTGCGGGCCTCCTCGTCCATGGCCGACGTCACCACATTCCAAGACGCCCTGCCCTTGCTGATATGGTCGAGCGAGGCAAACATGCGGGCGACATTGTAGGGCTCGCTGTAGGAGCTCGAGGCGGTGGTGATGAGGCCGATATGCCTGGTCACGCCGGCAAGCGCCGACAACAGCGTCAGCGGTTCCAGGCGGGCATTGGCGTAATGGGCTACGCCGCTCTGTACGGAATCCCAGATCGCAACATGGTCGGCGACGAAGATCGTATCGATCCTGGCGCGCTCGGCAGACTGGACGAGATCGCGGTAGAAGTCGAAGTCGAGCACTTCGCGGCCGGGCGCGCGCGGATGGCGCCATGACATACGATGATCGCCCTGCGGGTTGAAGAAAAACGCGCTGAGGATCATGTGGTCGCGTGCCATGTCGGCCTCCTTGCAGAACTGCTCCAAGGGACCGTCGCGACGCCTCGACCGGCTGCGACAATCTCTCCTGAGCGATGAAAGGTAGATTGCGCTCCAGCTTAATTCGAGTAATTTTATAGAGATTGTGCGGCGCGAAAGCGGAAGCGATTGCCCTCGAAGACCGCGCCGAAAGAAAGTGGTTTCAGCAAGACATGTCGTCATCGGTTCTGAACGTCGAGCAGCTCACCGTCGCCTATGATGGACGCCGGGGATCGCATCCGGCCGTCAACGGCGTGTCGCTCGCCATCGGCGAAGGCGAAGCGCTCGGCCTTGTCGGCGAGTCCGGATCGGGCAAGAGCTCGGTGGCTCTCGCTATTCTGCGCTATCTGCCGCGCAACGCCCGGATCGCCGCGTCGGCGCTCGAATTCCAGGGTCGCGAGATCCGCAGTCTCTCCGGCGAGCAGCTTCGCCGGCTAAGGGGCGATCGCATCGCGGCTGTCTACCAGCATCCAGGTGCGGCACTCAATCCGGCCATGACGATCGGCCGGCAGATCACCGAAACGATCATGCGGCATCGCCAGGTTCGGCAGGACGAAGCACGCACCCGCGCCGCCGAACTGCTGAGCCGTGTCAGGGTGAGCAATCCGGAACGGGTGCTCGATCTCTATCCGCACGAATTGTCGGGCGGCATGCAGCAGCGCGCCAACATCGCGATTGCCATTGCGCTCGACCCGTCGCTGCTGGTGCTGGACGAGCCGACGACGGCGCTTGACGCCAGCGTCCAGTCCGAGATCGTCGCCATCCTGCAGGACTTGCGCCGCGATCACAAAACCAGCGTTCTGCTGATCAGCCATGACATCAACATGGTCCGCCGGGCCTGCGATCGGGTGGCCGTGATGCAGTCGGGGACGGTGGTCGAAAGCGGCATCGCCAACGATGTCTTCGAGAACCCTGTTCACGCCTACACCAAGGCGCTGATCGCCTCGATCCCGGCGCTCAACTTCACCAAGCGCGACGGCAGGCTGGCCGAGATGCACACAACCAGCCCGTCGAAGCCTGTCCGCAGCGATCAACCGGAAGCCGCACGTCCGATCGCCGTCGCCTGCAAAGGCATCAGCCACGCCTTCGGCTCCCAGGCCGTCCTGCACGATATCGACCTGGAGATAGCCCAGGGCGAGACGTTCGGGCTGATCGGCGAATCCGGCTCCGGCAAGTCGACATTGGCAAGGATCGTGACTGGCCTCCAGACGCCGGACGCTGGGTCGGTCGAGCTGTTCGGCAGCACTGTCGCGCCGCGCGTCGAGAAAAGAAGCCTGAGCGAACGGCGCGACGTGCAGATGGTGTTCCAGTCACCCGACCGCACGCTCAATCCGCGCCAGCGGATCGGCAGGATCCTCGGCCGTCCGCTGCGGCGGCTCGCCGGCTTTGGCCGCAGCGAGGTGAAGCAGCGTGTCGGCGATCTCCTGGCCTCGGTTCGTCTTGCCGCTACGACCGTCGACCAGAAGCCGAGATCGCTGTCTGGTGGCCAGCGCCAACGGGCGGCGATTGCGCGCGCCTTTGCCGGCGTGCCGAAGCTCGTGGTGTTGGACGAGCCGACCTCTGCGCTCGACGTTTCGGTGCAGGCGACCGTGCTCAATTTGCTCAACGACCTGCAGCGCGACAAGGACACCACCTATCTGTTCATCAGCCACGACCTAAGGGTGGTGCGCTATATGGCCGACAGGATCGGCGTGCTCTATCGCGGCCGGCTCGTCGAGACGGGGTCATCCGAGCAGATTTTCCGTGGCCCCAACCACCCCTACACGAAGCTGCTTCTGGCCGCCTCCTCGGATGAGACGGCGCCGAGGGCTCCGGCTCAGCTCCACGTCGCGGCACACGATGCCGAAACCTCCGGATGCTCCTTTGCCGCCCGCTGTCCTGTCGCGCTGCCCGATTGCCGAAAGGCGCAACCACCCGTCAGGCAGGCCGGCGACGGTCATCTGATCGCCTGCTGGAGGGACACAGGCAGTCTCTGATTGCGAAGCGGGCCGGCCCAACTGCAAGCCTGCCTTCGAAGAGATGTCCCCCGGCCGATGCGCCGGAGGACAGGCTTGGGAGGCGCCGGACGTCGGCTGGAAATTTCCGGCGATGGTTTTGACCAGCGTCGATTTGCCGGCACCATTGTCGCCCATCAGGCCGAGAACCTCGCCCTCATTGATGTCGAGCGACACATTGTCCAGCGCGCGGACGGCACCGAAATCCTTCACGATATGTTCGAGACGCGCTAGAACCGGCACGCATCCTCCCATGCCAATTTGTAAGTTTCTGATACAAATCCTCGTTTGAAACTTGGGTCAAAGGGCTTGGGGATGCTGAATATCTTGTTGCAATGCACCCAACCTTGGGTCTTTCAAACCGCCTAGAAATTCTATTAGTATGCAAATCAAACAAATTGTGGAGAACGACGTGCTGGTGTCGACCGATCTTCGGCCGAACGAAACGAGGGCACTTGCGGCGCTGTTTCGTGCCGGCGCGTTGAGCCGAGCGGCGCTCGCACGCGATCTCGGCCTGACCCGGTCGACCACCGGCGCCCTGGTGCTGGGGCTGACCGAAGCCGGTCTGGCGCGCGAGCGGTCGGATGGAACGGATGACGAGCAGGATAGCGAGGGTCGGGTCGGCCGTCCCGGTATCCTGGTCGAGATCGAAGGCAATGGCGGCTTCTTCCTTGGCGCTTATATCGGCGTCAACTGGATCGCAGTCGTGACTGTCGACCTTGCCGGCGCGCGGCGTGCGAGCGCCTCTAGGGCATTTGCCGGCCCCGGTAGCACGCCCGAAGCCGCGGTCGACATCATCAAGGAGCTCGTTGCCGAGATCCGGTCGCAATTGCCTGAAGGCACGCGCCCCTACGGGCTCAATGTCGCCGTGCCCGGCTTCCCCGCAGCTGATGGCGTCTCATACCATGCCACCATCCTTGGCTGGCACGGGGTCAATCTAGCGGAGCTTTTGGGCAATGCCTTTGGCGACGATTTTCCGATCCTCTTGGAAAACGATGCCAATGCCGTCGCGGTGGCCGAGACATACCGGCCGCAGCCGGGAAAGGACGATGAGGATGCCCTGGTCATCCTGATCGAGAACGGCGTCGGCGGCGGCATCATCAATGCCGGCAGGCTGCATCGCGGCCGACTCGGCGGCGCCGGCGAAATCGGTCATCTGCGCATCGGCGACGAAGGTTTTGTCTTCGACGCGAAGCGCCCGGGGCGGCTGGAATCCTATGTCGGCAAAGATGCGTTGCTGGCTCGCTATTTGCACATAAGCGGACTGCGCGCCGGCGTGGATGAGTTTGTCGCGGCGCTTGCCGGCGGCGATCCGGCAGCCGTTGCCACCGCGCGCGACTGGGCGCTCTGGTTCGGCCG
The DNA here is from genome assembly GCF_040323095.1 of Mesorhizobium sp. M0058. NCBI lineage: Bacteria > Pseudomonadati > Pseudomonadota > Alphaproteobacteria > Hyphomicrobiales > Phyllobacteriaceae > Mesorhizobium > Mesorhizobium sp. M0058. The sequence continues at coordinate 142,658 of NZ_JAMYUQ010000014.1, forward strand.
CGGCCTGGCGACACTTGCCTGCACCTTGCAGCCGGAGCGCATCATCCTCTCCGGCTCCGTCAATGCTGTCTATCCCTTTGTCGCCGAGCAGGTGGAAGCTTTCTTGCTGGACTTCCTGGCTGAAGGTTACCCCGTTCCCACGGTCGAACTGTCGCGCGTCGGGGCCGACGGTCCGGCATTGGGCGCTGCCTGTCTGCTGCATCAGGCAGCTTTGTCGGGCGATCCGCAATTTCAACTTCGCGGCCTCGCCGCGCGCTAATCAGGAGAGATTCCATGCCTCGCAAAGACGAAAAGCGGCTGCGTGTCGGCGTGCTCGGCTGCGGTCCGATTGCCCAGGCGGCGCATTTCGAATCCTGCACCAAGGCACGCAATACCGATCTCTATGCCATCTGCGATGTCGCCGACGATCTGCGCGACAGGATGGCGGCGACCTACGCGCCTGAAAAATCCTATGCCGACTACGGCCTGATGCTGGCCGATCCCGATCTCGATGCCGTCATCATCGCGACATCGGACATTTTTCACGTCAAGGCCGCGGAACTGGCGCTCGATGCCGGCAAGCATGTGCTTTGCGAAAAGCCGCTGGGCGTTTCGGTCGAGGAGGTCGAAGGCTTGCGGGCCACGCTCGACAAGAGCGGCAAGGTGCTCCAGGTCGGCCATATGAAGCGCTTCGATCCCGGCATCCAGGCGGCAAAGGCTTTCGTCGACGACGAAATGGGCGAGCGGCTGGCGTTCAAAGGCTGGTACTGCGACAGCACCCACCGCTACCCGATGACCGATGCGGTGCAACCGCTGATCATCACCAGCGCCAAGGCGCGCAAGCCTGCCGTCAATCCCAAGGCGGATCTGCGCCAATACTACATGCTGGCGCATGGCAGCCATCTCCTCGATACGGCGCGCCATCTGCACAGGCCGATCGAGGCGGTCGAGGCCCGGCTCACCGAGCGCTATGGCGCCTATTGCTGGTTCATCACCACCATCTTCGCCGACGGCACGATCGGCCATCTCGACCTGACGGTCGCCGTGCGCATGGACTGGCACGAAGGGTTCCAGATCTATGGCCAGAACGGCAGCGTTCTCGCGAAGACGTATAACCCCTGGTACTACAAGAGCAGCGAGGTCGACATTTTCCGCGAGGCCGATGGCAGTTGGCATCGCACGCTTGGCGCGGATGGCCACTTCTATCGCCGGCAGCTCGAAGGCTTTGCCGATGTCGTGCTGAATGGCGCGCCCATGATCGGCGCCAGCATCGAGGACGGCATCGCCTCGGTCAGGGGCATGGCGGCCATCGCCCGCTCGGCCGCTGCCGGCGGCCGCGCCGTCCGTCTGGCCGATGTCGACGGGGTCGTGTGATGCAGCTTGGGATTTTCGCCAAGACCTTCGCCACCACCGGCGCCTTGCCGGTGCTGCGCGCGGTCGCGGACGGCGGCTACACGGCGGCGCAGTTCAACATGGCGTGCCTTGGACTGCCGTCGATGCCGGACAGCATTGAGCTCGGCGCGGCCCGGTCCGTCGCTAAGGCGAGCGGCGAGGCCGGCGTTTCGATCGCGGCCGTGTCTGGAACCTACAATATGATCCACCCGGATCGCTCGGTTCGTGTGTCAGGTCTTGCTCGGCTGGAGGTGCTGGCTGCGTCATGCGCTGACATGGGCACGCGCCTGATCACGCTGTGCACCGGCACAAGGGATGCACAGGATCCGTGGCGCTGGCATCCCGACAATGCAAGCGAGGCGGCATGGAGCGATCTGCGGACGGAGATGGAAGCGGCGATCGCGATTGCCGAGCGCTTCGACATCGAGCTTGGCATCGAACCGGAACTGGCCAATGTCCTCTCCAGCGCCTGGGCCGCACGCCGCCTGCTGGACGAAATGAACAGCACGCGGCTGCGCATCGTGCTCGACCCGGCCAATCTGTTCGAAGTGGCCGACAGCGCGGAGCGTCATCGCCTCATCGACGAAGCCATCGATCTGCTGGCCGCCGAGATCGGCATGGCCCATGCCAAGGACCGCCATGCCGATGGCAGCTTTGCCGCGGCCGGACAGGGCGTTGTCGATTTCCCGCATTTCATCGGCCGCCTGAAGGCTGCCGGGTTCGACGGCCCCTTGATCACACATGGCCTGACAGAGGCCGAGGCGCCAGGTGTCGGCGCCTTTCTGCGCACCGTACTTGAAGAGAGCGAGCGCGCGTGAAAAAGACCTTCAGCCGCGATGGCGTCGACCTTGCCTACCGGGACGTCGGCGCCGGCCTTCCCGTCATCTTCCAGCATGGGCTGGGCGGCGATGAGGCGCAGGTCGCCGACGTGTTTCCCGATCTGCCGGTGACCCGGCGCGTGACGCTCGAATGCCGTGGCCAGGGTGGATCCGGCTACGGGCCGGTCGAGCGGCTTTCGATCGCGACGTTTGCCGAGGACGTCGATGCACTGGCCGACGATCTCGGCCTAGGCCCGGCCGTCGTCGGCGGCATCTCGATGGGCGCGGCGCTGGCGCTTCGCCTGGCGGTGCACAGGCCGGCGCGGGTGCGGGCGCTGGTGCTCGCCCGGCCTGCGTGGGTATCCCAGGCTGCACCGGCCAATATGAGGCCCTATGCCGTGGTCGGCGATCTCTTGATGCGGCATTCGCCCCAAGACGCAAGGCGTCTGTTCGATGACAGCGCTGTTGCCGGCGAACTGGCCAGATTGGCGCCGGACAATCTCGGCAGCCTGCAAGGCTTCTTCACTCGCCCGGACCCGGTTCTGTTCGGCAGGCTGCTTTCGGCGATCGCCGGCGATGGTCCCGGCGTGAGCGAGGCGGACATCCGCGCTATCGCGGTGCCGACTCTTGTCATCGGCCATGACCATGACCTCGTCCATCGACTGGACGACGCACAGACGCTGGCCGGACTCATTCCGTCGGCCCGGCTTTGCACCATCACAGCCAAATCGCAGGATCGCGCCGCCTACCGGCTGGAATTCCGCGCCTGTCTTTCGGAATTCCTGGAACCGCTCGCATGACCGACAAAACGACGGATGAGACCATCGCCGTGGTCGAGATCGGCGGCACGTCGGTCAAGGTTGGCTTTGCCGATCGCGGCCACCCGGTGGATTTCGCCCGCACCTACCCGACCGCGCAACTGCGCAAGGGCGCGCCTGTGGCGGGGTTGGCCGATGCGGTCACCGCAGCCTGCCGCGATGCCGGGCTCAAACCTGCACGGGTCGTTGCGACGGTGCCTGGGTTCATCGACCGCGACTTCGACACGGTGCTGCACACGGCCAACATTCCCGAACTGAACGGTATCCGGCTGGGTACGGAACTGGCATCGCGGCTCCGCGTTCCCGTGCGGCTCGAACGCGACGTCGTGCTGCAATTGCTGGGCGAAAGCGTTGCCGGCGCGGTGAAGCGGCAAAAGGAGGTGCTGGCGGTCTATCTCGGCACCGGCATCGGTGCGGCCTATCTCGGCAAGGACGGCATTTTCAGGGGCGGCGGCTGGGCGCTGGAAATCGGCCATATGCCGATCTACCGGCCTGACGAAAGCGGACCGCCAAACCGGGTCGAGACCTACGCCTCAGGGGCAACGCTTGTCGATCTCGCGACAGACTACGATATCCCGGTGGCCGATCTGTTTTCGGCGGCCGGGCAGCCGCCATCGCTGCGCGAATGGCTCGATGAGATCGTCTGGCAGCAGGCGGTGACCGTCGCAACGGCAGCAGCCCTGTTTTCCCCGCAGACGATCCTGATCGGCGGCGGTATCGTCGACATGAAGTCCTATCCCCGCAAGGCGCTCAAGCAGCGCATCGCGGAGAGCCTGCCGCATTCGCTTGTTGTAGAGCCTCTGGACATACGCTGGGCGGCCCTGGGCTGGCAGGCGGCGATCCACGGCGCGGTGCTGCTCGGTACGGTATGATCGCCGTGGTTGCTGTCGGCGAAGGATTACTTGATCGTCTTCCCGTCCGCCCCAAACCGGTATGTCTTACCCGGCTCCGGCGTTGCATACAGCGTCGCACCTGGCTCGGCGTCGTAGACACCGAAAATGCGGACCGTGATCAGCCCGGCCTTTTCGCAGTCGAGATAGAGGTTGGTGTCGGCGCCGAGATGTTCGGCATGCACCACCGTTCCCTTCCACGCGCCGGACCTTGGATCCACGGTCAGATGCTCCGGCCGCACGCCGATCGTCTTGGCCGTCTCGCCCAATCTGGCGCCGTCGATGAAATTCATCTTCGGCGAGCCGATGAAGCCGGCGACGAACTCGTTTGCCGGCGAATTGTAAAGCTCCATCGGGCCGCCGATCTGCTCGATCTGGCCGGCGTTGAGCACGACGATCTTGTCGGCCAGCGTCATCGCCTCGACCTGGTCGTGGGTGACGTAGATCATCGTCGCCTTCAGCCGCCGGTGCAGCTGCGCGATCTCGAGCCGCGTGTTGACGCGCAGCGCTGCATCGAGGTTCGACAAGGGCTCGTCGAAGAGAAACAGTTTTGGCTCACGCACCACGGCGCGGCCGATGGCGACGCGCTGGCGCTGGCCGCCCGACAGTTCCGCCGGCCGCCGCTCGAGATACGGTTCCAGCGACAGCATCGACGAGGCGACGCCGATGCGGCGTTCGATCTCCGGGGCGGGCGTGCCGGCCTGCTTGAGGCCGAGGCCCATATTGTTCTTCACCGTCAGATGCGGGTAGAGCGCGTACGTCTGGAACACCATGGCGATGCCGCGTTTTGCCGGGGGCGTGGCCGAGACATCGGCGCCGTCGATCACCACCCTGCCGGAGGTCGAATCCTCCAGCCCGGCGATGACCCTGAGCAAGGTTGACTTGCCGCAGCCAGATGGGCCGACGAAGACGACGAATTCGCCGTCGGTCACTTCGAGGTTGATGCCTTTCAGCACCTCGACCGGCCCGAAGGCCTTCTTCACATTCTCGATTACCAGCGAGCCCACGGCTTCGTCCTTGTTCTAGAGTTTGCCCTACTAGAGCTTAACTGGGGCGCCGCTGCGCACGCTCTCATCGGCGGCAAGGCAGACGGCGAGCGATTTCACCGCGTCGTCCATGTGGCGGGTCAGGTCGATGTCTTCCCGGATCGCCTTCAGCACGAAGGCCTGTTCGAGGTCGCAGAGATCCTGGTGGCCGGGTTCGCCGTCCATCGACAGCATCTCGTCCGGCCTGGCGAACTTGCCGTCCGCGCCGGTCGCCGCACTGTGCAGGCGGATGGTCGAGGTCTTGGTGTGGGTGTCGATGTCGTCCGACTTCACACCTTCCTTCATGACGATCAACACGCAGCCATTGGGCGACATCACGTCCTTCACGAAGAACGCCGTTTCCGAAATCATCGGTCCCCAGGCAGCTTCGTACCAGCCGACCGAACCGTCATCGAACAGCACCTGCAGATGGCCGTAATTGTACATGGTCGGCGCGATTTCCTCGGTCAGCCGCAGCCCCATGCCGCGCACCTCGACCGGCTTGGCGTCGGTGATCTGCAGTATGACGTCGAGATAGTGCACGCCGCAATCGACGATTGGCGAGGTCGTCTGCATCAACTGCTTATGCGTCTGCCAGGTCGGGCCTGACGATTGCTGGTTGAGGTTCATGCGAAACACGTAAGGGCCGCCGAGCTTGCGCGCCTCGGCGATCAGCCTGACCCAGGACGGGTGGTGGCGCAGGATGTAGCCGATCACCAATTTTCGGCCGTTGGCCTTGGCCGCGGCGACGACGCGCTTGGCGTCCGCCACCGTCGTTGCGAGCGGCTTCTCGACGAAGACGTGGCAGCCGGCCTCGAATGCCTTCACCGCATAGTCGGCATGGCTGTCGGAATAGGTGGCGATGCAGGCGACGTCGGGCTTTTCATCGCGCAATGCATCGTCGAAGGAACGACAGATGTCATAGCCCGACAGCCCGCCCGGTAACAGCACGTCGGAGCGGTTGATCAGGGCCGCGATCTCGAAGCCCGGATTAGTGTGGTAGGCCAGCGCATGGCTACGCCCCATATTACCGAGGCCTGCTACGACGACGCGAAGGGGCGATTTAGAGGTCACCTAACTACTCCAGACGTTCCAGTTGTTCCTTCTGAGAGGGTGTCACCCCACCCGGCGCTTCGCGCCGACCTCCCCATCGAGGGGAGGTAGGACGTTGGCGCGAACACCCTCACTGCCAAAGAAGCTTCTCCGAAAGTCGCCTTTGGCGGTCGTGAATGAAGCCACGACCTTTTACCTCCCCTTGATGGGGAGGTCGGCGCGCAGCACCGGGTGGGGTGAAGGCTCCAGCAGAGATTTGTAAGGCTCCGCTCACTTGACGGCTCCGGATGTGATGCCGCGGATCAGCTGCCGCGAGAAGATGACGTAGAGGGTCAGCACCGGCATGATCGCCAGCGAGAGTGCGGCCAGGATGGCGTTCCAGTTGGTGACGAACTGGCCGAGGAACAACTGCGCGCCGAGCGTCACCGTCTTGGTCTCTTCCGACGGCGCCAGGATCAGCGGGAACCACAGATCGTTCCAGATCGGGATCATGGTGAAGACGGCGACCGTCGCCATCGACGGCCGCACCAGCGGCAGCACCAGCCGAAAGAAGATCGTGTATTCCGACAGCCCGTCGATACGGCCGGCATTCTTCAGATCGTCCGACACCTGCTTCATGAATTCTGACAGGATGAAGACGGCGAGCGGCAGGCCTTGCGCGGTGTAGACAAGGATCAGCGCCGTCAGCGTGTTGACCAGCCCGCTCGCCACCATCAATTGCAGGATGGCGACGGTGCCGAGCCGGATCGGGATCATGATGCCGAGCGCGAGGTAAAGCCCCATCAGCGTGTTGCCGCGGAAGCGGTATTCCGAGAGCGCGAACGCCGCCATCGCGCCGAACAGAAGCACGAAGAACAGCGAGGCGACGGTGACGACGAGGCTGTTCTGAAAATAGTGGATGAAGTCGCCCTGCCCGATCACGGTGGTATAGCCGATCAGGTCGAAGGTCTTTGGCGTCGGCGGCGTCAGCGGTTCGCTGAAGATGCCGGCGCGGGACTTGAACGAATTCATGATGACCAGGATCACCGGAAACAGCGCGATCGCCGTGTAGGTCAGCAGGATCGCGTGGGCGCCGATGGTGCGGGGCAGCGAACGAGTGGCGGTGCTCATTGGAAGGTCTCCTGACGAGCCAAGGCAGGCGAGGTTGGCGCCAAGGCACCCCCCTCTGTCCTGCCGGACATCTCCCCAGCAAGGGGGGAGATCAGATGCCGCGACTGCTTTCGCCAATCGCCAACGTTGCAAGCCGAGCGGCAAGGCCAGAGCTGCCAATCTCCCCCCTTGCGGGGGAGATGGCCGGCAGGCCAGAGGGGGGTGTTCAAGCTCGACATCTCGCCCCTCAGAACTGGTAGCGACGCAGGCGCGTCTGGACGAGGAACAGGTAGACGCAGACGCCGCCGAGGATGATCAGGAACATCATCGTGGCGATCGCCGCGCCCATATTGGGATCGCCGGTCTGCAGCTGAAAGCCGAAGAAGGCGCGGTAGAGGAAAGTGCCCAGAATGTCGGTCGAATAGTTCGGGCCGGCCAGCGCCCCTTGCGCGGTGTAGATCAGGTCGAAGGCGTTGAAATTGCCGACGAAGGTCAGGATCGAGATGATGCCGATCGACGGCAGGATCAGCGGCAGCTTGATCTTCCAGAACTGCGACATGCCGGTGATGCCGTCACATTCGGCCGCCTCGATCACCTCTTCGGGGATCGACAAAAGGGCTGCATAGATCAGCATCATCGGGATGCCGACGAACTGCCACACCGAGATCAGGCTGAGCGCGGTCAGCGCATATCGTTCCTTGCCCAGCCACGGCGTGAACAGGCTTTTCAAGCCGACCAGGTCCATCAGATGCGGCGCCACGCCCCATAACGGCGACAGGATCAGTTTCCAGGCGAAGCCGACGATGACGAAGGACAGGATGGTCGGCACGAAGATCGCGGTGCGGTAGAAGGCGGCGAACCTCAGCCTCGGGCTGGAAAGAAGTGCGGCCAGAAGCACGCCGATCGGGTTCTGCACCACCATGTGGATGATGAAGAACCAGGTGTTGTTCCTCAGCGCGTTCCAGAAACCCACCGACCAGTTGGGGTCGCCGAACAACGTACGGAAGTTGGTGAAGCCAACGAACACCTGATGCTGCTCGACGTTGCGGAACAGCGACAGCTGCAGCGTGCCGGCCAGCGGCAGGATCATGATCGCCGTATAGACCAGCAGCGCCGGCGCCAGGAAGACGCCGATATGCCAGCGGAACGGTCGTTTCGGTCGTGTTTGTGCGGCCATGAGTGCGGTCCCCGCCGAGGTTTAGCAATGCCTTCGACGGCAGCGCTGCCCCCTCACCCTTACCCTCTCCCCGTGAAGGACGGGGAGAGGGGGCGCCTGCGTTTCGGCTGATCCTTCTCCCCGTCACTATACGGGGAGAAGGTGCCGGCAGGCGGATGAGGGGCGGCGCCGTCGTTCGCAGTCGATGATGCTTTCGAAAAACGCAGGGCCGTCCACTTGGGGCCCTGTCTGTCTCTGAGCTTACTTGCCCGGCTTGTACCAGCTGTCGAGGCCGTCCTGCAGCTTCTTGGCGGCAGCTTCCGGCGTGTCGGTGCCGTTGATGACGTTGGCCGATTCAACCCAGGTTTCGTTCTCGAGGTTCGGCGTGCCGCGCGACAGGATCTGGTAGGTCGAGCGGATCGTCGACTTGCACTTGTCGCGCCAGGAGACGAATTCCTGCGCCAGCGGGTCTTCCATCTTCACCGGGGTGGAATTTAGGCTGAAGAAGCCCGGCAGTGCGTTGGCGTAGATGGTGGCGAAGTCCGGCGAGGCGACCCAGGACAGAAAGGTCTTGGCCGCGTCGGCATTCTTCGACGCCGCATTCAGGCCCATGCCGATATCGGTATGGTCGGAGATGTAGCAGGTGTCGCCGGCCTTCTCGACCGGCGGCGGGAAGGCGCCCATCTTGAACTGCGCCTGGGTGTTGAACAGGCCGATCTCCCACGATCCCGCCGGGTAGATGGCGGCGCGGCCAAGCGTGAACAGGTTCTGGCTGTCCGGATAGGTCTGGGCCTCGAAGCCGTCGCCGAGATAAGGCTTCCACTTGGCCAGTTCCTCATAGGGAGCAACCCAGTCCTTGTCGGTCAGCTTCTGGTCGCCCTTGATCAGCGCTGCGCGGCCCTCTTCGCCCTTCCAGTAGTTCGGACCGATGTTCTGATAGCCCATGGTCGCGGCTTCCCAGAGGTCCTTGGTGCCCATGGCCATCGGGATGTAGGTGCCGTCGGCCTTGATCTTGTCGAGCGCGGCGAAGAACTCGTCACGCGTCGTCGGCACCTTGAGGCCGAGCTTGTCGAAGGCGTCCTTGTTGTAGATGAAGCCGTGAATGACCGAGGCCATCGGCACGCAGAAGCTCGCCTTGCCGTCGTCGGTCTGCCAGGCGGCCTTGGCAACGGGCGAAAAGTTTTCCATGCCGGGCAGCGCCGACAGGTCGGCAAGGTTGCCCTTCTTGAACAGTTCGAGCGACTTGTCGAACGGGCGGCAGGTGATCAGGTCGCCAGCCGAGCCGGCGGCGAGCTTGGCGCCGAGTGCGGCGTCATACTCGGTCGGCGCCGACGGTGCGAACACCACTTTGATGCCCGGGTTCTTGGCCTCAAAGGCCGGGATCAGCTTGTCCTTCCAGATGGCAAGGTCGTCGCCGCGCCAGCTTTCGATATTGAGCGTTACGTCATCGGCGTGAGCCAACCCGGCGGTGCCGAGAATGCTGGTGCCGAGAAGCAGTGCCGTCAGTAATTTCGTTGTCATGCTAGTCTCCCTGTTGACCTTTTTCAGGTTCGGTTTTGAGAACAGGGGCCTTCGCGCCCTTGTTCCCCTCGATCACGGAAAGGGCTGGCCGCAGCTTCTGGCCGGTCCCTTCCAGTATCTTCTCGGCCGCAACGGCGTTGGCAGCGCCGGCGGCGAGCAGAATGGCTGTCTTGACGACGCCGCCGCTCGCTTCGAGCAGCCGCACGGCGTCTTGCCGGTCGCGGCCGCTGATAGCGGCGACGATGCGAGCCGCGCGGTCGCGCAGCTTGATGTTGTCGGCGGTGAGATTGACCATGTAGCCGTCATGGACATGGCCGAGATGAATGGCGGTAAGCGTCGACAGCATGTTGAGCGCGATCTTCTGGGCAGTGCCGGCGCCCATGCGCGTCGAGCCGGCAATCACCTCCGGTGGCGTCTCGAGCAGGATGGCGACGTCGGCCAGCCTGAGCAGGGGCGTGTCCTTGTTGTTGGCAATGGCGATGGTTGCCGCGCCCCGGCTGCGCGCATCCTTCAGCGCCTGCACCGCATAGGGCGTCGAGCCGCTGGCCGAAATCGCGATCAGGCAGTCGCCCTTGCCGATGCCGGCGCCGGCAATTGCCGTCGAGGCTTCGTCGGTGTCGTCTTCCGGTCCGCCGGCCAGGGTCTTGAAAGCGTCGTCGCCACCGGCGATGAGGATGGCGATGCGTTCGCGCTTGATGCCGAAGGTGCCGGGCAACTCCAGCGCGTCGGCCAGCGCCATCAGGCCGGAGCTGCCGGCCGCAGCATAGGCGAGCTTGCCGCCGCCGTTCAGCCGCCCGGCGATGATTTCGGCTGCGGCGGCGATGGCGGGAATGGCGTCGCGCACAGCCTTGGCGGCCTCGATCTGCGCATTGACCAAAGAAGAAAGGATGGCGTCCGGGGCCTGGATGTCCAGTCCCTCGGCATTGCTGTGAAGCGCTTCGGTGCGCGGTTCGGCCATCCCTGTCCCTCCGATGGAAGAACAATACCAAAAAAATACCACTTGTCCACACGCATTAACGAAATTGCGAACTGGAAAGCGTTGAGCCGGCAAAATTCCCGGATTTTTCAACCTGATACGCCTTAATCTTTTTGAAACGGAAATTAATCCCTTGGCTATTGGTATTTTATTGGTATTATCCGCCCGGAGGAGACATCGCGTGAAATTCGTGCTCGGTATCGACGGCGGCGGCACCAGCTGCAGGGCAGCCCTTGCGACAGGCGATGGCGTTGTCGTTGGCCGTGCCAAAAGCGGCGCCGCCAACATCCGCACCGATCTCACCGGCGCTCGCACCCACATCGTCGAGGCTGCTCGTCAGGCCTTCATCGCCGCCGGGCAAGATCCGGACCTGATCCCGCAGACACCAGCCATTCTCGGCCTTGCCGGCGCCAATGTCGGCACCTACCGCCAGCAGCTTGAAGCAATCCTCCCGTTCAGCATCAGCCGCGTCGAGACGGACGCCGAGATCGCGCTCGAAGGGGCAGTCGGCTCTGGTGACGGCGCCATGGCCATCCTCGGCACCGGCACCGCCTATATGGCGCGCAAGGGCGGCACGTCGCGCGCCATCGGCGGCTGGGGCTTTCAGGTCGGTGATCAAGGCAGCGGCGCCCGGATCGGCCGCGACCTGCTGGAGCAGACGCTGCTCGCCCATGACGGCGTCCGGCCGCGCTCAGCCCTGACCGACAGCATGATGGCCATTTTCCGCAACAATCCCGAAGACGTGGTCGAGTTCACCACCAATGCCAAGCCCGGCGATTTCGGCGGCTTCGCGCCCAAGGTTTTCGAGCATGCCGAGAAGGGCGACAGCGTCGCCAACTGGATCGTGGACAAGTCGGTTGCCGATGTCGAGGCGTCGCTCCACGCGCTCGACCTCTCTGATGACGCCCCGCTCTGCCTGCTCGGCGGGCTGGCGCCGCTCTATGGGCCGCGCCTTTCTCAGCGCTACCAGGCGCTGCTGAAAGCGCCGCTCGACGATGCGCTGGGCGGCGCCGTGCAGATGGCGGCCCGCATCTTCGTCAAAGCGGAGGCGACGCGATGAGCGATGCCGCCGACCAGATCTTCGCCACGCTGAGGCAGTCGTCGCAGAGCGGCGCCCCGCTCTACCTGCAGCTCAGGAAAAGCATCGAGGACGCCGTCAATCGCGGCCTGATCGGGCCGGGCGATGCGCTGCCTTCCGAGCGCGACATCGCCACCAAGGCCGACATTTCGCGCGTCACCGTCCGCAAGGCGGTGCAGGACCTGGTCAAGGGCGGCATCCTCGTGCAGCGCCACGGCTCCGGCACCTTCGTGGCGCCGCGCATGGAGCGCGTCGAGCAGTCGCTGTCCAGGCTCACTTCATTCACCGAGGACATGGCAAGGCGCGGCATGGCGGTGCGTTCAGCCTGGCTCGACCGCGACCTCTACCCGCCCTCGCCCGACGAGATGATGGTGCTCGGCCTGTCCTCGAACGAGCTGGTGGCGCGCGTGGCGCGCCTGCGCATCGCAAACGACACGCCGCTGGCCATCGAGCGCGCCTCGTTGTCGGCCAGCGTGCTGCCGGATCCGGCCGGGATAGGCTCGTCACTCTATGCGGCGCTGCAACTGACCGGTAACCGGCCGGTGCGGGCGGTGCAGCGCATATCGGCCGCCAATCTCGGCGACGCCGATGCGCGTCTGCTCGAAGTGCCATCCGGCATTGCCGGCCTGCACATCGAACGCATTTCCTATCTCGCGAGCGGCAAGGTGATCGAGTTCACCCGCTCCATCTACCGCGGCGATGCCTATGATTTCGTCGCCGAATTGCGCCTGACAGGGCCGAGCGAAGAGGGCCGACCATGATCCCCAAGACCACCCATATGCGGCGCGAGATCGACGAAATTCCGCAAGCCGTCGCTCGCCTGCTCGATGGCTCGGCGGCGGTGCTGACCGAGGCCGGACGCGGCATTCGCGAGCGCGATCCGAGCTTCGTCGTTACCGTCGCGCGCGGTTCGTCCGACCATGCCGCCACCTTCATGAAATATGCCGTCGAACTGACCGCCGGCCTGGCCGTCGCATCGGTCGGTCCATCGGTCGCCTCGATCTACGGCGCCAAGCTCAAGCTCGCCGGTTCGGCTTGCCTCGCCATCTCGCAATCCGGCAAAAGCCCTGATATCGTCGCCATGGCCGAGACGGCACGGGCCGGCGGTGCGCTCACCGTCGCCATCACCAACACCGCCGATTCGCCGCTGGCGCGGGCTTCGGATTTTGCCATCGACATTCTGGCCGGCCCCGAGCGCAGCGTCGCGGCGACCAAGACATTCGTCAATTCGGCGGTCGCCGGCCTGGCGCTGATGGCGCATTGCACCGGCGACGACAGACTGCTGGCCGCCCTTGCCCGCCTGCCCGAGCATTTCAGCAAGGCGATCGCCTGCGACTGGATGGCGCTGGCCGGCGCATTGGAGACGCCGCAATCGCTGTTCATCCTAGGACGTGGCCCGTCGGCGGCGATGGCCAACGAGGCGGCGCTGAAATTCAAGGAGACCTGCGGCATGCATGCAGAGGCCTATAGCGCCGCCGAAGTCATGCACGGCCCGCTGGCCCTGGTCGGGCCAGGCTTCCCGGTGCTGGCGCTCGCCGCCCGCGATGCCTCCGAGCCGTCCGTGGCAGAGGCTGCCGACAACCTTGCCGGCAAGGGTGCAGCCGTTTTTGTAACCTCGGACAAAGCCAAGAGCGCGGCGCGGCTGCCGCATGTCGCCACCGGTCATCCCTTGACTGACCCGCTGACGCTGATCGTCTCCTTCTACGGCTTCGTCGAAGCCTTCGCCCGCCATCGCGGCCTCGATCCGGATGTACCGCGCAATCTGCGCAAGGTGACGGAAACCGTATGAGCGACCGTTTTGCCCTGACTGGCGCCCGAATTTTCGATGGCGACGACTGGCATGACAACGCCGCCCTTGTCGTGCACGGCGATGTGGTCGAAGGCATTCATCCCGTCGGCGCCATTCCGTCGGGCGTTGCCCGCATCGACGCCGGGGGCGGCATGCTGGTGCCGGGTTTTGTCGACCTGCAGGTCAATGGCGGCGGCGGCGTCATGCTCAACGACCATCCCGATGTCGCCTCGCTGGCAACAATCTGCCGGGCGCATGCGCCGTTCGGCACGACCGCACTGCTGCCGACGCTGATCACAGATACGCCTGACATCACCGCCGCGGCCATTGCCGCCGGCACCGGGGCGGCACGGCAAAAACTGCCGGGATTTCTCGGCCTGCATCTCGAAGGGCCGCATCTCTCCGTCGCCCGCAAGGGCGCGCATGAACCGGCGCTGATCCGGCCGATGACGGATGCGGATGAAGCGGCGCTGGTCGCGGCACGCAAAAACCTGCCGGTGCTGCTGACGACGATAGCGCCTGAATCCGTCGAGCCTGCCCGCGTTGCGGCCTTGGCCAAGGCCGGTGTGATTGTCAGCCTCGGCCATTCCGACACCGGCTACGCCACGGCCAGAGCCTTTGCCGATGCCGGCGCCAGCGTGGTCACACATCTGTTCAACGCCATGAGCCAGATCGGCAACCGTGAGCCGGGGCTGGCGGGTGCGGCCATCGACATAGGCAGTCTGTCGGCCGGGATCATCGCCGACGGCATCCATGTCGATCCCGCCACCATGGCAATCGCGCTGCGCGCCAAGCAGGGGCCGGGCAGGATCGTGCTGGTCACCGACGCCATGGCGACGATCGGCACCGACATGACATCGTTCACCCTCAACGGCCGCATCATCTATCGCAAGGATGGCAGTCTGCGGCTGGCCGACGGCACGCTGGCCGGCGCCGATCTCGATATGATCTCGGCGGTTCGCTACGTCCACCGGATCGTCGGGCTGGACCTGTCGGAAGCGTTGCGCATGGCCTCGCTCTATCCGGCGCAGGCGGTCCGCCAGGCCCACCGGATCGGCCGCTTCGCCAATGGCACGGCTGCTGATATCGTCGCTCTGTCGGACGCCCTCGACGTCACCGGTGCGTGGATTGGCGGCGACAAGGTTTTTGCAGGCGCGGGAAGTTCGCGCTAAAGTCCACTTATGCATGATGTCGACTGCGTTGTCGCTGGCGCCGGTGTTGTCGGCCTCGCCATTGCCCGCGCGCTGGCGCTGTCGGGCCGCGAGGTGCTGGTGGTCGAGAAGGCCGCAGCCATCGGCACGGGCACCAGTTCGCGCAATTCGGAAGTCATCCATGCCGGGCTTCATTATACGCCGGGCAGCCTGAAGGCCCGTCTCTGCGTCAACGGCCGCGAGCGTCTCTATGCCTATTGCCGCGAGCACGACGTCGCCCATCATCGCACCGGCAAACTGATCGTTGCCGTCGAACCCGACCAGTTGGACAAACTGCAGGCGATCCAGATCAACGCGGCGCAATGCGGAGTCGGTGACCTCAAGCTTTTGACGCGCGCAGAGGCCGAAAGCCTGGAACCGGCGCTGAGCTGCGCCGGCGCGCTGCTGTCGCCGTCAACCGGCATCGTCGACAGCCAGGCGCTGATGCTGTCATTGCGTGGAGACGCGGAAGCGGCCGGCGCATCTTTCGCCTTGCTCACCGTTGTCTCAGGCGCGAGCATCGAAGCGGACGGCATCCGGATCGACACGCGCGACGCCGATGGCGAGGGTTTCACCTTGAAGACCGGCGCCTTCATCAACGCCGCCGGCCTCGACGCGCAGGCGCTCGCCGGCCGCATCGAAGGCCTCCCGCAAGACCGTGTTCCGCCGCTGTGGCTGGCGCGCGGCAATTATTTCGCGCTTTCCGGCCGCTCGCCCTTTTCGCGGCTGATCTATCCGGTGCCGGTCCATGGCGGCCTCGGCGTGCATCTGACCCTCGACATGTCGGGGAGCGCGCGCTTTGGCCCGGATGTCGAATGGATCGATCGTCGACTATACCGTCGATCCCGCACGAGGCGCTGCCTTCTACGACGAAATCAGGCGCTACTGGTCCGGCCTGGCGGACGGCGCCCTGCAACCGGCCTATGCCGGCGTCAGGCCGAAACTGTCCGGTCCGGGCCAGCCGCCCGCCGACTTCGTCATCCAGGGACCGGCTGACCACGGGGGCGGTCAGATCGTCAATCTGTTCGGCATCGAGAGCCCTGGCCTTACCGCCAGCCTCGCCATGGCAGAGCATGTCGTTGGGCTTTTATATCCGCAATGACGGACGTTTCCTGAAACGTCGGGCAGGCGCATACCATGAAACCTTTTGATATGGAGGTCGTTGTCGGGGCATATGTCCGAGGCAAAACCCAAATCGGAACCGACCGACGGTGTCGGAGCGCGCGATGCCACGAAGTCGCGCCGGGAAAAGCCGTCACGGCAAACGCGCGGAGATGGACCGCGCGAGGACACGCCGCGCGAGAAAAAAGCATCGACAGTGGAAGCCGCCTCCGAGCCCGTTGGCGAGGCTGCGCCGCCGCCGGATGCCGTCGAACCCGATCCCAAGCTGACGCCTGAGCAGGCCGAGCAGGCGCGCAAGAAATATCTGCTGCGGCGTTTCTGGATCAGCGGGCGCGGCTATTGGGGGAGGCATGGCGACAAGCTCGCCTGGCCTTTGACGATCGGAGTGCTGCTGCTGATCTGCATCAACATCGGTTTCCAGTATGGCATCAATGTCTGGAACCGCTCGATGTTCGATGCCCTCGAGCAGCGCAACGCCCGCACGGTCTATCTCCTCAGCGCCGTATTCGTGCCGCTGGTGATCTGCAGCGGCAGCCTTGTCGTCGCGCAGGTCTACCTGCGCATGACGATCCAGCGCCGCTGGCGTTCCTGGCTGACCACCGGGGTGGTCGCGCGCTGGCTGGCAAACGGCCGCTACTACCAGCTGAACCTCGTGGGCGGCGACCACCAGAACCCCGAGGCCCGCATGACCGAGGACCTGCGCATCGCCACCGAGTCGCCGGTCGATTTCACCGCCGGCGTCCTCAACGCGTTCCTGTCGGCCTCGACCTTTATCGTCGTGCTGTGGACCATCGGCGGCGCGCTCACCCTGCCGATCGGCGGCGAGAGCATCACCATTCCCGGCTTTCTGGTCATCACCGCGATCATCTATGCCGCCATCACCTCGACCTCGATGGTGGTCATCGGCCGCGATTTCGTCCAGCTCTCCGAGCGGAAGAACCAGGCGGAGGCCGAACTGCGCTACACGCTGACGCGCGTGCGCGAAAACGGCGAGAGCATCGCCTTGCTGGGAGGCGAGGACGAGGAGCGCAGCGGCATCGACAGAAATTTCGGCCACGTGCTGAGGCAATGGGCTCTGCTGACCGGACAGCACATGCGCACGGCGGCGGTGTCGCAGGGATCGAGCCTGTTTGCGCCGGTCGTGCCGATCCTTTTGTGCGCGCCAAAATTCCTCGAAGGCTCGATGACGCTTGGCGAGGTGATGCAGGCGGCGTCTGCCTTTGGCATCGTGCAAGGCGCGTTCGGCTGGCTGGTCGACAACTATCCGCGCCTCGCCGACTGGAACGCCTCCGCGCGGCGCATTGCCTCGCTGATGATGTCGCTCGACGGGCTCGAGCGCGCCGAGCAGAGCGATGCGCTCGGACGCATCAACCGGGGCGAAGCGGAAGACGGCGCCATCCTCAGCCTCGACAATCTTTCCGTGACACTCGACGACGGCACCTCCGTGGTCAAGGAAACCGAGGTCGTGATCGAGCCGGGCGAGCGGGTGCTGGTTTCAGGCGAATCCGGTTCAGGCAAGTCGACGCTGGTGCGGGCCGTCGCGGGCCTGTGGCCATGGGGCGGCGGCAGCGTCAATTTCCACACCGACAGGCGCCTGTTCATGCTGCCGCAACGCCCCTACATCCCTTCCGGAACGCTTCGCCGCGCGGTCGCCTATCCCGCGGCGGCGGACAAGTGGACCATCAAGCAAATCAAGGCTGCCCTCGACAAGGTGGGGCTTGGCTATCTCACCGGCAGGATCAAGGAAGAGGCGCCATGGGACCAGACGCTGTCGGGCGGCGAAAAGCAACGCCTCGCCTTCGCGCGCCTGCTGCTGCATCGCCCCGATATCGTGGTGCTGGATGAAGCGACTTCGGCGCTCGACGAGAAGAGCCAGGACACGATGATGTTGACGGTGATCCGCGAACTGCCTGACGTCACCATCATCAGCGTGGCGCATCGTGCGGAGCTCGAAGCCTTCCACAGCCGCAAGATCACCCTGGAGCGGCGGGAGGGCGGCGCCAAGCTCGTCAGCGACGTCGACCTCATCCCGCGCAAGCGCAAACGCAGCCTGCTGAACCGCGCTTTGTGGGGTTCCAGCACTCGGGTGAAAAAGCCGCGCAGGTAAAAGGCGCCACTGCCGAACCGCGAACAGAGATGTCCAGGCGAAGCGCTTGGGCAAAGACATTAGCCGGCTATGGATTAGCCGTAGAGACCCTTGTAGGTCTCGCGCAGCAGGTTCTTCTGCACCTTGCCCATCGTGTTGCGCGGCAGCTCATCGACGAAGATCACCTGCTTCGGGTGCTTGTATTTGGCCAGCTGGCCGGCAATGGCGCCAACGATCTCGGCCCCGGTGATCCGCGATGCCGGCGCCCGCACCACGACAGCGGTGACGCCTTCGCCGAAATCGGGATGGGCAATTCCGATGACGGCACTTTCCAAGACGCCGGCAACGGCGTCGATCTCGCTCTCGATCTCCTTGGGATAGATGTTGTAGCCGCCGGAGATAATGAGATCCTTGCCGCGGCCGACGATGTGGACGTAGCCGTCCGCGTCGATGATGCCGAGGTCGCCGGTGATGAAGAAGCCGTCCTTGCGAAACTCCGCCTTGGTTTTTTCCGGCATGCGCCAATAGCCGGAAAAGACATTCGGACCTTTGACCTCGATCATGCCGACTTCACCCTGGCCAAGCGCATCGCCGCTGTCAGGGTCGGCGATGCGCAGCGAAACGCCGGGCAGCGGGAAGCCGACCGTGCCGGCCCGACGCTCGCCCTCATAGGGGTTCGACGTGTTCATGTTGGTCTCGGTCATGCCGTAGCGCTCGAGAATGGCGTGGCCGGTGCGCTCGCGCCAGGCCTTGTGCGTTTCGGCGAGCAGCGGCGCCGAGCCGGAAACGAACAGGCGGATGTTCTTCGCCGCCTGGGCATCCAGCCCGTCCTGCTGCAGGAGCCTGGTATAGAAGGTCGGCACCCCCATCATCACTGTCGCGCGGGGCAAGAGCGAGACGATGCGGCCGGCGTCGAATTTCCGCTCGAACAGCATCGAGGCGCCGGCCATCAGGGTGACGTTGGTGGCGACGAACAAGCCGTGCGTATGGAAGATCGGCAACGCGTGGATCAGCACGTCATCCCCGGTGAAACGCCATTGCTCGACCAGCACGCGCGCATTGGAGGCCAGGTTTTCATGGCTGAGCATGGCGCCCTTGGAGCGTCCGGTGGTGCCGGATGTGTAAAGGATTGCGGCCAGATCGTCCGGCCCGCGCGCCACGGCGTCGAAATCCGTGGGCTGTTGTGCCGCCAGTGCGGTCAGCGAGCCCTCACCATTGCTGCCAAGCGTGACGGTGGCAGCACCCGACGCCTGCGCCAACGGCGCGATAGCGCCGGCGCGGGCCGGGTCGCAGACGACCAGCCGCGGCTCGGCATCACCAAAGAAATAGCCGAGTTCGGCCAGCGTGTAGGCGGTGTTGAGCGGCAGGAAGACCGCGCCGGCGCGCAGGCAGGCGAGGTAGAGGAAAATGCATTCGGGGCTTTTTTCGACCTGCACGGCAACGCGGTCGCCCGGCTCGACGCCAAAATGCCTCAGCGCATGTGCCAGCTGTGCCGATTGCGCCAACATGTCGCCATAGGCGATCGCGCGTCCGTCATCGGTCGCCATCAGGATGCGCTCGGAGGCTGAAATCCGGCCGCGGAACGCGTCGAACAGGTGATTGGTCATGCGCATTCCCTAGAGATGATGCCGAAAAGTGTGAAGCGGTTTTCGGAGGACATCATGCTCTATCCCTTTGATTTAGAGCCGGATGGCCTTGGAACAAAGGAAACGATTTCGCCTCCGTCCGGCAAAAACGTGAAATCGGGTTTGCCGCCGATCAGATGAAGGCAAGCGGACTTGGATAACGGGCGATTTTGGATAGCGGGCGGATTTTGGATAGCGGACCGGAAGCGCTTCTATCTGCGGCTGCGCAGCGCCTTGGTGGCGCTCACGCGTGGATCGCCGCTGTCGTTGAAGCGCTCCATGCACATGGCTGCCGTCAGACGGTAGTGATTGAGGAGGGCTTCAACGGCGCCATCGGCATCGCCATCCACCGTGCGCTCCGCAATCAGCCGATGTTCACTGATTTCGTCGCGCTCGCTGCCGTCCTGGGAGATCAGCCGGTAACGGGAGGCCTGATCCGAAAGCTGGTCGCAAAAGCCGGTCAGCCAATGCGAGCGGCAGCCTGCGATCAGTGCCCGATGGAAGGCGCGGTGCAGCTTTTCCCATTCCGGATTGTTCGAGGACGGGTCCTCCGGCAAGCGGCGCGGGGCACGCGCCAGGCGATGCAAGGCCAGCACGAGCTGCTCTTCCCATTCGCCGGTGCGGTTGGTAATGGATTCACGCAGGGCCCGCTCTTCCAGCCAGCAGCGGGTGCGCGTCAATTCCTCG
Source organism: Mesorhizobium sp. M0058 (assembly GCF_040323095.1). Classification (NCBI taxonomy): domain Bacteria; kingdom Pseudomonadati; phylum Pseudomonadota; class Alphaproteobacteria; order Hyphomicrobiales; family Phyllobacteriaceae; genus Mesorhizobium; species Mesorhizobium sp. M0058. The sequence continues at coordinate 162,952 of NZ_JAMYUQ010000014.1, forward strand.
AGTTCCGGGGCACTGACCGGCATGATGAAGAAACCGCGCTGGTCGTGGCGGCCGAGCAGGCCTTCCGAAGCAAGTCGGTTGAGGGCCTCGCGAACCGGTGAGGCGCCGGCGCCGTAACGGGAAACCACCCATTCGACACGAAGCTTGCTTTCACTTTCAAACACGCCGCGCAGGAGATCGTCGCGAAGCTGTTGATAGACCGTACTAGCGAGTGTGCTCTTGGGTCCCGCGCCTTCGCTCACATCGGCAGATCCGTAGGTCAATATGACTCCTGTAGCTCTCCCATGCTCCGCTAGCCCGTTCGCGAAGCAAACGATTTCCCCTGTAAATTTACTGTAACTCCTAAGGCATCCGCCCCTCAAGCGAAAGATCACGATATTCGACTTAAAGAGGAAGGTTGACCGCATCTTATCCGCCGGAAGTAACTAAAATCGTGAAAAACTTGTTCTTCTGAAGAAAGTTTGTCTGCCAGCATGGCAGGTGCCCTCGAGAAACAGCTTCGAGATCCCGAATACGGATAATTTTTTCTTAACGCGCGTCATGCCGCCGGATTGACCTCTCCCCGCATGCAGATCCCTTCGGCAGTTATCCACTAGGTTTATGGGCCAAAACTAGTGCCGGATGCCGCGATCCTGTCGCGTGCCGCGATGCCCTTGCGGCTGCCACCCGTTGACGGCTTTTTGGGAGATCGAAGGATCAGGCAGGGAGATCAGGCCGAGGAGAACCGACCAGCCGGGAACTTGCCCTGGAACTGATGTCAGCCGGCAGCCCGGTCGGCCGCGGTTCGGATGGCTTCTATATTGGCCCGGTAGGCTTCGACGCTGCCGCCCTTGAAGATGGCGGCGCCCGCCACCAGCACATCGGCACCGGCTGATGTGACCAGGTGGGCGGTTTCCGGCGACACGCCGCCGTCGATCTCGATGCGAATCGGCCGGTTGCCGATCAGCGCTTTCACCCGCTTGACCTTGTCGACCATGGCCGGGATGAAGGCCTGGCCGCCAAAGCCCGGATTGACGGTCATGATCAGGATCAGGTCAAGCCGGTCGAGCACATATTCGATCGCACTTTCCGGCGTCGCCGGATTGAGCGATACGCCGGCCTTCTTGCCGAGATCCTTGATGGTCTGAAGCGAGCGGTCGAGATGCGGTCCGGCCTCGGCATGCACGGTCATGCCGTCGCAGCCGGCATCGGCAAAGGCGGCCAGATAAGGATCGGCCGGCGCAATCATCAAATGGCAGTCGAAAAAGGCCTTGGTGCGGTTGCGGATGGCCTTGATCACCGGCGGGCCGAAGGTGATGTTGGGCACGAAATGCCCGTCCATCACGTCGAGATGAATCCAGTCGGCGCCGGCCGCCGCCACCGCCTCGACCTCGTCGCCGAGCTTCGAGAAATCCGACGCCAGCACCGATGGCGCGATCAGGGTCTTCCTGCTCATGATGCGGCCCCTTTGGGCGCCCTGTTTGCGGGCGCGGCCTTGACGACTGCTAGAGCAATTCCAAGAAAAGTGGGAACGGCTTTCCGTCCGGAATTGCGTGAAAACAAAGAGATAGAGCGGTTCGGCTTTTCCACCAAACGATGAACTGCTCTAGACCATGATCCCGGAAAGGGAAAGTCGGTATTTGCTGCGCCCGGCAGCGGGTTCGGCGAATACCTGGCCGCCCGATCGCCGCAGCGCGCCCAAGGAAAAACCCCGCCGGATCGCTCCGGCGGGGTTCTGAATTTTGACTCGTATCCAGATCCTATGGCTTGAAGTTGGCCGCCGGATCCCTTTGCGGCTGTACCTGCGTCTGCGGCGTGCGCTTCGGTATGAACTGCTGAAGGACACCTGGATTGAGCAACAGGGTCGGATCGAGCGACGGCTGCTGCCGGATCGCCCTGCAGTTCGGGAACCGACCAACGGTGCCTTCGGGGCAGCGCCGCTTGATGATCGGCACGCACTGGCCGCCGACCATCTGCGAGCCCGGGGCGCAGTCTCCCACCTGCGGCCTCGGCTTGCGGCATGCGCCGTCGATCGCCTGGGTGCCGCGCGGGCAAACACACTCGCCGCGCTTGTTGTGCACCTGGCCGCGTATGTCGCACTGTTCCAGCACAGGCTTCTTCTGCCGGCAGGCATTGCCTTGCACCTCGGTACCCCGCGGGCAGACACAATTGCCGTTGGCGTCGTGGACCTGGCCGCGGATCGAGCACTGCTCGGGCTTCGGCCGGATCGGCCGGCAGACCTTGCCCCTGACTTCTGTGCCGTCCGGGCAGACGCAATCGCCATTGGCGTTTTGGATCTGACCACGGATCGAGCATTGTTCAGGCTTTGGCCGGATCGGCCGGCAGGCTCCATTGCGCACCTCTGTCCCACGCGGGCAGACACAATCGCCATCGGCGTCATGAACCTGGCCGCGTATGCCGCACTCCTCGGGCTTCTGCTTGTCGCGCACGCAGGCATTTGCCTGTCGGTCGAGATGCGTACCTTCCGGGCAGTAGCAGCCATTGCCGTCCGACGTCGGGACCGAACCGGGGATGGTGCAGCCAGGCTTGTCGGTCTTGATGCAAGCGCCGTTCTCAAGCTCGGTTCCGCGGGGGCAGACACAGCGTCCATCCTCGGTGCGGATCTGGCCCTTGAGCAGCACGCAGGGCCTTGGATCCTTTGGCTGGATGATGACGCCGCCGTCGGGCGAGCACTGGCCGTTGCGGAACGTCGTGCCTTCCGGACACACGCACCGACCGGCATCGTTCATGACGAACCCCGGCGAGCATTCCTTCTTCACCTCGCGCTTGATGGTGAAGGGATGGCAGGCATAGGCCTTGCCGCGATCGCCCTGGATATTGGTCAGGTCGCCGGGCAGTACGTCGCCGCCGCCTTGCACCCTGGTGTCGGGAGACAAGACCCCGACGCAGTTCCGGCCGCTGACGTTGCCCCGCAGATTGGCCAGGGGAGCGTCGGGAAGGACCACGGTGACCTTGTGCACATGGCTTTCCCCGGCGCCGAGCGTCAGGTTGGCAATGCAGGTCAACGGCAAGGTCGTCGGTTCGGGCGAGCAGCCGAAGGGCGGCTCGATCGAGGTGATCGCGACGCCTTGCAGCCGCCCCAGCCCGTCCACCCCGATCGCATCGCCGATGCGGACCGGACCGGAGAAGGCGGTCTGGCCATCATTGGTGATGGTGATCTCGAACGAGCAGGGTTGCCCGGGCTGGCACTCGGCATCGCCGGTCTTCTTGACGCTGATGGTGGACGTGCCGCCGCCCTTGGCGCAGGCCTGGCCGATAGGGTAGACGATATCGTCTCCAGGGGCCGGGCCATACGAGCCGCGTGCGCAGTTCTCGAACGCGCCATTGGCCGAGACCGTCACGTCGAAGTGCCTCGATGTTCCGGGAGTCATCACGGCGCCGGGAATCTGGCACGACAGCGCATTGGCCGGAACCGCTCCGCAGGCCCATTCCGCACCGTCGGGTGTGACGGTCTGGATCTGGACCGGCGCGCCACCCGATATCAGCGTGGCAGCATCGTTGACCCGCACCGGACCGGTGGGGGCAGAGGTGCCAAGGCTGATGACGGTGATGCGGCAGGAAACCACCGCCGCACCGGCGAGCGAGCCATTGCAGACCTTGGTGATGCGTAGGGTCGGCTTGCCGCCATTGGGATGACGGAAGCGTTCCTTGGCGCAGGCCTTGTTGTTGGTGAGGTCGACCTCACCGGGGACGGGCTTCAGCGCCGCGCAGTTCTCGACCGAATCCGACTGGTAGCCGGCCGGCATGACCGCCCTGACGACGATCGGCGTCAGGGCGCCCGGCATCAGCACGATGCCTGCATTGTCGCAGCGGAACTGGCCGGGACCGTTCGGTCCGCATGTCCAGGGCGGAGACGGGCCGAAGGTCGAAGAGGCCGGCGCGCCGCCCGGGTAATTGTCGATAACCGTCAGCGGCCCATTATAGGGGACGCTGCCATTGTTGATGATGTCGATCACGAAGTAGCAGATGCCGTCGGGTGTGCAGACCGGGATGCGGGCACGCTTCTTCAGGATCAGGTCGACCTTCTTGTCGACCGGGGGCCGGCAATCGCGGTCGCGGTCGCCACGCCGGCAGATCGGGATCGAGGCACAGCCGCGATCGTTCTGCTGGCTGCCGAACAGCGGCTTGCCGCTGGCGCCGTAATTATAGGTGGCGCAGTTGCGCAGCGCGCTGCCTTGCCAACCACCCGCCGGCTTGAAGCCGAGCTTGAGGTTGATGGAGGCCCCCGGATTGAGCGTGGTCACCGGATAGGTGCACGTCATCGGGGTCACGCCGGGCATGCATACCCAGGGCGGATTGGGCCCTGAATCCAGAGTCGAGCCGGCCGGCAGCGTCACCTCGTCGAGCACGATCTTGCCGTGATACGGCCCGTCGCCGACATTGGTGACCTTGATGGTGAAGTCGCAGCCGCCCCCCATTGTGCAACGCGTCACGTCGGCGCGTTTCTCGACCTTGAGGTCCGGTTCCTTGTCCTTGGGGGGACATCTCAAGTCACGCGGGATGACGATGTCGATGGTCTGCGTGCAGCATAGTCCCCAACCCTCCTTCGGGCCGGCATAGGTCTCGATGCCGGTGACGATGAGGTGGATGACGTCGCCGGGCGATGCACCGACGATCTTCCAGTTCAGCACACCGCCGCCCGCCGGCACCAATTGCGTGTCGGGGATGATGGTGATGCCTGGGGTCGTCGTCGATACCTGCACCCATTTTCCGCCCATCTCCGGGCCGACAGGCATGTGGTAGATGAACGCGCCGCCGCCTTGCACGCAATCGACCGTGCCGCGCTCCACCTTGAAACATTCCCGGTCGGGAGGCGGAGGCCGCTTGTCACAGTTGGTGAGGTCGATCTTGATCGAGGTCTTGGCCCCGGTCTTGTAGTCGCCGTCGTCGGGCTTGCCCGGATCCTGCGACGGGATGATGGCCCCCGTGCCGACGCCCGGCGTCACCTTGATCATGCCCTGGTTGTCGACGATGGTCGGCGAAGGAAACGCCGCATGGTCGATCTTGGCGGTGATCTTGAAATTGATGACGCGTTCATTGCCAGCCCCAGCGCCGTCGAGATCGGTGGTGGAAATCCGGAAATCGGAAACCGTTGCCGTATCGTTCGGATTAGCCGAGGTGCTGATTGTCGCACCCGGCAGCGGTCCGCCAGACGCATCCGTGCCGTCGCCGGACACGTTGACGTTGACGATCGCAAGACCGTGCGGAAGCTGATCCTTGAAGTCGAGTTGGAGTTTCTTCAGCCTGGCCGAAAAGCTTGGGTCGGCAAAGCCTTGCGAGTCGCCGCGCAGGCCAAAGCTCAGGGAGTAGACGACGTAGTCGCAGCTCCTCTGTGTGCCTGTTTTGGTGAAGAACGGCACGATCCGTTCCGGCCTCGGATTGACGATTTTTGAATTGTCGAGGTCGAGCCGCAGTTCCGGAGTGATCGGGACTGCATCTTCGGCGTGGCTTGCCACAGGGGTGAACATGGCGACCGCGATACCGGCCGCCATCAGCCAGCGCGCGCCGCGCCTGGCATATGACGGGGGTTTCATGATGGTCTCCATGACGGTTGGCTGCTTGCCGGTGGATTGACTGCTGTTCGCGGTCGGGGAAAGTGCGAGATTTTTCATCTTCCCCTCCTCAACGTTCGCAGCTGACGGCTGGGGTTCTGAGCGGCAAAGTCATCTTGCAGCAAGGGTAGTAGCCACCCTTGTCCTTGTCGGACTGCCTGTAGAAGCAAAGTCCAACATCGACTCTGTCGCCCGGAGAATGGCCGGTGATGTCGACCGTGTAAGGCTTGCCGGGAGCATGCGACTGGGGTGATGTCACCCCGACGCCTGGTGTCCTGGACTTTGTCTCACTGGAAGGCTGGACCTTGATCGAATCGCCGCCAAAGCCGGCATGGTCATGGAGATAGAGGTCGGCCTGGAGGCCGCGAGGCGTGCAGTAGAACTGAACATCCTCGACATCGATGCACGGAGGCAGATCGCCGGGCGGTGGGAAGTCCGGCGGATAGAACGGCGGCAGATAACCGCCGGGGATCTCTTCATAATAGCCGGCCCGGCCTTCGCAGGGGTGCCAGACCTCGACGTCGCCGACATGGCCTTCCACTTCTGGGTCTTCGAAATAGCCGTCGAAGTCGACGAACCACGAGCCGAAAGGCGGCACGTTGGCCGGCTTGACCAACGGCGTCGGCGTGATCTGCACGCCGTGCACGCCAAGCGGCCCGCCGGCGGCGAGCTGGTCGGCAAGTGTCGGGCTGTCGCGCAGCTTGTCGCCGGTGTTGACCAGCGTGTCGGTGCACACGCCGGTGTCGAGATTGCCGTCGGCGTCATAGCCATATTGCAGGTCGAGCCCACCGGCCGACTGCCGGTTGCCTTGCGGGAAGCCGACCGCATATTCCTGCGGCTCTTCCACCCAGACCGATTCCGTCGCCGGATCGTCCGGGTTTTCGCGCCAGTAGCGGATGACCTCGCCCTTGCCGGAATCGGCGAACTGGCTGTAATCGTAGCGATTCTCGACCGGGCCGCGCTGCGCCAGATACATGAAACCCTGGTTGTCGAAGGCGATGTCGGTGACGGCGTAGTCCTTGTCGGCCTTGACCGTCAGCTCCCAGCGCGGATCACCGGCAAAGCTGCCATCGCGGGCAATGCCAACCGACCAGATCTCGGCCTTTTCGCCGACCGAATAATAGAGCCGGCCGCCATGATAGGCGACGGACCAGACGCGGCGTTCGTCCTGCGTGTAGCCCCATGTGTCGGGGTCTTCCGAGTCGAAGGCAGCACCCTGTATGTCCATCACCGCACCGTCATCGGCGACGGGAGCCAGCCCATGCGCCGGCCGCCCGGCAACGCCGTGATCGAATGTGTCGATCAGCGTGCCGTTGGCGTCGAGGCGGTGGATGAGGCCGGTGTCGAGATCGCTGGCGAAGAACTCGCGGTGATTGCTGTCGAAGCTGATGTCGCCGATGCCGGAACCGCTGTTGGTGTCAATGTCGGCGAATTTGGAGACCGCGCCGGTGATGCCGTCGATCTTCCAGATCGTGCCCGGACCGCCACCGCTTTCGGTGCCGAACTGGCCGTCCATGAAGACGGCGCCTGCGGTGCCGCGGCGCTGTCGCTCGGGCCGACCGTCGGCATCTTCGTCCGGGGTGACGATACGGATGCCGTGCAGCGAGGTCGCGCCGGCATAGAGATTGGGGACGCCCGAGGGAACGCCGTCGCGCATACCGTCATCATAGGTGATGGCGAATACCTGGCCGATCTGTTCGGCCGTCACCTCGAAAGGCGGCGGCGTGTAGACGAGCTGGCCGGAAGCCGGTCCGCCGAGCGCCGAAACGTCGAAGACGCGCAAGGTGGCGCGCGTCGTGTCGATGAAGGTTTCGTCGACCGGGTCGACGCCGGGCGGCAGCCCCCCCCTTTCGGAATCGGCAGAGTCGAAATTGGGAATGACGGTGCCGGAAAATCCGGTGACCGCCATCGAGCCGGGATAGATGATCTGGGTTTCCTGCGCTTGGGCGGCTGTGCCCAACCAGAGCGCGGCGCTCAGCGCCAGGGCAAGCAAACCGCCGCCCAGATGGAGCGAACGGCGCAAACCGCCGCTTGGAGACGACATGGACGCGCCGCGATCGCAGGACATAAAACTCCCCCCGAAGTTTTCGGGAGGAACATCCGGTCCGGCCGCGCGAAACAGGGCAAGGCGCGGCGTTCCGGCACGTTCGTCCCTGATCGAATTGTCTGCTTTCCTCATCTTCACGATACGCCTGCTCCTGCGCAGGGTCAACGGAATCAGCCGAAAGCCCAGCGCATCGACTCCATCCCGAAGGCGGTGGTCGCGCTGAGCTTGCGTTGGTCCCGGAGACCGTGGAGCCTCTGGGGTCCTGGTCATGGGGGCATCCTTTCCGGCCCGCACCATGCGGCGCCTGGTCGTCAGTCGCAGGCTGAAGCGGAAAGGTTCATGCAAAACGGCGGCCGGGTCTGTCCGCCATTTCACATAGGCGCGGCCAATTCCTTGTGTCAACTCAAGGTGGAAAACAGTCTTGGCGCGCGAAAGACCGGCCGGCTTACTTACCGTCAGTGCCGGCTTCTGCTAGCGTCTTCCCAACCCTGGGGGGATCATGACACGCAGGCACTTCGTTCTCTTGCTGGCGGCGCTTTTTCCATGTGCGTTGCCGGTCCATCAATCCGTAGCCAAGACCTTGGTCTACTGCACCGAGGTTAGCCCCGATACGTTCGATCCCGCACTCGCCTCCGGATCCCGCGACGCCTCGGCCACCGCTCTCTACAACCGCATGGTCGAGTTCGAGCCCGGCACCACCAAGGTGCGCCCCGGCCTTGCCGAAAGCTGGGAGATTTCCGACGATGGCCTCACCTACACATTCCACCTGCGGCAGGGCGTGAAATTCCACATCGTCGAGGGCTTTACGCCTAGTCGCGACTTCAATGCCGATGACGTGCTGTTCACCTTCGACCGGCAGGCCAACGCGCAGAACCCGTTCAACAATTACGCCAAACGCCAGTACATTTACTTCGACGGCATCGGCATGCCGGATCTTGTCGCCGGTTGGCGCAAGCTTGACGACCATACTGTGGTGATGACGCTGAAGGCGCCGCATTCGCCGATGCTTGCCGACCTGGCGATGGATTTCGCTTCGGTCGTTTCCAAGGAATATGCCGACAAGCTCGTCGCAGAGAAGCGGCTTCTCGACCTGGCGCTGAAGCCGGTCGGGACGGGTCCGTTCCAGCTTGTCGACTACCAGCAGGATGCAGTCATCCGCTACAAGGCCAATCCGGACTACTGGCGCGGCAAGCCGAAGATCGACGATCTCGTCTTCGCCATTGCCACCGATGCCAGCATTCGCATGGAAAAGCTGCGCGCCGGCGAATGCGATCTCATGCCCTATCCAAATCCGGCCGACCTGGAGGCGATCAAGGCGACGCCCGGAATCAAGGTCATGCGGCAGGAGGGCCTCAATACGGGATACCTCGCCTTCAACACCTTGCAGAAGCCCTTCGACGATCCAAGGGTGAGGAAGGCGATCGCCATTGCCATCGACACGCAGGCGCTGGTCGACGTCGTATTCCGCGGCACCGGCGAAGTCGCACGCAATCCGCTGCCGCCAACCTCCTGGGCCTATGACAAGACGAGCCCCGATCATGTCTTCGACCCCGCTGCCGCCAGGCAGGGGCTCGCCGATGCCGGCGTAAAAGACCTGCACATGAAGATCTGGGCGATGCCGGTGCAGCGTCCGTATAACCCGAATGCGCAGCGTATGGCCGAAATGATCCAGTCCGACCTGGCAAAGATCGGTGTCACCGTGGAAGTCGTGACGTATGAGTGGACTGAATACCTTGCCCGCTCGAAGTCACGCGACCGCGACGGTGCCATGCTGTTCGGCTTCACCGGCGACAATGGCGACCCCGATAACTTCCTGTCGGTGCCGCTTGGCTGTGCCGGCGTCGGCACCACCAATCGTGCCAACTGGTGTTTTCCGGCCTTCGACGATCTGCTCAAGCAGGCAGCCGGGATCGTCGATCCCGCTGCCCGCGCAAAACTCTATTCGCAGGCGCAAACGATCTTCAGGGAGCAGATGCCGTGGGTCGCTATCGCCCACTCCGTGGTCTCGATCCCGATGCGCGAACAGGTGACGGGCTATGTCATGGACCCCTTTGATCACCACGATTTCTCGGGCGTCGATATCAAGGAATAGCGTTCGGTGTCTGCCGCAGATCTCGATGTCTATGTAGAGAGCCTGCGCAATTTCCGACTGGTGCGGAGCTATTGCATCGCGCAGTTACTGCCTTACCTGGAACAGGCTGGATTGAAAGTGCGCCTGCTCGACCGGCCGGCCGGCCGAGATCGGGCGCCGGTGGCCTTTCTGCATGTCGACCTGACAATCGTGCCGCCAACGTACCGCGGTCTCGGCCACCTCTACGACCGCACCATCAATGGCCGCGCGCTGTCCATCCACCGGCACCTTTATTCGACACTGAAGCTGGAGGCCGGCGACAGCCACAAGGGGCCGGTTGTCGTCAAGACGGTCCTCAACTCCAGGGGCCGACCAGAGCAGCGCTGGTGGCAGCATCGCAACGGCCTGACCAGGAGCGCGCATGCCATCCGCAAGCTCTTCGAACCCGGCTACAAGGACCGCCTGTGCCCGCCCTATAAGGTCTACCAGACGATCGGCGAGGTTCCGCGGGATGTATGGCGCAACAATCGCCTGATGGTGGAAAAGTTCGCTTTCGATACGCTCGACCTGCCCATCGTCAAGCACCGCTACATGTTCCTGCTCGGTGCCGAGGTCAACATGCGGCAGGTCTACGACGATGTGTTGTGCGCCGGCTCAAAAATCCTGAGCAATGAGGTGGGCGGCGCCGTGCCACCGGAAGTGCTGGCGGTGCGGCAGCGGCTCAACCTGGACTTCGGCGCCATCGACTATTTCATTGTCGATGGCAAAGGCATTGTCGTGGATGCCAACAAGACCGTCGGCTCAAACCCTGAATGGCTGAAGAAAAACCGCTTTCGTCGGGAATTCAACGATCGCATGGCTGAGGAACTGATCGCCTTTGTCCGCGGTTGAGCCGGATCACCAGATCCAGTCGCCCTTGCCCAGCACCGACACCGCTTCGACGATACGGTTGAAGCTGGCGCGGGCCCGGCCAACCGTGTGCCTGGCCCGGAGATAGCCGTGCACCAGTCCCGGCTCCTCGAACCAGGCGGCATGGCCGCCGGCAGCGAGGACGCGATCGCGATAGGCCTCGCCGTCCGACGACAGCGGGTCGCATTGCGCGGTGATCAGCACTGTCGGTGGCAGGCCGATGAAATCTGCGTCGGCCAGTGGATACAAAGTGATGTCGCCGGTCCCATCGAGGCCGCCGGTGCGGACATCCCTGTAGAAGTCGAGATCGCGCATGGTCAACATCGGTGCTTCGGCGTGCGTGACATACGAGCCCTTCGAACGGTCGCCGCCGAGGCCCGGATAGATCAGCACCTGGCCGATCGGCTTTTTGGCATGGCCACGCCTTGCGTGAGCAACAGCCGCGCAGAGATTGCCGCCGGCGCTGTCGCCGCACAGCAGAATAGGGCGGTCGTAGGTTTTGGCTGCCCATTCGAAGGCACGTAAAGCATCGTCGAAAGCGGCCGGGTGCAAATGCTCCGGCGCCAGCCGGTAATCGATGGAACCCACCTCGTAACCGGTGCGGGCGCAGAGCTCGGCGCAGACATCGTCATGGCTGTCTAGGCCGCCGAGGATGAAACCCCCGCCATGAATGTAGAGCACCATCGCCGCCGTGTTCGGGGTAGCGCTGCGATAGATGCGGATCGGGATGTCGTGTGATCGGTTGGCAATGAAAGTCGTTTCCGCCGTCACACCATTGGGATAGCCGGCAAAGAACTCGCGGCACATCCGGTCATAAATCGCACGCTGCTGGGCGATGGTGTAGTCGATCGTATCGGGCGGGTAATAGGAATTGGTCCGCTCGATGAAGGCCCAGGTCTCGGCATCGATGAGGGTTTTGTAGTCGGTCATGCAGCTCCTTTACCTCCCCCTTGATGGGGGAGGTCGCCGCGAAGCGGCGGGTGGGGGTGGTGGCGCATCACCCCACCCCGGACCTTCGGTCCGACCCTCCCCATCGAGGGGAGGGTAAAGAGGCTACTTCCCCTTCCACACCGGGTCGCGCTTTTCTGCGAACGCACGAGACCCTTCCATATTGTCCTCCGAGCCATACAGCGCATCGACCGTCGCCAATTGCCGGCGCGTCACGCGGTTCATCGCGTCCTGGAAGGTCAGCGCCTCCGCCACCCGCGCCGTCTCCTTGATCGCGGCGAACACCAGCGGCGGGCCGCTGGCGAGCAGCCTTGCGATCTCCCAGACGCGCTCCTCGAGCCTGTCCTTGGGCAGCACTTCGTTGACCAGGCCCCAGCGATGCGCTTCCGCCACATCCATCCAGCGGCCGGTGAGCAGAAGGTCCATGGCGACATGGTAGGGAATGCGCTTGGGCAGCTTGATCGTCGCGGCATCAGCCAGCGTGCCGGCGCGGATTTCGGGCAGGGCGAAGGAGGAATGGTCGGAGGCGAAAATGAGGTCGCAGGACAGCGCCAGCTCGAAGCCGCCGCCCACCGCCATGCCGTTGACGCAGGCAATGACCGGCTTGTTCATGTCGCGCAGCTCCTGCAGGCCGGCAAAACCGCCGACGCCATAGTCGCCGTCGACCGCGTCGCCACCGGCGGCTGCCTTCAAGTCCCAGCCGGCGCAGAAGAACTTGTCGCCGGCGGTCTTGACGATGGCGACGCGCAGTTCCGGATCGTCGCGGAACGCCTTGAAGGTCTCGCCCATCAGCCGCGAGGTCTTGAGGTCGATGGCGTTGGCCTTGGGCCGGTCGAGCGTGACCTCGAGGATGGTGCCCTCGCGGCGGGTGGAAATGACGTCAGACATTCTTCTTCTCTCCCAGCACCAGCAGCGCGTCGGCGATCCAGGCGCCCTTGCCCTCGGCGCAGACGATCAGCGGGTTGATGTCGAGTTCCTCGATCTCTCCGGCATTCGTCTGCACGAAGCCGGCAATGCCCGCGATGGCGTCGATGGCAGCCCCGACATCGGCCTTGGGCCGGCCACGATAGCCGTCCAGCAGCGGAAACAGTTTAAGGCCACGCAGGGCGGCCTCGATGTCGTCGCGCGTCGCCGGCAGCATGAGCGTAACGCTGTCGCGCAACAGTTCGACCAACACGCCGCCGGTGCCCAGTGTCATAACCGCGCCGAACATCGGATCGCGGGTGAAGCCGACGATCAACTCGGCAACGCCGTCGCGCACCATGCGTTCGACATAGAGGCCGGTGCCGAGCGGCAGCAGATCATGCGCGGCCGTGCTGACCGATTCGGCGTCTTTCAGATTGAGCCGCACCGCGCCGACTTCCGACTTATGGGTGACGCCGAGCGCCTTCAGCGCCACCGGGAAGCCGAGCGCCATGGATGAGATGACGGCCTCGACAGCGTTAGCGGCACGTTCTGCCTTCGGCACCGGCAAGCCGGCCTTGATCAGCCGCGCCTTGGCTTCGGCCTCGTCAGGGGTGACATGATCGCCGCCGGCAGCACCGGCAGCCGATGTGTCGATCGGCTGCGCCTGCGGCTCGGCCCAGGCCCAGCCGATGAAGGCCGCCGCGCCTGCGGCATCCATGGCCTCGGAAATACCGAACAACGGCACCATGCCGCGCGCCATCAGCTCGGCGGTGTATTCCTCCGGCAGGTTCTCCGGCAGCGACGAGACAATCGCGCCATGCGCCTTGTTGGTCTTCAGCGCCGATTCGAAGGCGCGCAGCGTCGCCCACCAGTCGGTGACCGAGCAGCGGTCGGGGCGCGGGAAATCGAGCACCAGCATGTTGAGGTCGAAACCGCCCGACACCATGGCGGTGAAGGTGGCGGTCATCGCCGGTTCGTTGTTCCAGATGAAGGTGTGATAGTCCAACGGGTTGGCGACCGCGACCAGCGGCCCGAGCGTCGATTTGACATGGGCGCGGTGCTTGCTGGTGAGCTCCGGGAAATTGACCCAGCGGCCTTCGGCGCTGTCGGCCATGACAGAGGCTTCGCCGCCCGAACAGCTCATCGATGACAGTCGATAGCCGGGCAGTGGTCCTGTGACATGCAGAAGCTTCAGCGCCTCGATAAAGGCGGGGATGGAATCGACGCGGGCAATGCCGAGCCGCCGCAGGAATGCGCCCGAGGCAGCGTCCGAGCCGGCCAGCGATGCCGTGTGCGAGACCGTCGCCTGCCGCGCCTGTTCGGAGCGACCGACCTTCATGGCGATGATCGGCTTCTTCAGTTCGCGCGCGCGCGCGGCCAGCTTCTCGAAGCCGGCTACCGAATCGAAGGCTTCGATGTGCAGGCCGAGCGAGGTGACGCGCTCATCCTCGATCAGGCCGAGCGCCATTTCGGAGAGGCCGGTCTGCGCCTGGTTGCCGGCCGTCATCAGGAAGGCGATCGGCAGGCCGCGCTTCTGCATCGTCATGTTGATGGCGATGTTGGAGGACTGGGTGATGATGGCGACGCCCTTGGCGCCTTCGGGCAGCCGGATGCCGCCATGCTGGTCGGGCCACAACAGCGCGCCGTCGGCGTAGTTGATCAGGCCATAACAGTTCGGGCCGATGATCGGCATCTGGCCGGCCGCGGCCACCAGTTCGGCCTGCAGCCGCTCGCCATCGTCGTCATAGGCCTCGGTCTCGAGAAAGCCCGCGGCAAAACAGACGGCGCCGCCGGCGCCACGCTCGGCCAGCGCCTTGATCACGTCGATGGTGAGATGCCGGTTGACGCCGACAAAGGCAGCGTCGGGCGCCCCGGGCAATTCGGCGACCGAGCGATAGGCCTTGCGGCCGGCGACCTCGTCCTTGTTCGGATGCACCGGCCAGATTTCGCCGGCAAAGCCCATCTTGATCGATTGCGCGACGACGGCAGCGGCCTGGGCCCCGCCGAACACCGCGATGGATTTTGGGCGCAAGAGACGTTCAAGCTTATGCATGGTTTATGCCCCGAACGGGCGCAGCAGCGCCCGCGAAATGATGTGGCGCTGGATTTCCGACGTACCTTCCCAGATGCGCTCGACGCGCGCATCGCGCCAGATGCGCTCCAGCGGCAGGTCGTCCATCAGCCCCATGCCGCCATGGATCTGGATTGCTTCGTCGGCAACAAAGGCGAGCATTTCGGTAGCCTTCAGCTTGGCCATGGCCATGTCCTGATCGGTCACGGTGCCCTGATCGTACTTCCAGCCGGCTTCGAACACCATCAGGTCCGCAGCCTTCAATTCGGTCGCCATGTCGGCGAGCTTGAACGACACGCCCTGGAACTTGCCGATCTGCTGGCCGAACTGCTGGCGCTGCGCAGAATACTCGATGGCATGGCCAAGCGCCCGCTCGGCGCGGCCAAGGCAAGTGGCACCGACCTGCAGGCGGGTGGCGCCGAGCCAGGAATTGGCGACCTCGAAGCCCTTGTGCACTTCGCCGAGCACCTGGCTCGCCGGCAGGCGGCAATCGTCGAATTCGAGGATGGCGTTGGTGTAGCCGCGATGCGAGACGTTGCGGTAGCCGTCGCGCACGGTGAACCCCTTGGTGCCCTTGTCGACGAAGAAGGCGGTGATCTTCTTGCGCTTGCCGCGCGGCGTTTCTTCCTCGCCCGAAGCCATAAAACAAATCGTGAAATCGGCAAGATCGGCATGGGAGATGAAATGCTTGGTGCCGTTGAGCACCCAGTCGTCGCCGTCCTGTACGGCGGTCGCTTTCATGCCGCGCAAATCGGAGCCGGCGCCGGGCTCGGTCATCGCCAGGCAGTCCCACTTTTCGCCACGGATGCAAGGGAACAGGTATTTTTCGCGCTGTTCCTGCGTGCCGGCCAGAAGGATGTTGGAGGGGCGCGCCACGCAGGTCCAGTGCAGCGCGTAATTGGCGCGGCCGAGTTCCTTTTCGTAGAGCAGCCAAGTCACCGTATCGAGGCCGGCGCCACCGACATCGGCCGGCATGTTGGCGGCGTAGAGCCCGGCTTCGATCGCCTTGACCTTGATCTCCTCGATCAGCTCGCGGCGCAGCACGCCGGTGCGCTCGACCTCGCGTTCATGCGGGTAAAGCTCGTTCTCGACGAACGCACGCGTCGTCTCGACAATGAGCTTCTGTTCCTCCGACAGCCCGAAATCCATGGTCTTCAGCCCTTCTTCTTTTTCTTCGGCTTTTCCACCTTCTTCACCGGCTTCGACGCCTTGGCCTTTTCGGCAGCCTTGGAAGCGGCCGGCTTCTTCGCCGCCAGCTTTGCCAGCTGCCTGGTGTAGTCCTTGTGCAAGGCGCCGGCGCCCCAGCCCTTGCCTTTGTTCTGTTTCGACAGAGCATCCATAATCGCGACCAGATTGTCGTCGCGGATCTTTTCCAGCTCACGGATCGACAGGCCATGCGCCTGGTCGTCCGACTGGGTGGCGATCAGATCGACCAGCTCGTCGTTGAACTCCGGCACGTCCATCAGCTTGGTCCACGGCCATTTCAGGCACGGCCCGAACTGCGCCATAAAGTGGCGCATGCCGGCCTCGCCGCCGGCGACGCGGTAGACCTGGAACATGCCCATCTGCGCCCAGCGCAGGCCGAAGCCATAGCGCATGATGTCGTCGAGTTCCTCGACGGTGCAGATGCCGTCCTTGATCAGCCACAGCGCCTCACGCCAGGCCGCTTCGAGCAGGCGGTCGCCGACAAAGGCCTCGATCTCCTTGCGGATCACCACCGGCTTCATGCCGATCGATGCATAGATCTCCTTTGCGACCTCGATCGCCTCTGGAAAGGTCTGTTCGCCGCCGACGATCTCGACCAGCGGCAGCAGATAGACCGGGTTGAAGGGATGTCCGACAACCAGACGCTCCGGATGCTTCTTCATCGCCACCTGCATGTCGGTCGGCTTGATGCCCGAGGTGGACGAGCCGACAATGGCGTTGGCCGGCGCGCAGAGATCGATCTCGGCCAGTACGCGGTGTTTGACGTCGAGCCGCTCCGGCACGCTCTCCTGGATGAAATCGGCGTCGGCCACCGCCTCGGCGATGGTCTTGGCAAAGGTCAGTCTGCCTTCCCTGGGCAGGCCGCCGGGAACCATCTGCCTGTAGGCGCGGCGCGCGCCCTTCATCACTTCCGAGACCTTGCGCGACGCTTCCGGGTCCGGATCGAAGATCGACACATCGATGCCGTTGAGCAGCAACCGCGCCACCCAACCGGCGCCGATGACACCGCCGCCAATGGCGGCTGCCTTGTTGATGATGCTCATGGTCAGGCTCCGCTTCTTGTCTTGTCGGTTTCGGGGTCGATGAGAGGCACGCGCTCGCCGACGCGGATCACGGAGGGGTCGTAGGCCTTGCGGGCGAAGACTTCGAGCACGAACTGGCGGAAGAATGCGATCGGCAGCGTGTCGTAGTCCGGGTCGAAGCTCGACTGGTCCCAGCGTTCGCAAAACTGGTCGCAATCGTCGAAATAGGCATGGCCGGCGAAGCGGTCGCGGGCGTGACGGTTGCCGCCGAGATGATGGGCATAGTAGAGCCGCTGGAAGTCGCCGTGCTTTTCCACCACCCAGGTGCATTGCTCGCGCACGAAAGGCTTCAGGATCGAAGCGGCGTATTCGTCGTGATTGTACGGTGCGTAGATGTCGCCGATGTCGTGCAGCAGCGCGCAGGCGATCCAGTCGGTGTCGGCGCCGTCGCGCCACGCACGTGTCGCCGCCTGCAGCGAATGGCCGAGCCGGGTGATCTTGTAGCCAGACAGGCCCTCGTCGAGCTGCACCAATGCGTCGAGCAGCCGCTCGCCGGTCCTGGCGGCATAGTCGATCTCATGGGCGGTCAGGAACTCATAGTCTTGCCTGTCGCCATCCTTCATCGCAGTGAATTTGACGGTAGCCATGATCCGCTCCCGTTTTAAGCAGCCGCTGCGATCGGCGCCCGCTTGGTGAGGTTGAGCTTCCTGCGCACTTCTTCCGGCCCAAGGATCCTGGCGCCGAGATTGGTGACGATGTTGGCGGCGCGCTCGACGAGTTGCGCATTGGTGGCGAGCACGCCCTTGTCGAGCCAGAGATTGTCTTCGAGACCGACGCGGACATTGCCGCCGGCGAGCACTGCAGCGGCTGCATAGGCCATCTGGTTGCGGCCGATGGCGAAGGCCGACCAGTTCCAGTTCGACGGCACGTTGTTGACCATGGCCATGAAGGTGTTGAGGTCGTCCGGCGCCCCCCACGGCACACCCATGCAGAGCTGCACCAGCGCGTCGGGATTCAAGACCTTTTCTTCGACCAGCTGCTTGGCGAACCAGAGGTGGCCGGTATCAAAAGCTTCGATCTCCGGCTTGACGCCGAGCGCCGTCATCATGCCGCCCATTGCGCGCAGCATGCCGGGCGTGTTGGTCATGACATAATCGGCCTCGGCGAAGTTCATGGTGCCGCAATCCAGCGTGCAGATTTCCGGCAGGCACTGGCGCACATGTTCCATGCGGTTGGTGGCGCCGCCCATGTCGGTGCCTTTTTCATTGAGCGGCAGCGGCGCTTCCGGTGAGCCGAACACCATGTCGCCGCCCATCCCGGCGGTCAGGTTCAGGATCACATCGACTTCTGCCGCGCGGATGCGGTCCGTCACTTCGCGGTAGAGATGGACATCGCGGCGCGGCTTGCCGGTCTCGGGGTCGCGGACATGGCAGTGGACGATGGCGGCACCGGCCTTGGCCGCGTCGATGGCAGAATCGGCGATCTGCTTGGGCGAGCGTGGCACATGCGGGGAGCGGTCCTGCGAGCCGCCGGACCCGGTCACGGCACAGGTAATGAAAACCTCACGGTTCATCGCGAGCGGCATGGACATCTCCTCCCATAGAAACAGACCCAACAATGCCCGACTTGCCGGAAACTGTTTTGCGATTTACGAAGCTCTCATGATCAAAAGCGAAAAACCGACCATCTTTCGCGCCGAGCGATCGCCGCTCAAGGTGACGCTGCTGGTGTTTTCAGGCTCGTCCATCATGTGCGTGGCGTCGGCCGTCGACCCGCTGCGCGCCGCCAATCGCATTTCCGGCGAGACGCTGTTCGATTTCAAACTGGTCTCGGTCACCGGCGAGGCGCCGGTCACCACATGCGGCCTGCCGGTGGCGGTCAGGGGCCGCTTCGATGCGGCCGAGCCGACCGACGTGCTTGTCGTCGTCGCCGGCTTCGGCACCCAGAATTACGCGACATCGGCTCTGCTTTCCGGATTACGGCGAGCGGCCCGCGCGGCTCGCGCCTGCGGCGGCATCGAGGCCGGCACATGGCTGGTGGCGCGCGCCGGCCTCCTCGAAGGCCGCAGCGCCACCACCCATTGGGAAGACATGGAGGATTTTTCCTCCGCCTTTCCCGGCGTCGACGTGCGTCCGGACCGCTACGTCATCGACGGACCGGTGTTCACCTCGGGCGGGGCGTCGCCGACCTTCGACCTGATGCTGCATCTGATCCGCACCCGGCTTGGCATGGCCGTCGCGCTCGATGTCGCCAGCGTCTTCATCTACGACCAGGCGCGTGCCGCGACCGACGCGCAGCCGCTGGTCTCGCTCGGCCGGCTCGACGGCTACGACCCGCGTCTGGCGCAGGCTATCCGGCTGATGGAATCGCATGTCGACCAGCCGCTGACCATCGACGCGGTGGCAAAACGCGCCGGGGTGACGGCGCGGACATTGGAGAGCATTTTTCGCAAGTCGATCGGCGAGACGCCGGGCGCATATTATCTCAGGCTGCGGCTGGGCGCGGCGCGGCGGCTGGTGGTCGACACGCGGATCGCCATGGCGGATATTGCCGGGCGGACGGGGTTCTCGTCCGCCGCGGCATTTTCCAGAGCGTTTTCAAGAGCGTTCGGCGAAGCCCCGGTCAGGCTGCGCCGAGGTTGATGCATGTCGCCCAAAAGTGTGTCGCGGTTTTAGGATTACGACATGCACAGACAAAGGGAGATCAGGCTGCGTTCTGTCGATCGCTGCCGGCGTCCATCTGCGAGCGCATCTGCCTCGCCAGACGGACTTCAAATCGGCTGCTGACAGCACGATCCCATTCGTTTTTCACGCTGTCGGTCGGCCGCGGCAGCGCCATCAGCCGGTCGATGATCGATCCGGTCTCGCCGGATGAGAGCAGGGCGTCGATTTCGCGTTCATGCTGCATATCGGTTCGCCTCCTTCCTTTTCACCCGCCACAACCGCATCCTTATACGAGATACGTGACGGCAGTTTGAAGGCAAGAGCGAGGTCATTGAGGGGCGCCAAAGGGCAAACCCTTGTCGTCGGATAGGGTCTTGCGCAAACCCCATTCCGGGGCGGCCGGAATGTTATCCAGCCACCCTTGAGCACAACGAATCGGCTTTCCGCCCTCAGACGTAGCGGTTGACGATGTTTTCCAGCAACTCCTGGCGGCCGGAGCGTGGCTGCGGCTCGATCTTCTTCTTCACCACGCGCTCGGCGATGTCTTCCAGCGAGCGCTCGCCCGACAGCATCGCCTTGCCCTCGGCCGTGTTCCAACCGGCATAGCGCTCGGCCAGCGGACCCGACAGCGCCTTGTCCTCGACCATCTTGGCGGCTGCCTTGAGGCCTCGTGCGCAGGAATCCATGCCGCCGATATGGCCGATCAGCAGGTCCTGCGGGTCGAGCGACTGGCGGCGCAGCTTGGCGTCGAAATTGGTGCCGCCGGTCTTGAAGCCGCCGGCCTGCAACACCTGGTAATAGGCCAGCGCCATCTCGGGCACATTGTTGGGGAACTGGTCGGTGTCCCAGCCCGACTGGTAGTCGTTGCGGTTCATGTCGATCGAGCCGAAGACGCCGAGCGCATTGGCCAGCGCCAGCTCGTGCTCGAAGGAATGGCCGGCAAGAATCGCGTGGCCCTGCTCGATGTTCAGCTTCACTTCCTTCTCCAGCCCGAAGCGCTTGAGGAAGCCGTAGACCGTGGCAACGTCGTAGTCGTACTGATGCTTGGTCGGCTCCTGCGGCTTCGGCTCGATCAGGATCGTGCCTTTGAAGCCAATCTTGTGCTTGTAATCGACGACGAGATTGAGGAAGCGCCCGGCCTGCTCCTGCTCGCGGGCAAGATCGGTGTTGAGCAGCGTTTCATAGCCCTCGCGCCCGCCCCACAGTACATAATTCTCGCCCTTCAGCCGCTTGGTGACGTCGATGCAGCTTTTCACCGTCGCCGCCGCATAGGCGAAGACATCCGGATCGGGATTGGTGGCGGCGCCCGACATGAAGCGGCGGTTGGAGAACAGGTTGGCCGTGCCCCAGAGCAGTTTGACGCCGGTCTTCTTCATCTTGGCGGCAAAATAGTCGGCGATCTCGTCGAGCCGCGCGGCACTTTCGGAGAAATCCTTGCCTTCCGGCCGCACGTCGGCGTCGTGGAAGCAGAAATAGGGGGCGCCGAGCAGCGAGAACATCTCGAAGGCGACGTCAGCTTTCAGCTTGGCCAGCTCCATCGTGTCGATGCCGCCAGCCTTGGGAAACCAGGGCCGGTCGAAGGTCTGGCCGCCAAAGGGATCGCCGCCCGGCCAAGCGAAAGAATGCCAGTAGGCGACGGCGAAGCGCAGATGGTCTTCCAGCCGTTTGCCGGCCACCACCTCGTCGGGATTGTAGAAGCGGTAGGCCAGCGGATTGGTCGAATCCGGCCCCTCATACTTGATCGCTTTGATGTCGCCGAAAAATCCGCTGCTCATGATTTCTGTCCTCTCTCGAATAGTTCGCCCTGATTACCTCAGGCGTAATTGGTTTCGCTCTCGCTTGGGGTGAAAAGGCTCGTGTCAAAGCCACTCAACGAAGGAGACAGACCATGACCGACCTCAACACGATCGCCGAGAACTACATCACCGCCTGGAACGAGGCCGATGCGGATCGCCGTGCCGAACTGCTCAAGGCCACCTTCACCGAAGACGTCAGCTACCGCGATCCGCTCATGCAAGGCGACGGCCATGCCGGCGTTGCCAAGCTGATCGACGGCGTACAGCAGCGCTTCGCCGGCTTCCGGTTCTCGCTGAGGGGCCAGCCGGACGGGTTTGGCGACCGCATCCGCTTCTCGTGGAATCTTGGGCCGGAAGGCGTGCCGTCGGTTATCGAAGGCACCGATATCGGTGTTATCGAAAATGGGCGCCTGAAGAGCGTCACCGGGTTTCTGGACAAGGTGCCGGCGCAGTGATCGATTAAGGGTGGCGCGAGACACCCCCCTCTGCCCTGCCGGGCATCTCCCCCGCAAGGGGGGAGATTGGCTGGCATCCACGCCTTCGCTAATCACCCACCTTACAAGACTGGCATACCCGCCGACGCTGCCGATCTCCCCCCTTGCGGGGAAGATGCCCGGCAGGGCAGAGGGGGGTGCCTCCCGCTCACTCACGCCATGGCGCCCTTGATCGCCGGATACAGCGCCCGGTAGCGCTGATAGGCATCGGCATACGCCCCGCCAAGCGGGACATCCGGTTCGATCGTCGCATCCGTCCTTGGCGCCGTGCACACCGCCAGCGGATCAGCCCCTGTCGCCGCGATCAGACCAAGCCTCGCCGCGCCAAAGGCAGCACCGAAATCGCCGTCGGCCGGAATGTCCACGGGCACCTGCAGCGCCGTAGCGATCGCCTTCAGCCAGTAGCGCGAGCGCGAGCCGCCGCCGATCGCAGTTACCCGCGTCAAGATCGTGCCGGCGGTCTTCAGGGCTTCGAGACTGTCGCGGAATGCGAAGGCAACGCCCTCGAGCACGGCTTGCGTCAGCACCGCGCGGCTCGACTCATGCGCCAGTCCGGTGAAGGACCCACGAATGGCGGAATCATTGTGCGGCGTGCGCTCGCCCGAGAGATAGGGCAGGAACGACACCCCGCTCGGCGCTTTCAGCACATCGCCAAGTTCGGCGGTCAATTCGCCGGCCTTCTTGCCTGAAATCTCCGACAGCCAGTTCAGCGAGTCGGTCGCAGACAGGATGACCCCCATCTGGTGCCAGGTGTTGGGCAGCGCATGGCAGAAGGTGTGGACCGCACTTGCCGGATTGGGCAGGTAGGAAGCGTTGGCGGCAAACAGCACGCCGGATGTGCCCAGCGACACGAAGGCGTGGCCGGCGCCGACCGTGCCCATGCCGCAGGCCGAAGCAGCATTGTCGCCGGCGCCGCCGGCAACCGGGGTGCCCGATGCTATGCCCCAGCTGGCGGCCAGTTCGGCGCGCAAGGCTCCAGCCTTCTCCGTGCCTTCGACCAGCGACGGCATCTGCCTTTCGTCGAGCGATGTCGCCGCAAGCAACTCGGGGGACCAGCGCCGTTTGCCGACATCGAGCCAGGAGGTGCCGGCCGAGTCGGACATTTCTGAGATATGCTCGCCGGTCAGCCAGAGCCGCAGGTAATCCTTCGGCAAAAGCACCTTCGCCACTTTGGCGAAGACGGCAGGCTCATTGTTCTTCACCCAGGCGAGTTTCGGCCCCGTGAAGCCGGGGAAGACGATGTTGCCGGTGAGTCGGCGAAAGCGCGGGTCTGCATCGAGCGCCGCGGCCTCAGCGTGGCTGCGCGTATCGTTCCACAGGATGCAGGGGCGCAGCACCTGGTCGCCGGCATCGAGCAAGGTGGCGCCGTGCATATGGCCGGAAAGGCCGATGCCCTTGACCGCGGCAAGCTCTTTCGGGTGCGAGGTTTTCAGCTCGGCGATGGCCGTCTCGCAGGCGCGGATCCAGTCGGCGGGGTTTTGTTCGGACCAGCCGGGATGCGGCCGCGATACGTCAAGCGAAGCATGGCCGGAGCCGATGATCTTCTGCCCGGCACCGATCAACAGCGCCTTGACGCCCGACGTGCCGAGATCGAGGCCGAGATACATGCATTCCTCCCATTGCCATTAATTTTTTCGGGTCTCGAAAAAATCTGGCTTGCCAGTTTTTAAAACAAGATCCGCCGCGGGTCAATTCTCTGACAAATTGGCGGCGCGTTGCGAAAACAGCGCCGACAGCGGACTGTCCGGCCGGACCAGTGCGCGCTCGGCGGTCAACGCCCAGGCAAGCGCCGTGTCGCCGGCGCGCAACGCCGCCTCGATCAGCGTGAGATCAATCACATCGCGCTGGGCGTGGCTGCCGCCAAAGCGATGGGCAATGGCGCGGATCGGTCGGATCAGGCGCACCGCTTCGCTGTAATTGCCCTCGCCGAATGCCTTGATGCCTTCCGTCAGTGGCTGGCCGACATCCCGGGTAAAGGCGGCATTGTCGTCGCTGCCGCGCATCGCCTCGTGCTGGGCTTCGAGCAAGATCTTGGCCGACGCTTCGAGCCCGGCGCCGACGAATGCCATCATCGCATGCGCATCGTTGAAGGCGTAATTGCCGGCTCCAGCCTTTGGCGCCCAGTTGGCGGCGAGCGCTGCCCAGCGGTCGCCGACATCGACCCCGCCGAGATAAAGCCGCCACAGGATCGCGGATGCATCGACCATGTTCAGCGCCAGCGTCGAACGCTCGCCATAGATCGGCCCGTCATAGAGTTTGAGCACCTCGTCGGTCTCGCCGAGATCGTAGTGGAACAGCGCCAGATGCCACCAATTATGCACCTGCAGGAAGCTCTCTTTGGTCCACGCCTCGGGATTGGCGCGCATCCAGGCGATGCCGTCCCGTTGCCGGCTCTGCATCTCCATGACATGGGCGACCGCGTGCTGCGCCCAGCCGTCTCGCGGCTCGATCTCGATCGCCTGTCGGCCGAAACTTTCGGCTCTGACATAGTCGCCCATCTCCTCGAGACCGAAGGCCTGCATACCGAGAATGGCGTGATAACCTGGCATGCCGCTCTGCCATGACGGTAGCGCGCGGCCGATACGGTCGCGCAGCATGCGGGCATTGCCGGTGAAGAAGTCGATCTGGTGGCCGACCTGCAACGCCACCGCGTCGAGCGGGTTGTCGATGGCGATATCTTCGAGCAGGCGCGCGGCGTCATGCCAGCGTCCCTCGGCAAGGTGGCCAAGGGCCGCCACATGCGCCTGTTCGCGCGGCGTCGCGGCAAGCGGCAGTGCCGCAGCATGGCATGCCTGGGCGACCGCCGTTGCCTCGCGTTCGGTGGCGAGGCCGAACAGATACCCCTTGAAGACATGCGCCATGACGAAACCGGGATCCGCCGATATGGCGCGGTCAACGGAGCCGACCGGGTCGCCGACGAAGCATTGCAATTCATGAACGGCCTGGCTGTAGGGTGAAAACCCGGCCTCGGTCGCGCCCGAAAACATTAGGCCGAATGGATCTCTTACTGCCATATCGGCCCTGATGCTCCGCAGTTCCTAATGGCCCGAGCGCATCGCCACCGTGGCGATCCCGGCGCCGACCAGCAGCGTGCCGCCGGTGCGGTTGAAGATGCGGATCGCCTTGGGGTTGCGTACGACGTTGCGGGCGCGCGCCGCAATCAGCGCGTAGCCGAAGGCATTGGCGAAGGCGAGCGCCAGGAAGGTCGTTTCGAAGATCAGCATCTGTGTCCAGAAATCGGCTTCCCGATTGAGGAACTGCGGCAGGAAGGCGACAAAGAACGTGATGCTCTTCGGGTTGAGTGCGGTGACCAGCCAGGCGTGCGCCATCATCTTGGCGGCCGAGACGGCATCTGTGCGTGGTTCGGCTTTGAGCGCGCCGCCGGCGCGAAACAGTTTTACCCCGAGATAGATCAGATAGCAGGCGCCGATCAGCTTCAGAATGGTGAACACGGTCGCCGACGCGGCCAGCAGCGCGCCGATGCCCAGCATCGACAGGGTCATGGCGGTGAAGTCGCCCAGCGCCACGCCGACGGCCATCGGCAAGGCAGTGCGCCAGCCCTGGCCCAGCGCATAGGACACGACCAGAAGAATGGTCGGGCCCGGAATGATGAGCAGCACGGCCGAGGCGGCGGCGAAGGCGGCCCAGTTTTCGAACGACATCTTTGTCTCCTTGAGCGCAAAGAAAAGGATAAATCCTCGTGTGCGGAGGAATGTAAAGAGCCCTCTCCCAAAAATGCACGGCGGACCATTTCGCCCGACCGCTGCGGCTATTGGCGGCACAAGTTTAATGCCGGTCGTTGGGCCTTCACCCTTTTTCAACCATGTTTGGCGAAACTGCCTGCTATCCGGCCGGACCGTGTTTCCCGCCGACAGCGTAGGGTTTGGGTGCATGCGTGAGTTGCCGCAGAATGTGACGCCGCCAGCAAATGGCGGCGCAAACGAGACCGAACATCTCTATTCCCGCCGCTTCGTCCTGTCAGGGGCCGGCGCCATGACGCTGCTCGGCATGGCCGGCTGCAGCACTTCGACGCTCGAGCTGCCGCAATTCCAGCTGGATGACACGGTCACCGGCTCGGTGCGGCCGATCCGTCCGGCGATCAGCGTCGACAAGAACGTCACCGGCCCCGATGTCATGTACGCTTCGCTCAACGATGGCGGCTTCGAAGTGCCGGCGGTGCCCTATCAGAAGGTCAAGCCGGAGTTCCGCCGCCAGATCGTCGTCAACGAGACCGGCGAGGCGCCCGGCACCATTGTCGTCCATCTGCAGGAGCGAAAGCTCTATCTGGTGCAGGAGGGCGGCGACGCCATCCGCTACGGCGTCGGCATCGGCAAGGACGGCTTCCGCTGGTCCGGCCGCGCCAACATCCAGTACGGCAAGGAATGGCCGACCTGGACGCCGCCGCCGGAGATGATCCAGCGCAAGCCGGAACTGGTGAAGTGGCAAAACGGCCAGCCCGGCGGCCTCACCAACCCGCTCGGCGCACGCGCTCTTTACATCTACCAGGACGGCAAGGACACCGGCTACCGCATACACGGTTCGCCGGAATGGGCGAGCATCGGCCAGGCGATGTCGTCGGGCTGCGTGCGCCTGATCAACCAGGATATCATCGACCTCTACAGCCGCGTTTCCAAGAAGAACCCGGTCGTCGTCGTCTGATCCTGTGCGGCGGTTTGGCGCCGGTGGAAACTCCCGTTGCGCGATGCGGCAAGCTAGGCCAAGGTGCCTTGAAAACCACAGCGCCGGGAGAGATCGAGCATGGCTGGAACGTTTGTCATCGCACAGGGCGGCGGCCCGACCGCCGTCATCAACCAGACGGTTGTCGGGGCCACGCTGGAAGTCCGCAAGCGCCATCCCGGCGCCAAGGTGCTGGGCTCGCTCCACGGCGTGCGCGGCATTCGTGACGGCAACTATGTCGACCTCTCCGCCATCCCAGAGGACCGGCTGCGGCTGATCGCCGGCACGCCGAGTGCCGCGCTCGGCTCGACACGCGACAAGCCCGACGCTGCCTATTGCGAAGTCATCCTCAACGGGTTGAAGAAGGCCGGCGCCGACGCTTTCATCTACATCGGTGGCAACGACACGTCGGGCACGCAGCAGATCCTGACCGACGCCGCCGGCGGCAGCATCGCTTTCGTCCATGCGCCAAAAACCATCGACAACGACCTCGAGGAAAACGACCACACGCCGGGCTTCATCTCGGCGGCCGAATTCGTCGCCGGCGCCTTCCTGTCCGTCGATCTCGATTTCCGCGCATTGCCCGGCATCTATGTCGGCATCGTCATGGGCCGGCATGCCGGCTTCCTCACCGCGGCGGCTGCAGCCTGGCAGCTCGATCCCGACAGCGGCCCGCATCTGGTCTACGTGCCGGAACGGCCATTCTCCGCCGCCGGTTTCATCGACGACGTGCGCGCCACGCTCGACCGCCACAAGCGCTGCATCGTCGCCGTCTCCGAAGGTGTCAGCACCGCCGACGGCAAGGCGCTGGTCGAAAGCCTGGTGCCGCCGGACAAGCTCGAGCGCGACGCGCATGGCAACGTCAAACTGTCGGGCAGCGACCTGCCGTCAGCTCTGGAACGTGCGCTCGCCGAAGGCCTGCCGGGCAAGCGCGCCCGCGTCGATGCGCTTGGCTACATGCCGCGCGGCTATGTCGGCTCGATCAGTGCCGTCGACGCGCAGGAGGCTTTCGACGCCGGCGCCTTCGCGGTTGCCGTTGCCGGCGAAGGCGGTGGCTCGGTGGCGCTGCAATATGACGGCACGAAAACCGTGCTGAAGAAGGTGCCGCTGAAGAACGTCGCCGGCAAGACGCGCCATATGCCCGACGATTTCATGAAGCCCGATGTCAACCAGCTGTCGGAAGCGGGCATGGCTTACCTGAAGCGGCTGGTGCCGGAAAAATACAAGGTGGGAAAGCCCTTCGTCTGATGGGCGGCCGTTTTGGCGGCACCCGTTTTGGTGGCGAGCGCGTTGTCGGCGACTGGTTCGGCAAGACGATCATCGACGACCGCACGACGATGCTGACCGAGCCGTTCGTGCATGATTTCGTGCGCGCCAACATCTGGCATTTCAGGGGACGCGACGCCGACCTCCTGGTCGACACCGGCATGGGCATCTGCCCGCTGGCGCCTGAGATCGACACGCCCGAGGGCAAGCCGCTCATTGTTGTCGCCACCCACATCCATCTCGACCATGTCGGCTCGCTGCACGAGTTTCCGCTGCGCGCCGGGCCGCGGCACAGTGCCGAGCATTTCGAGACCATGAACGATCAGGTGACCTACGCCTACATGTTCAACAATCTCGACGGCGCCGTTTCGAAATTGCCGGCGCCGGGCTGGACGGCGGCCGACTACAAGATTCCGCCGGCGCCGCTGACGCGCACGCTGGACGAGGGCGACATCGTCGACCTCGGCGACCGGCAGTTCCGCGTCCTGCATCTGCCCGGACATTCGCCGGATTCGATCGCTTTGTTCGACGAGGCAGACGGCCTGTTCTTTGCCGGCGACGCCATCTACGATTCCACGCTGATCGACGACCTGCCGGATTCCTCCCGGCCTGATTATCGCCGTACCATGCAGCGGCTCCTTGACCTGCCTGTTCGCCTCGGCCATGGCGGCCATGGGCCGAGCTTCGACGGCAACCGGATGCGCGAGATCGCCACAGCCTATCTCAGGCGCACCGGAGGCCTCTGACGACATTGGGATTGGAACCAGCGTGGCCGCCGTGGTCGAGCGCGTCAATCCGGACAAGGCAGCTGCCAATGCCGGCCTGCAGCCGGGCGACGTCATCGTCGCCGTCGACCGGTCGCCCGTGCGGGATGCGCGGCAAGCCAACCAGGCGATCGCCGAGGCCGGCAGATCGGGCCGGAAGTCGGTGCTGCTTTTGGTCGACCGGGGCGACGCGCAAATCTTCGTCGCCGTACCCTTCGCCGCCGGTTGAGTCATGATGCGGCGGGCTCGCTGAACGATCGGCAGGCCTGCCTCACGGCCCCGCCAAAATTCCTGTTGCCCGCCGCGACATCTTCGAGAACATTACGGCAGGCCGGCAATGGCCTGCTAAAAACGGACAGTCAAATGGTCACTCGCGGTTTTTCCTCCGGTCGAAAGCCTCCGACGGAGACCGATGCGCGCATTCCGCCCGGTCAGTATCTCGAACAGGGCTTTCCGGTGCTGTCGGCGGGGCCGACGCCGCGCGTGCGCACCGAGGACTGGTCGTTCACGCTCAAGCACGGGCCACGCCCGATCAAGAAGTGGAACTGGGCCGAGTTCAACGCGCTGCCCTTGACCAAGATGACGCGCGACATCCATTGCGTTACCGCCTGGACCAAGTTCGATACCGCCTGGCAAGGCGTGCTGGTCGACGACATCCTTGCCGATGCCGGCATCGAAGCGCCGACCGGCTTCCTGCTGGCGCATGGCTATGACGGCTATACCACCAACGTGCCGGCCAAGGATCTCACCGCGGGGAAGGCGATGGTGGCGCTGCTTTATGAAGGCAAGCCAATCACTGCCGACCATGGCGGCCCGGCGCGGCTCCTGGTGCCGCATCTCTATTTTTGGAAATCGGCTAAATGGCTGAACGGGCTGCAGTTCACCGAGCGCGACGAGCCGGGCTTCTGGGAATTGCGCGGCTATCACATCTATGGCGACCCGTGGCGCGAGCAGCGCTATAGCGGCGATCCATGAGCGAAGCGCCGCAATCTCCCTGGCAGACGGCGAAAATCACCCGGATCGAAAAGCGGACGCCACGCGTTACCAGTTTCTTCTTCGCGCTGTCACGGCCATTCGCCTATCGCGCCGGACAGCATGTCGATGTCAGGCTGACCGCGCCTGACGGCTACCAGGCACGCCGCTCCTAC
This sequence comes from Mesorhizobium sp. M0058, assembly GCF_040323095.1. Classification (NCBI taxonomy): domain Bacteria; kingdom Pseudomonadati; phylum Pseudomonadota; class Alphaproteobacteria; order Hyphomicrobiales; family Phyllobacteriaceae; genus Mesorhizobium; species Mesorhizobium sp. M0058. The sequence continues at coordinate 192,492 of NZ_JAMYUQ010000014.1, forward strand.
TCCATCGCCTCGGCGCCGGAGAGCGGCGCCACGATCGAGCTGGCGATCGAGAAGCTCGACGACGGTGAAGTCTCGCCCTTCTTCCACGACGTCGCCGCGGTCGGTGACGAGATCGAACTGCGCGGGCCGCTCGGCGGCCATTTCGTCTGGTCCGATGGGGATGGCGGGCCGCTGCTTCTGGTCGGCGGCGGCTCCGGCGTGGTGCCGCTGATGGCGATGGTGCGGCATCGAGCCTTGCGCAAATCGGCGGTGCCGGTGGCGCTGATGTTTTCGGTGCGGGTCTGGGACGAGGTGATCTTCCGCGACGAGCTGATCGGTCTCGGTGACCGCCGCGACGGGTTCGAGCTGGTGCTGACGCTGACGCGCGAGGCCGTACGGCGCCCGTCCGACTATTCGAGGCGCATCGACACGGCAATGGTCATGCAGGCGCTCACGCGGCTGCCGCGGCCGCCGGCGCTCGCCTTCGTCTGCGGGTCGAACGCCTTCGTCTCGGCGGCTGCCCAGGCGCTGATCGACGCCGGCATATCAGCGGAAATCATCCGCACCGAGCGCTATGGCGTCTGAGAGGGCCACAGTGGTTCACCGTTTCATGGAAACAGCCACCCGCTCTCAGGTGGGTGAAAACCTTGCCGACAGCAATTGGAACGGCAGCGCGCCATAGGCGGCGACTTCGGCCTCATTGTCCCAGTTGCGGAACTGGCGCGATGGCCGTGCCTCGATCACCAGAGGCCGGCCGGTGTCGTCCACCGTTACCTTGCCGCGAAAGCGCAGCACACGTCCGCCGCCGGCGCGGCTGATCACCATGGAACGCAGGCGGGCGACATGGCCGCCGCCGGCATTGATTTCCATCTCAATGCGGCGCCGGATTGGTGGAACGACGATCCTGACGGTGACGTCCAGCACCATCGCTCCAGTCCTGTCCGGACGCGGCAGGGGCTGGGAAAGTGCAAACGGCGCCGACGTCGCTCTTGCCTTGCGCAATGTCGGCCTGCCGCGCCAGACGGCGGGCGTCGGCTGCTGCAGGCGGCCCTTTTTGCGTTTGAGGCGCAACTGCTTGGCAAAGCCGCGCGACAGCCAAACGAGGCCGCCGAAATCGGTACGCGGCTTGGCCTGCAGCACCGAGGACCAGCGCGACAGGCCGGCGCGGTCGGCCAACTCAATCGTCTTTGCAAGTTCGGCCTCCGGCACCGCAATGCCGATCTCCAGGCAGAGATAGGAGAGCGCCACCGCCGCGGCGACGGCGAGGCCCCGCTTGGCGACGATGTCGCCGAACACGCCCCAGTCGACTGCGCCACTCTCGATGGCGACCGCACAGTCAACCAGCCAGTCGCTGTGGGTGTGGGCATCGAGGCCGCCATGTGCGATGGCGAGCGCCATGCGGTCGGCCGGAGAGGGCACAAGCACGCGGACGCCATTGAAATCGGCTGACAGCGCCCGCTGCCAGATCGCCAGATCATCTTCCGCGCTTTGCTGCGACCCGTCATAAGCGAGCTGGTGCAGGTCGATGTCGCCGAAACTGCCCTTGAAAAAATTCATCGAACGCAAGGACGCCAGCCTGGTGCGCAGATATTGCGGACTGACGCCGGTGGCGATCTGCCAGTCGCGTTCGCTAAGCACATCGAAGGCGGCAATCATGGCCTGCGAGCGCACCAGTATGTCGATGTCATGCGCCACCCGGCCGCGCTGCGCCGACGCGTTGACGGCGATGCGGCTGGCGCCTTTGATAAGCATCACCGCGCAGCCGGCGTCGATCATGGCCTGTAGCGCCGGCTCGGCCTCGCGCGCAGCCAGTCGCGATTTGGTCCACAGCATCTTTTGCAGGCCGACAAGACGTGGATAGGCCGGATGCCCAGCGAGCTTGCGGCCGAACCTGTCGGAGATCGCGGCCAGCAGCCGATGCTCGCGGAAAGCAGCATGGTCGATATCGTTCTCGTCGAGCCAGCGCGCCGCATAGGCCCCGGCCGCCTCTTCATCGGGGAGCAATGCGGCCTTCAGCAACTGGTCGAGGCCGCCAGTGGGCCATGACCAACCATAGTCCGGAAACCGACGGCCGATACGGCGCATGGCATTGGCCATCAGTCGGCGCTCGCCTTTTTCGCTGCTCGCCTTTGCATGGCCAGCCTTACGACTTCGACATAACCGCGGTCGCGCACGGGGTCGCGTCCATAGGACATGCTGTCGGGCCGGATGCGGCGCAAGGTTAGGACATCGTCGAGCATGGCAAGCGCAAAGCCCGCCTCGCGGACACGGGCGATCCAGTCGACCATGTCGCCGCGACCGCCTTGCGGGTCGATGATCGGACCGACGGCCTCGGCTACCTCCCGGCGGATCATCATCGTCGTGCGCGACCAGCCCGCCACGGCCACGTCCTGTTGCACATCGGGCTTGTCATCGCGAAACGTCCGCCAGTGGGCAAAGACTCCTGCCGTCGCGGGAAACCGCTCGAAATGCTCCAGCTGCCTTTCGATCTTGGTCGGCAGCCACAGATCGTCCGCATCGAGCGTGGCGACGAAGGGCGTCGCCAGCGCGGCGATGCCCCTGGTGGTGGCGCTGCCTGGTCCGGCATTGTCCTGGCGCAACACCTGCACCGGCATGCCCAGCGCATTGACCACCGCGACCGTATCGTCGGTCGAGCCGTCATCGACGACGATTATGGCGTCGGGCTGGACCGTCTGGGCCGCGACCGATCGCAGCGTCTCGGCGATGGTGGCGGTCGCGTTGAAGGCCGGAATGACGACGCCGTAGCTGGCCATCACAGGAAACGCCAATTCGCAAGTTCCTTGAAATCGAAGATGCCGTCGACAGGGTGCAAGGAGCGGTCGGCCTCGCGCCGTTTCATCGACTTGTAGACGGCGCGCATGAATTCGCGAAAAGGAACATCGGCCTGCCTGGTCATGTTGCCGGGATGGCGCCGGTAATAGAGCGCAACAGTGTCGGGCATCGTGAATTTCGGACCGCTTTCGAAAGTGCGCAGCAGATAGTCGGTGTCCTCGGCCTGGTGGAAATCCTCGTCGAAGCTGCCGATGCGTTCGACCAACCGCCGGACGAAGATAGCGGGAGACAGGTGAATGCCGCGAACCGTCATCGAGTGGCTGTCGGCTGTCGGCTCCAGCGTATCGTCATCTATGTCGTCGACCAGCGTCATGCGCGAATAGGTGAGCTCGAGGGTGGGGTCTGCGTCGAAACAGGTCAGATCCGCCTTGAAGCGGCCCGGCGGGGAAATGTCGTCGGAATCGAGAAACGATACCAGCCCGGTCTGCGGCAGCAATTGCCGCAAGCCCGCGTTGCGTGCCCGCGTCACCCCGGCATTCTGCTGCTGGAAAAGGCGAATGCACGGCGCCTCCGCGATCAGCGAGCGCACGACCGCCACCGAACTGTCGGTCGAACCGTCATCGATAACGATGATGTCGAGATCGGCGGCATCGCGCTGCCTCAGCAGCGAGCGCAGCGCCGAGCCGACATGGCGTTCGCGGTTGTAGACCGGCATGATCACGCTCAGCTTCACGCACGCATTCCAGGCTGTGATCTATTCATTCTTTCACCACTCTGCCGGGCGCTTGATCTCGAAAAGCCCCTCGACCGGGCGCCGCGACGGATCGGCCTTGCGCCGCCGCAAGGATTTCTGAATCACACGCAGATATTCGCGCACCGCCACATCCCTTTGCTTGGTCAAATTGCCGGGGTGGCGCCGGTAGTATACCGCGACGGTGTCGGGAAAAATGTGCTTTGGGCTGGTTTCGAAAATGCGCAGCAGATAGTCGGCGTCTTCGCCCTGCCGGAACTCCTCGTCGAAAGCACCTGTACGGTCGATGAGTGCCCTGCGGAGTATCCCGGCGCTAAGGCTGACGCCGCGCACGGTGGGACCTGCGCCGCCCCGTGCCGGCTGCAGGGTTTCGTCGTCCATGAGATCGACGCGCGTCATCAGCGAGTAGGTCAGCTCGAGCGCAGGGTCGGCCGCGAACAGGGGTAGGCCAGCCTTGAATCGTCCAGCCGGCGAGACGTCGTCCGAATCCAGGAACGACACCAGTTCGGTTTGCGGCAGCAACTGCCTCAGCCCTGTGTTGCGCGCGTTGGCCACGCCCTGGTTTGCCTGCTGGAACAGGCGGATGCACGACGCTTCCCGCATGATGGCGCGGACTGCTTCAACGGAGCTGTCCGTCGAGCCGTCGTCGACAACGATGATATCGAGATCGGCATCGTCGCGTTGCCTGAGCAGGGACCGCAACGTCGAAACGACATAGATCTCCCGATTGTACACCGGCACAATGATGCTCAACTTCATGCAGCGCCCCGAAGGACGAAATCCGCAATCGTGCCGGCGATCTCGCGCGGCTCGGTCCCCAGCGACAGCCGGTAGCATGGCAGATCGCGGGTAAGCTCGCTGAAAAAGCGAAAGCCCGCTTCCCGCTCGCCCGGCATCTGCACGATTCCTGACGGGGCCAAGGCGATCATGGCATCCTTGCGCGATATGGGCATGACCGAGCTTCTCGCACCTCCCCTGATATGGGGCACTATCAAAGCAATAATGTCCAGACTTGCAGGAGGTGGTCGAGGCGCGATCTCGTCGATGCGAAAGGCATGCTTGCCTTGCCAGTTCAGCGGTTGGTACGACTTTAGCCGACCCTCCAGCTTCAGCCGCTTGAAGCCCTCCGGATCCTGCTTGAGCGTGGCAAACAGCGGATAGGCCGTCACGCCCTCGGTCCGGTCGATCAGCACATAGTCGTCGCCGACGCTATCGAGCCCATTGAGCAGGCCGGCGACGACTGTTCCCGATTTTCCGGCTCCCCCGGAGCCCGCCAGCAACACGCCCTTGCCATCGATGCCCAGCGTGCCGGCATGGGTAAGCCGCATGCCGCGCGCCGCATATTCCCAATGCAGGAAGGCGCGCAGCGGCGCCGCCTGTTCCCATGGCGGAAAGGCGTCGGCCGACATCATCAGCTGCGCCCCGACATGGCGTTGCGGATCATGGAACTGCCAGAAATCGAGGTCATGATAGTAGCTGCCGCGCAATCCGGCCTCTTCCAGCCGGTTGGCAAAGGCATGATGGTTGTAATCGCCTCGGCCCCAGGTGGCCGGGGCGAGGACGCCATCGATGCCCGGGTGGGCGACGAAAATGCGGCAGCCGTCAGATGCAGACGGATTTTCCGGGGCCGGTATGAAGGCATGGCTCATGGCTTCCGCCAGCGTGCCATGGTCGAGGTGGACACTCAGCTCCAGTCCCGGCAACCGCACGCTGGCGGTAACGGGATAGAATGCGGCGGCGCTTTCCGCGGCCGCCAGCACATGGCGGGCATAATCCGGCAGGGTTTGCAGCGTGATCAAAGGCATGTGTTGGTTGTTCAGCGTCCAGAATTGCGCCGGGTCGCCTGATGCATGTCGCTCGGGGTGGCCCCGGTTTTGAGACGACGACATGCATAAAATAAAAGATCTAAACCGCGTCGCCTGAGTCCGTTCAAACGCGACGCGCTTTCGGGAAACGATTATGCCTGTTTCACCGCCGGCCAGCCGAGAGGTTCCTCGACCTCATGGATCGGGTCGACAATGATGAGATCGGCAAGGTCGTCATGGACATCGACCTTGAGCGGCTCATTGCTGGCAGCAAGCGCAGCCGACAGCTCGCCCGAAAGCGGTTGTGCCGGTGTTTCGGCTGGCGCAAGCAACCCGAAATCGAGCAGTCGGGCAACGAAGCTTTCGAGGTCGGCCAGGCTTGTTTTTGCGGCGCCCGCGGCAGCTCCGACCAGCGCTTCAGTGGCGACGCCGGACGACAAAGCCTGCCAGACCCGGCTGCCGGAATCGGAAAAGCCGAAATACTTGCCGTTCGAAAGATCGAGAACGACGGCTTCGCCATCGAATGATTCGAAAACGATGTCCTTGCTTGCGACCGCGTAGACCCGCTGTTGCATCGCTGTGTCCCCCGTCCCATGCGCCCTGAAGGGATGCGCCGGCTTCACGGTCTGCCAAGCCCTTCCTAAGTGCGTCTAAATCACTTGGCCGTTGGTTGGCAAGACAAAGACCCGCGAATACAACGCCTGCGTCGGCGACCGTTGCGGCGAAGTCGACCGGCTCAAGCCTCGATTTCGAGCGCCGACAATGGTTTCGAGCAGCAGGCAAGGATGAAACCGTCATCGATCTCGTGGTCGAGGATGCCGCCATTGTGGCTCATCTCGACTTCGCCGGAGACCTTCTTCACCTTGCAGGTGCCGCACAGGCCGAACTCGCAGGCGGCGGGAATCCGCACGCCCGAGCTGCGCGCGGTCTGCAGCACGGTCTGGCCGGCGACGCAGCCGGCGTCGACCTCCGAAAGCGAGAAGCGGATCGGCGTCACGGCTTCGACAGGTGCAGCGATGCCGTCCTCGACCGGGGAGGCAAACGGCGCCGGAATTTCCTCCACCACAGGCGCGGCAAAGCTCTCCTGATGGTATTTCGTCATGTCGAAGCCGGCGGCATCCAGCATGCCGCGCACGGCGCGCATGAACGGATCGGGGCCGCAGCAGAAGATTTCGCGCTCGCGGAAGTCCGGAGCCAGCAAGGGCAGCCGGATCGCGTCGATGCGGCCCATATGGCCGTACCAGCCTTCGCGGCTGGAACGTTCCTCGATCATGAAGCCGAGCGACAGGCCGGGCATATGGCCGCCGAGCAGTTCGAGTTCCTTGCGGAAGATGATCTCTTCGGCACGCCGCGCGCAGTTGACGAAACCGACATCGGTCCATGGCGCGCAGTCGTTCAGCCAGCGCAGCATCGACATCATCGGCGTCACGCCGGAGCCGGCGGAAATGAACAGGTATTTGGCCGCCGGGTGGCTGTGCAACGAGAAGTCGCCGGCCGGTCCGTAGGCCTTGACATGCGAACCGGGCACCAGATGGTCGAACATCCAGCGCGTGCCGATGCTGCCGGCCTGCGCCTTGATCGTCACCGCGATCGAAAACGGCCGCGATGGCGACGACGACAGCGTGTAGGTGCGCATCAGCGGCCCGTCCGGTGTCGGCAGTTCCAGCGTCAGGAACTGGCCCGGCTTGTAGCGGAACCAGGTCTGGTTGTCGGAGCGGAAGGTGAAGGTCTTGACGTCGGGCGCCTCGTCGCTGACGCCGATCACTTCCAGCACCTGCAGCCTATCGTTCCACGGCGCCATCTGGTCGAGATGGCGATAGAGCCCAAGATCCGTCATCGCATTCATCCTCTGGTCCCTCTTCGCCTGCTCCAGCTCACGCGACGCTGCGTAGCGCCGGCCGGCCGCCTTCGGCAAGGCGCGGGCCGATGAAGGCCGCGTACCATTCGACGAACTGGATCACGCCGCCCTCGTGCAGCTCCGAATAGGGGCCGGGCTCATAGGCCGGAGACAGGATGCCGAAGGCGTTTTCCTCGACGATGCGGCGGTCCTGGTCGTTGGTCTCGGTCCAGACATGGGTGAGCTCCTCAAGGTTGTAGTCGACCCCCTCGACCGCATCCTTGTGCACCAGCCACTTGGTCGTCACCGCGGTTTCGGTGGCGCTGATCGGCAGCACCCGGAAGGTGACCGCATGGTCGATCAGTATGTGGTTCCAGGTCGTCGGATAGTGGTAGTGCATCAAGGTGCCGATGCGGTCGGCGGCAACAGTGTCGGACAGGTTCTTCGTCACCGCGCGCTTTCCCGACATCGTGTAGCTGACGGCATCGCGCAGCAGCGGCGCGCGGGTGGCGCGGTATTGCCCGGCCGGATCGATGCGGAACTTGCTCGGCAGGCCCGCCGCCTCGCATTTCGCCCAGTGCGCCAGCATCTCCGGATCGCTGTCGGCGCCCTGCACGCCGGTCACCGTCGGCGCTTCGGGGAATGTCTTGCACAGCTCTGGATGATTGCCGGCGCAGTGATAGCATTCGCGGTTGTTTTCCCAGACCAGCTTCCAGTTGCCCTTCTCGATGATGGTGCTCTCGAAGGCGACCTTGGCTTCATTCAGCCGGTGCGGCTTGAGGTAGGGCTCTATCATGGCGCGCATCGGCGCAAAGTCGGCAGGTTCTTTCGCCAGGCAGATGAAGATGTAGCCGCCGACGCTCTCGCAGGCGACGGGCTTCAGGCCGAACTGGCTCTTGTCGAAACCGTCGGCCATCTGGCGGGCAAACAGCAGCCGGCCGTCAAGCTCGTAGGTCCACTGGTGATAGGGGCAGACAAGCTTTGCCGCCATGCCCTTCTCAGTGTTGCAGACACGGCTGCCGCGATGGCGGCAGGAATTGTGAAAGGCGTTGATGTTGCCCTTCTGGTCGCGGACCAGCACCACCGGATAATCGCCGATCTGCACGGTGATATAGCTGCCGGGCTTCGGCAGTTCGCAATCATGGCCGATGAACAGCCAGTCGCGATACCAGATAAGCTCCATGTCGAGCTTGAAATAGTCCGGGTCGGTGTAGAAGGGCTGTTCCAGCGAAAAGCCTTGCTTGCGGCCGTTCAGGAGCCTCAGCATGTCGTTGCGCGTATCCATAGTTCTGTCCTCGTGGTTTAAGGACTGAACTTGGTGGTGATGGAGGAAGGATCGGACGCAGGCCGGCGCGGCGCCGGACATGCACTATCCACCTCTTGACCGCCCACCGCGATCAGTCGAGTCTATGCATCTCGGGCTGGTTTCCGGGCTCTGGAGTTGTCCTTGCGGACCATCGCGACACCTTCCCAGGCTCTTGCCCAGTGGTCTCCCGTTGCGACTTCAACTCCACCACCGTTGCGGGGGCAGCGCCGGATTCTGACCGGCTTCCCAATTCTCCGCTGCGTCGTCACGAAGCGGCACCTGAGATGCGATCATCTAATCACGGCAGCGATCGCGACGTCGGCATGAAAGCGACATCGTATCCATGCGGCGCGACACGCGCGGCATACGCCCCGCCGACCACCGAAGGGCTGAGATCCTGTCTTGCGGCGCTATCATCGCCGTTTCGAATCGCTGCGGATCCAGTTCCGATCGGGGGCAAAAAGGGCTCAACGGTATCGAAAAGTTACTATTAGCAATCTCTAATCGAACCGAACGGTTCGTTTCTGTTGACAATGCGTGCAGGACGGTGTGAACGACGGCCCGGAAACCGACACCGGAGCGAACCACTCGGTTCGACATAAGCAACTGAAAACAATGCGATAAATGACCATAGAGGAACTTCCTGGCACAATTTCAAGGTGCAGGACCGTGGTCCACACGGAACAACTTCGTGATTGGAAACCAGCCTATGGCTTTCCCACATCGGGGCTGTCCGAACGACGCGAATTCCTCCCAAGACACGCCGCTAGACGGACAGACAAACTGGAGTCCTAAAAATGAAAAAGATCATCCTCACTGCCGCAGCCGTTTTGGCGATCACCGGCAGCGCCTTCGCCGGTAGCGACAATTACGGTTCCAATGGTGCGAACCAGCCAGCCGTCTCGGTCGACAGCTCGTATACGGCTTCCATTCAGAAGCCGGCGCACGCTGACAAGCAGCCTGTCGTTCAGGGCGCCGACCGCGACCTCTACGGCAATCGCTGATCCCGACCAAAGAAGGGCGGCTAACCCGTCGCTCTCGGGATCCCAAAAAATTCAGGAGTATTTGAAATGAAAAAGATCATCCTTGCTGCCGCCGCCGTTTTGGCCATCTCCGGCAGCGCTTTCGCCGGCAGCGACAACTACGGTTCGAACGGCGCCAACCAGCCTGCGATTACGTCGACCGATAGTGGCCATACGGCTTCGGTTGAGAAGTCGGCTCCAGCCGAGCAGGCGCCTGCCCACGGTGCCGACCGTAACCTTTTCGGCCGCTAAAAGCCGGTTTCCAGCACGTGGCGGGCTTATCCGCTGCAGCTGGCAGCATCAGAAAAATTCAGGAGACTAAAATGAAGAAGATCGTTCTCGCCACCGCAGCCGTTCTGGCTGTTTCGAGCGCTGCCTTTGCCGGCAGCGACAATTATGGCTCCAATGGCGCCAACCAGCCGGCCGCTGCCGTCGACACCACCCGCACTTCGTCGACCGGCACCAACTCGGCGGTCTACAAGCTGCTGAACTCGTCGGACGACCAACAGAAGTTCGTTCCTCAGAGCAGCGACAGGGATCGGTTCGGCAACAACTAACAGCCGAAGCTTAAAAAAGAGTGGCGGGCCTGGCCCGCCGCTCTTTTTTTATGCCTGTACGACGCAGCTATCTCAAGCCGCCTTCACTTCCACCGGCTTGAGCGAGAAGGAGTGCCCATCGGCGTCGAAGATGTGCAGGTCCCCGGCATCCGCGGTCAGTCGCAGCTTTGCCCCGCGCTTGACCTCGACATTGCCGGGCAGCTTGGTCACCAACGGCAGGTCGGCGCGGCCGATATCGACATAGACAAGCTGCACCTCGCCGAGTTGCTCGACATAGTCCACCACGCCCTCGAAAAGATATTCCGCGCCGGTGGCGGCCGACAGATCCTCCGGCCGCACGCCGAAGCTGACTGCCGCACCCTTTGCTGACGCCGGCGTTGCGATCGGCACCGTTGCCTTGCGGCCGCCGACATGGCTGACGATTGTCGGGTTGCCCGTCCTGTCGATTGTCGCCGGCAGGATGTTCATGGCCGGCGAGCCGATGAACTGGGCAACGAACAGATTGCCGGGCTTCTTGTAGAGGTCCATCGGCGTGCCGACCTGCTCGATATGGCCGTCCTTCAGCACGACGATGCGGTCGGCGAGCGTCATCGCTTCGACCTGATCGTGGGTGACGTAGATCATGGTCGTGGCAGGCATCGATTCCTTGAGCTTGGCGATCTCGATGCGGGTCGCGACGCGCAGCGCCGCGTCGAGATTCGACAGCGGCTCGTCGAACAGGAACACTTTCGGATTGCGCACGATGGCGCGACCGATGGCGACACGCTGGCGCTGGCCGCCCGACATCGCCTTGGGCAGGCGGTCGAGATATTTGGTCAGCTGCAGGATTTCGGCGGCCTGCCGCACCCGCTTGTCGATCTCGGCCTTGCTTTCCTTGCCGATCTTCATCGAGAAGGCCATGTTGTCGTAGACGGTCATGTGCGGATAGAGCGCATAGGACTGGAACACCATGGCAATGCCGCGCTTGGAAGGCGGCACGTCGTTCACCACCTCGCCGGCGATCTTCAGCTCGCCGGAGGTGATCTCCTCAAGCCCGGCGATGGACCGCAGCAAGGTCGACTTGCCGCAACCCGACGGGCCGACGAAGACGATGAACTCGCCCGACTTTATGTCGAGGTCGATGCCGTGGAGAATGTGCAGATTGCCGTATGATTTCTTCACCTGTCTCAGCGTGACATCGGCCATAATTTCCTCCCAGTGATTTCCCTAGAGAACCTGGATTTCCTCAAAAAATCCAGTTTCGTCAAAAACTCAGTCGATGCGCCCGAACCAGGCGCCGTAGCCGCCGAGGCGGATGGAACCTGTGCCGGATTGTCCCGAAAAACCGTGCCCGGCCAATGGCAGCAGCGCCTGACCACCGAGATCGACCTCGGCCGGCTTGCTGGCCAGATTGAAGACGCAGACGATCTGCTCATTGCCCTCACGGCGGGTGAAGGCGACGGTGTCGCCCTCGCTTTCGATGAACTCGATGTCGCCTTTGGCCAGGGCCGGATGCTGGCGGCGGAAACCGAGAAAGCGCCGGTAGTGCTCGAGCAGCGAGGCCGCGTCGCCCTGCTGAACATTGACCGCTTGCGACAAGTGCTTGCCCGGCACCGGCAGCCAGGGCTTGGCCGTCGAAAAGCCGGCATTGCTGGCGGTTGCATCCCACACCATCGGCGTGCGGCAGCCGTCGCGGCCCTTGAATTCGGGCCAGAAGCGAATGCCGTAGGGGTCCTGCAGATCCTCGAACTGCAACTCGGCTTCGCCCAGCCCAAGCTCCTCTCCCTGATAGAGGCAGACCGAACCGCGCAGCGACATCAGCAGCGCCGAGATAACCTTCAGATAGGCGGCCGGGTCGGCCTCGTCGGCGGCCCAGCGCGAGGCCGGACGCATCACGTCGTGGTTGGAAAAGGCCCAGCACGACCAGCCGTCGCTGGCGACCTTGCCGAAGGCTTCCAGCACCTGGCGCACCTTGGCGGCGCTGATCTTTTCCGGCGCCAGGAAATCGAAGGAATAGCACATGTGGACGCGTTTGCCGCCGGCGGTGTAGGCGGCGACCACTTCCAGCCCACGCTGCGAATCGCCGACTTCGCCGACCGCGGCGGCCGCCGGATATTCGTCGAGCAGCGCCCGGAACCGTTCGAGGAAGGCAAGGTTTTCCGGCCGGCTCTTGTCGTAGATATGGTCCTGGTAGTTGTAGGGATTGACCGCAGGTGCTGTCTGGTCGTTGCGCTCTTCGGGCGGCAGCGGCGGATTGTTCTCCAGCCCCTGGCTGTGGAAGTAGAAATTGATGGTGTCGAGGCGGAAGCCGTCGACGCCGCGCTCCAGCCAGAAGCGGGTGACGTCGAGCAGCGCGTCCTGGACTTCCAGATTGTGGAAGTTGAGGTCCGGCTGCTCGGACAGGAAATTATGCAGATAATATTGCTGGCGGCTGGTGTCCCACTGCCAGGCCGAGCCGCCGAAGATCGACAGCCAGTTGTTGGGCGGCGTGCCGTCCGGCCTGGCGTCGGCCCAGACATACCAGTCGGCCTTGGGATTGCTACGGCTGGCGCGGCTCTCCTTGAACCATGGATGGTTGTCGGCGGTGTGCGACAGCACCTCGTCGATCATCACCTTGAGGCCGAGGTGATGGGCTTCCGCAACCAGCGCGTCGAAATCGGCGAGCGTCCCGAACATCGGGTCGACGTCGCAATAGTCCGAGACGTCGTAGCCGAAATCCTTCATCGGCGACTTGAAGAAGGGCGAAATCCAGATGGCGTCGACGCCGAGCGAGGCGATGTAGGGCAGCCTGCGGATGATGCCCTTGAGGTCGCCGATGCCGTCGCCATTGGAGTCCTGATAGGAGCGCGGATAGATCTGGTAGATCACCGCGCCCCGCCACCAGTCGCGATCGACGGCGAGATCGGGCTTCGAGGTCGCCTTCAAAGCGGCTTGCATAAGTCTCAACCTCCTTTGACCGAGCCGGCCAGCAGCCCGCGGACGAAATAGCGCTGCAGCGAGAAGAACACGATCAGCGGCACGATAATGGTGACGAAGGCCGATGTCGTCAGGATTTCCCAGTCGCCGCCGCGCGAGCCGAGCAGCGCGTTGAGCTTCGCGGTCAGCACGATCTGGTCCCCTTCGGTACCGAGGAAAACCATTGCCACCAACAAATCGTTCCACACCCACAGGAACTGGAAGATTGCAAAGGACGCCAGCACCGGGAAGGACAGCGGCAGCACGATCTTGACGAAGATTTCGAAATCGCTGGCGCCATCTATGCGCGCCGATTCCATGATCTCGCGCGGCAGGCCGGCAATATAGCTGCGCAGGAGATAGATGGCGAAGGGCAGGCCGAAGCCGGTATGCGCCAGCCAGATGCCGAGATAGGTTTTCGACGGCACACCGAAGAAGATGCCGACGCCGTTGTAGATCTTCAAAAGCGGGATCAAGGACATCTGCAGCGGCACGACCAGCAGGCCGATGATTGTGGCGATCAGCAAGGCGCGGCCGGGAAAACGCATCCACGCCAATGCATAGGCGGCGAAGGCGGCGATCAGGATCGGGATGACCGTCGCCGGGATGGTGACGGTCAGCGAGTTTATGAACGAGCGGCCGATGCCCTCCGAAAACAGCACGGTCTTGTAATTGTCGGTGGTGAATTTCGGCGGCGCCGACGAGGCGTAATAGACGCGCTGGCCACGGTCGCCTTCGAAAGCCTTGGGCGAACTCATGACGAACGTTCCGTCGGCATTGAGCTGCAAGGTCACGCCGTCGCCGAGATCGGCAGTGGTGCCGGCCGGATATTGCGTCGGTGCCGCCGACTTGACGCCGAAGGCGCTGATGTTGCGCGCAGCACCGTCGCCGAAGATATTGCCGGCAAGCAGGAACTTGCCGTCCTTCTCGACCTGCGCCGAGGCCGGCGGCAGGCGGCCGGCTTCAGTCTGGCTGGAGCTGGAGAACGAGTTCCACCAGCCCGAGGCGATGATCTGGTCCTTGTCGCGCAGCGACGAGACCAGGATGCCGAGCGTCGGCACGGTCCAGACGGCGACGAAGACAAGCACGGCGATGTGGACGCCGAAGCGGCTGGCAAAGGACTTTCCGGTCGCGACGGCCATCTCAATGTCCTCCCGTCTCTTTGTTCGCCTGGCGGATGTTCCAGACCATGATCGGGATGACCGCGATCATGATGATGATGGCGATGGTGGCGCCGCGGCCGAAATCGCCGCCGCCGCGGAACATCCAGTCGAACATCAGATTGGCCAGCACTTGGCTGTTCCATTGGCCGTTGGTCATGGTCAGCACGATGTCGAACACTTTCAGCACCAGGATGGTGATCGTCGTCCAGACCACGGCGATGGTGCCCCAGATCTGCGGCACCATGATCTTCCAGAAGATCTGGAACGGATTGGCGCCGTCGATGACCGCGGCTTCAAGCGTCTCTTCGGGGATGCCGCGCAACGCCGAAGACAGGATGACCATGGCAAAGCCGGTCTGGATCCAGATCAGGATGATCATCAGGAAGAAATTGTTCCAGAACGGCAGCGATATCCAGACCTGCGGCTGGCCGCCGAAATACTGGATGATGGCGTTGAGCAGGCCGATCTGCGTCTGGCCCTCGCCGCGATATTCGTAGATGAATTTCCAGATCACGCTGGCGCCGACGAAGGAGATCGCCAGCGGCAGGAAGATCAGGCTCTTGGCGATTGTGCCCCACCAGATCTTGTCCGTGAGCACGGCGATTATCAACCCTAGAAAGGTGCAGGCGGCGGGCACCACCGCCAGCCAGATGATGTTGTTCAGGATCGAGTTGCGGAACTCGCGGTCGCCGAACGCCCATTCATAGTTGGCGAAGCCGACAAAATGCTGGCCGCCGCGGTCGAGGAAGGACAGCCAGAGCGTCGCCACCACCGGATAGATCAGGTAGACGGTGAGGATGATCATCGCCGGGCCGACGAACAGCCACGGACGGACCAGTCCTTGCCGGCGCAGATTGTCGATGGCCGCAGCCCCGGCCACGCCGCGCGACGGGAATATCAGGTCGACCAGCTTGTTGGCGCCCCAGAAATAGGCGACGCAGCCGCCGACGCCGATGATGATGACAAAAATGGCCGATAAGATCTGAGCAGCCATGGGTCCCTCTTCCCTGCGCATGATCGGCCGGGCCTTGAACAGCCCTGGCGATGTGGCTCTGCGCCGATTTAAGTTATTCTGAAACGAACGAACGCAAATCGGTCCGGCGTAAGGCGCCGGTCGGATCCGGGCCATAGCGGCCCGGACCCAGTCTGTGGAGGAAGTCCTGAATTTGCCGCCAAAGCGGCTGATTACTTGGCAGTGGTTACTTGCCAGCTGACTGCTTGCCAGCTGACTACTTGATAGCGTCCCAGCTCTTCTGGATGTCGGTGGCGACATCCTGCGCCGACTTGCCGCCGACCAGATCGATCATGCCGGTCCAGAAGGCGCCGGCGCCGATCTTGCCCGGCATCAGGTCCGAACCGTCGAAGCGGAAGGTCGAGGCATTGGCGAGGATATCGCCCTGCTTCTTCAGCGCGTCGCTGGCATAGGCATCCTTGTTGACCGACTTGAGCGGCGTGACGAAGCCGCCCTGGGCCATCCAGATTTCATGTGCCAGCGGCATTTTCAGGAATTCGATGAACGCGCGTGCACCCTTCGAATCCTTGGTGATCATGGCCAGCGTGCCGGCGCCGAGCACAGGCGTGCCCAGCTCGGGCTTGGATGCATAGGGCGGGAAGTAGAAGAAGTCGGCGTCCTGTCCAACCTTTGTGCCTTCCGGGAAGAAGGTCGGGATGAACGATGCCTGATGGTGCAGGTAGCATTTCGGCGGCACCGAGAAGAGGCCCTTCGGGCTGTCGCGGAAGTCGGTCGCGGCAACCGCCTTGGCCCCACCGTCGACCATCTTGTCGTCGGTCGCGATCTTGCCGAAAATGTCGATGGCGTTGACCACCGCCGGATCGTTGAACGGGATCTCGTTCTTTACCCACTTGTCATACACGTCGGGCGTCTGGGTGCGCAGCATGATGTCTTCGACCCAGTCGGTCGCCGGCCAGCCGGTAGCGCCGCCTGAGCCGAGGCCGATGCACCACGGCGTGCCGCCGTCGGCGATGATCTTCTTCTCGAGGTCGGCGAGCTCTTCCTGGGTCTTGGGAACCTTGTAGCCGGCTTCCTCGAAATTGTCGGGCGAATACCAGACCAGCGATTTCACGTCGGCCTTGTAGGGGAAGGCGAAGAAGCCCGGCTTGCCGTCCTTGTCCTTGAAGGTGCCGAGATCGACCCATGACTGGCCGGCGCCGTAATTGTCCTTGATCCATTTGGCGGTGTCGTCGCCCAGCGGCGTCAAAAGGCCCTTGGACGCCAGATCCTGGATCAGGCCCGGCTGCGGCAGTACGGCGATATTGGGCGGGCTGCCGGCCTGGGTATCGATGACGATCTGCTGTTCGTAATTTTCCGACGAGGAGTATTTGATCTCGGCGCCGGTGGCTTCCTGAAAATATTCGAGAACAGTGCGGATGAGGCCTTCGTCCTCGCCGCGCCAGGGCCCGAAGATGGTCAGCGTCTCGCCCTTGAGATCGACCTTCTTCAGCTCTTCGTAATTGGCCCAGTTGAAGCGCTTATCTTCCCCGGGCTTGAACTTCAGTTCGGCTTGCGCCGGCAGGGACAAGGCGAGCGTGGCAAACGCTGCGCCAAGCAGAAGCATCTTCTTCATCGGTATTCCTCCCAGTGTGGACACATACACCCGGACGGAACCTCCATTCCGCCCGCCGACGCTGCAGGACTGTGACTCGTTCAGAAAGGAACCGCAACCTTTCGAAGAGTCTTCCAAAGCGCTTTGGTCTTTTTGATCTCGCCATTGAATCGGCTGCAAGTCAAGAGGGCGGTGAGCTAATCGATTTAATTTCGAGCTGGAAGACTTGGTAAAGTGCACTGCAGCATAGTTTTACGGCGGTGCAGCAGCGTATTAAGCTTCAAACTGGCCGGACCAGTGCGTATGGTCGACCAGCTTGGCCGCGCCCGTTGTGGCGCCGCGTGGCTTCAAAATTAAAAGCGCTTTGAGGCTTGGAGGCCTCCCAGTGAACCTGAAGCAGCTCTCTCATATGCTGGCCCTGTCGCAGACAACGGTAAGCCGTGCGCTCAACGGCTATCCCGAGGTCAACGAGGAAACCCGCCGGCGTGTGGTGGATGCCGCCAAGCGCCACGGCTACCGGCCCAACCCGAGCGCGCGCCGGCTGGCGACCGGCAAGACGGGCATGATCGGTTATGTCCTGCCGACGGGCGCCTCCGTCGACATCGACCCGCATTTCGTCGAATTCCTCTCCGGCCTCGGCGACTATGCCCGCTCGCACGAGCTCGACCTGGTGCTGTCGCCGGCCGATGCCGACGACCAGGAAACCACCTATCGCCGCATCGTCGCCAACCGACAGGTCGACGCCGTCTACATCTCCTCGCCGCGCCCGGCCGACCGGCGGGTGGCGCTGGTCAACACGCTTGGCATTCCCTTCATCGTCCATGGCCGCAGCGAGGGTTCCGATTTCGACTACCCCTTCACCGACATTGACAATGAGGGCGGCTTCCACGATGCGGCCCGGCTGCTGGTTCAGCTCGGCCACCGGCGGCTGGCGCTGATCAATGGCGACGACCGCGAGACCTTCGCCATCCACCGCGAGCGCGGCATGCGCAGGGCGCTGGCCGCGAGCGGCCTGACGCTCGGCGAGCGCCATGTCTGCTCGGTGACGATGACCGAGGAGAACGGCTATCGCGCCGCCAGGCGCCTGCTCGAACAAAGCGAACCGCCGACGGCGATCGCCTGCTCCAGCCTGATCATGTCGCTCGGCGTCGTGCGCGCCGTGCGCGACCTTGGCCTGACCATTCCCGGCGACCTGTCGCTGATTGCCCATGACGACGTTTTCCCATGGCTGAAGCCGGAGAATTTTTCCGTGCCGCTGTCGACGACGCGCTCGTCGATCCGCCTGGCCGGCGCCCGCATCGCCGAACGCTTGGCAGCGCGCATTTCCGGCTTGGAAGAAGGGGCGCGAGGCGAGGTCTGGCCAGTCGACCTTGTGGTCAGGGGTTCGGTCGCAGGCGCCCCGGTCTAGGGATTAATCCATCGCTCCGCTGGGCAAGTTCACCCTTGTGGATGTTGCCCGCAGATAGATTGACTTTGTTGGGACAACGGTCTGCCTGGACCTGTCCTTGATTTGGCTTCTAGTGGGTGGCAACCAGTAAGCCAGAGCCATCAACCAGTCCTCAGGGTGCGCCACTTGCCCACATTCCCGTTCTCCGAAACGGATCCAATCCGGCATCCTGGCCCGCCGCCGAAAGCGTCGGAGGTGGTCATTGTCGGTGGCGGCATCATCGGCGTAACGACAGCGCTTTTCCTGGCACAGCGGAACATCCCGGTGACGCTGCTGGAAAAGGGACGCATTGCGGCCGAACAGTCGTCCCGAAACTGGGGCTGGATCCGAAAGCAGGGACGAGACGCGGATGAACTGCCCATCGTCATCGAGGCTATTCGCCTGTGGCGGCAACTGGCTGAGGAATGCGGCGAGGACATCGGCCTGACCCAGACAGGTGTGACCTACCTGGCGAAGACCGACAAGGACATGGCCGGCTTCGAAGCCTTCATGAAGATCGCCGCGATCCATGCGCTCGACACCCGTCTCCTGGATGCAGACGAAACCGCGACACTCATCAAAGGCATGTCGCGCAAATTCAAGGGCGCGATGACGACGCCCTCCGACATGCGCGCGGAGCCTTGGCTGGCGGTGCCCGCACTTGCCCGGCTCGCCGTGCGAAAAGGCGTCAAAATCGTCGAGAATTGCGCAGCGCGAACCCTCGAAATCTCAGACGGCAAGGTCAAGGGCGTGTGGACCGAGACGGGGTATATCGAGGCCTCCAGCGTGCTGGTCGCGGGAGGTGCCTGGTCATCCTTGTTCCTGAGAAGACACGGCGTCTCCATCCCCCAGCTCAGCGTCAGGGTAACCGCAGCCGCAACGGACCCCTTGGCTGAAATCTATGCAGGTGCGGCGACTGACGAACACATCGCTTTCAGGCGCCGGCAGGATGGCGGGTATACGCTCGCCGCGGGCGGCAGCCATCTGCATTACCTGGGACCTGACGCCTTCCGGCACGCCACCAAATATCTTCCTGCGCTGAGGGACAATCCGCTGGGGACACGCTACTTTCCGTTCGCGCCGTCAGGTTACCCCGATGCCTGGTCGACGCCGCGCGATTGGGCGCCGGATTCGCACAGCCCTTTCGAGAGAATGCGGGTGCTCGACCCGGCCCCTGAACCGGCCCGTCTGCGTTCGATAAAACGCAAGTTCAAGCACCTCTTTCCGCAGTTCGAGAGGGTTCGCCTGAAGGCAGGCTGGGGCGGCATGATCGACGCCATGCCGGACGTCGTCCCCATCGTGGATCATGTGGCGGCCGTCGGTGGTCTTTTCGTCGCGACGGGAATGAGCGGTCACGGCTTCGGTATCGGGCCTGGCATAGGCCGTGTCGTTGCCGACCTGATCCAGGGAAACCAGACCGGGCACGACCTCAGCCGCTTCCGGCTGTCGCGCTTCCATGATGGCAGCCCTGTCCGGCTGGGCCCGGCGCTCTGAATTGGTGGCGCGAATTTCGCCCGGTTTACTTGTTCGCCGCCGCCTTCGTATCCAGCAGCCCATAACCGAAATCATTGTCCCGCCCCTTCGGGCCAAGGTCCCTGGCGGTGGCGGCCAGCGCCTTTTCGATGTCGTCGGCGGAGCGCTCGGGTGAAGCGTGGATCAAATTGGCGATAGCGCCGGACACGATCGCGGCGGCAAACGAGGTGCCGGTGACGACGTCGGAGCCGGCGCCGCTCGGCGCCACCATCTCGACGCCGGGCGCCGAGATGAAGACATAGGCGCCGCGATTGGCCTGCTGCATCAGCCCGTCCTTGGCGTCGGTGGCGGTGACCGCGATCACGCCCTCATAGGCGGCGGGGTAACCATAGGGCGCTTTCGGCCCGTTGTTGCCGGCCGCCGCGACCAGGATGATGCCGAGCCCACGGGCGTTGCGGCAGGCGGTGGCGAGCAGGTCGTTCTTGGGGCCGACGAAACTCATATTGATGATGCTGACATTCTGGTCCGCCGCCCAGTCGAGCGCCGACAGGATGACATCCATGGTCGACTTGCCGTCCTCGAAGGCGCGGGCGTGATAGATCCTGGCGCCGGGCGCCATGCCTTCGAGCGGGCCGACGCCGGCGATCAGCCCGTCGACCGAGGTACCGTGGTCACGCTTTTCGACCGGCACGTTGGGCATGGCGTCGAACTGATCAGCAATGACGCCGGAAAGCGCCGGATTGGTGTCGTCTATGCCGGTGTCGATGACGGCGATGCGCACGTTTTCGCCACTGGCTTGCTTGTTGTCGAGCTGAATGCGCTCGAAGGCATAGTTGACGATGCCGGCCGCCTGCTGCAGCGAATAGATATGGTTTGGCTCGCGCCGCAGGGTGCGGCCATCGGCGGCCAGCTGCGCCAGCACGGCGCCGACTGTGCGGCCGTCGGGAATGCCGAAGCGCACCAGTGTGGTGCCGAGCAGCCGCGACTGGCGCTGCGAACGCACTTCAAGGCCGAAGGAGGCGGCGATCTGCTGGACGGCGCCGGCATCGCCGTCGACGGTCACCAGCACCTCGTCGGGCACGAACTCGCCGGCGATGGCACGGCGCGGCGCGGTCGCGACAAGATCGGTCGGCGAAACGATCGCCCCGCCGGCGGGTGGCCCGGCCTGCGTGTCGGCAGGCGGCGCTGACGGCCGTGGCGTCGGCACGGGCGCTACGGGAGCCGGTGGGTTGGGAAACAGGTCGACGATCAGGGCCGGAAGGGTAACTGCGCCTGGTTCGCCGCCGACGTTGGCCTCATTGCCGTCTTTCGGGCAGTCGGCAGCCGCCGCTCCGGCCGCGTCGGTGCAGTCGGCCCGGCCGGCATTGGGATCATTGGTCTGCGCCGACGCCGGCACGGCGACGATTGTCGTCGCCGCCACCAGGATCGCCGCAAATCGAATGACCGCCCTAGCTGCCATCAACCGGTTTCCTTCCCTCGATCACAGTCTCCGCGAACGGCTGGGCGGCAATAAGACCGACGAGCTTGGTGTAGTCTGCTCCGGTCTTGACCGGGATAGCAATGCGGAAGACGCCCGAGGCGGTCGGCCCGCCGGCGATCTTCAGCGCGTTCTGGTCGAGGAAGGCGGCGATGTCGGACATCTTCGCATCCGGCTTGAACTTGACCAGCGCGAACGGCAGTTTCGTCAGCTCATCCTCGGCGCCGGCAACCTCGAAATCATGGCTCTTGCCGCCGGTCTGCACGTAGGACTGCACCACGACCAACGCCAGCAGCACCGCCGCTGCCGCCCAGCCGACCGTGGCCGGCATCGCCGTGAACCGGCCGAGTGCCTGCGCCAGCCAGGAACGGCCCGCGGGAGCGCGGACCGGTCCGGCTTCGGCGTCGAGCGCCCTGGCAAAGCGGCTGAGCGCATCGGCCGGTGGCCGGATCGCCTCGTTGGCGGCGGTGGCGCCGGAGAATTCCGCCTCAGCCTCGCCAAGCGCCGCCATCGCCGCCGGATCGCTCGCCAGCCATTCCTCGACGGCTTCGAGGTCCGAGCCTTCCAGCGAGCCGTTCAGGTAGAACGGCAGCAGCGTTTCCATTTCGTCACGGCGTGACATTTTTCCAGCGGCGCTCATATCTTCAGGATTGCTCATGGCCACCCCCTGTCGTAACCGGCGGCCTTGAGGGCTTCGCCGAGTTTCTTGCGGGCGTAGAACATTCGGGTCTTGACGGTGGCGACCGGGATGCCGAGCACCTCGCCGATCTCCGTCACCGACTGTCCATGGTAATAGGCAAGGTCGACCACCGAGCGGTGTTCCTCCGGCAAGGCATCGACGAAGCGCCGCAAGGCGGCGCCCTTGTCTTCCTTCATGGTGGCGACTTCCGGCGTGTCGGCGCCATCGGGAACCTGCGCCGCATCGTCGTCATCGATCCAGTCTTCTTTTTTCTTGCGCAGCATCGACAGCGCCTTGAAGCGGGCGATGCCGAGCAGCCATGTCGAGACTTCCGAGCGCCCTTCGAAACCGGGCGCCTGGCGCCACAGCTCAAGAAAGACCTCGTTTGCGATATCGTCGGCCATCATTTCCGATCCCGTCTGGCGCACCACGAAGCGGTAGACCCGCGCGTGGTGACGCATGAACAGCAGCCGAACAGCGGCACGGTCGCCCTTCGCGACCCGGTCGACAAGCGCGCGATCAGTCTCGGTCGCTGCCGTCATGGCCGGTCGAGCCGCCTGGCTCCTGTCTGCTCTGTCGCCGATCGGTTCAAAAAGGTTCATCCTTCCGCCAAGGAATTTTGGCGAAGCTAACCGAAGAAGGTGAGTGTTGCCAGAGTGTCTCCCTTCTCCCCGTCACTATACGGGGAGAAGGTGGCGGCAGCCGGATGAGGGGCGGCACCGGCGTTGGGGTATTTATGTTTGATGTTGCGCTGCCCCTCACCCTTGTCCAGCCGATAGATGGGTAACACTTTGAACCGGATACATAGGTGACACTTCTCTCCCCCTATGCGTCCGCCGCAGCGCCAAG